>CAZZAW010000043.1:0-14096 GCA_964652405.1 uncultured Ramlibacter sp.
AGCGGCCGGTGCTCGAGGGCCAGCATGAGCGCGCCATCGCCGTCGAACGCGCAGGTCGTGCGGTAGCCGGCCAGGTGCAGCAGCAAGGCCAGGCTCTGCGCGAAGTCGCGGTTGTCGTCCACCACCAGGACCTGGGCGGTGGAGGAAGCTGGCTGGGAGCCGAAGGAGGTCATGGCAGTCCCCATTCTGCTCACGAGCTTTGCAAAGCCAAGACAGGCGCCGTCAGGGTTGTCACGAGAAGCGACAGGCCGCTCCTGCTTCGATAGCGCCGGGCGCAGGCGGCTGGCGGGCAACGGCCGGATTTCAGGCCGGGACAGCGGGCCGCGGGAAACCGGGCCAACGGTTGAGCAAAAATCCGGCGCCGGCCAAATTTCCTCAACCGGCCGCGCCGGCCGGGCCACTAGGATCGGCGCAACAGGAGACAAACGCATGCCCGTGATCACCAACATCGAAGACCTGCGCGTGCTGGCCCAGCGCCGCGTGCCGCGCATGTTCTACGACTACGCCGATTCCGGCTCGTGGACCGAGAGCACCTACCGGGCCAACGAGGAGGACTTCAACCGCATCCTGCTGCGCCAGCGGGTGGCGGTGAACATGGAAGGCCGCACCACGAAGACCACGATGGTCGGCCAGCCGGTGAACATGCCGGTGGCGATCGCGCCCACCGGCCTGACGGGCATGCAGCACGCCGACGGCGAGATCCTGGCGGCGCGGGCCGCCAAGAAGATGGGCATCCCCTTCACGCTCTCGACCATGAGCATCTGCTCGATCGAGGACGTGGCGCGCGGCACTGACAACCACCCGTTCTGGTTCCAGCTGTACGTGATGCGCGACCGCGACTTCATCGAACGGCTCATCGACCGGGCCAAGGCGGCCAACTGCTCGGCGCTGGTGGTCACGCTGGACCTGCAGATCCTGGGCCAGCGCCACAAGGACATCAAGAACGGCCTGTCGGCGCCGCCCAAGCTCACGGCCAAGAACATCCTGAACATGATGACGAAGCCGCGCTGGTGCCTGGGCATGCTGGGCACCCAGCGCCGCCAGTTCGGCAACATCGTCGGCCACGTCAAGGGCGTGGAAAACATGGGCTCGCTGTCGGAGTGGACGGCCAAGCAGTTCGACCCGCGCCTGTCGTGGGCCGACGTGGAGTGGATCAAGAAGCGCTGGGGCGGCAAGCTGATCCTCAAGGGCGTGCAGGACGTGGAGGACGCGCACCTGGCCGCCGAATCGGGCGCCGACGCGGTGATCGTCTCCAACCACGGCGGCCGCCAGCTGGACGGCGCGCCCTCCTCCATCTCGGCGCTGCCCGCCATCGTCGACGCGGTGGGCCGCAAGATGGAAGTGCACATGGACGGCGGCATCCGCTCCGGCCAGCACGTGCTCAAGGCGGTGGCCCTGGGCGCCAAGGGCACCTACATCGGCCGCGCCATGCTGTACGGCCTGGGCGCCATGGGCCAGGAAGGCGTGGAGAAGGCGCTGGAAATCATCCGCAACGAGCTGGATCTGTCCATGGCCTTCTGCGGCCGCACGGACATCAACACCGTCGACAAGTCCATCCTGCTGCCGGGGAGCTACGAGCACCTCGGGGCGGGGGCTTTGGGCGGGCCGCGCTGAGACTTCTCGCCCCTGTCTCGCCTGCGGTGGCCGGTGCCCCGGCATCGGCCAAGCGAGATGTTGTACCTGGGCCCTCCTCAAGCCGGGAGGCGCCTGCATCAGGTTCCAGCCTCAACCCTCTTGCAGCGTCTGTCCGCCGCGCGGAACAACAGGATGCCGACCCAAAGGCACATCGCCGCCAACGGTCCCACCGTGCCCGCCACCTGCCAGAGAGGCACCTGCATCCAGAACACGTAGACGAACCAAGCGACCGGCAAAGCGAAGACGCCGAACAAGATGGCCGCAGCGCCAAGAACGCCCAGCAGGACAGCCAGCGGGTCTGTGCAGGCACCCTTCATCGAAAGCTGGAACCGAAGTTGGCTGCGCATACGTCCATGCTCGCCAGTATGCCGCTGCCCCGGTGCGTCGTCTTTGCCTGCGGTGGCCGGTGCCCCGGCATCGGCTTAACTGTCCGGTCAGCGCCTCGCGGCGCTGGGCCCTGGCGCCCGAGGGTGCGCCGCGCACTCCGACCCGACCCCGGCGGGCGCAACAGCCCGGACAGATGCGCCGCTGCCGGGGCACCGGCCACCGCGAGAAGGAGCGGATGAGCGCTCGCAACGAGCGAGCGGGCATCACTTCTCGCGGCGAAGGGTGGTCCGGCTGGGGCGCATCTGGCACCGCTGAGCGGCTGCGGCGGTCGTGCCGGAGCGAGAGGGCACACCCTACAGCCGCACAGGGCACGGCGCCGCAGGCGCCGCGCTGCCGGTTAAGCCCCAGCCGGACCGCCCTTCGCCGCAGGACGCAAAGCACCACAGGACGCAAAGCACGGCTGCTGCCAAGAACACCGGCAAGCCCTCGCTACACTGGCCGCCTCTCGAGCGAGGTGACGATGGACAAGGCCGAAGCCGACGCGCTGTTCCAGCAGGCGGTGGACCACCAGCAGCAGGGGCGCCTGGACGCGGCGCAGCCGCTGTACGAGCGCATCCTGGCTGCGCATCCCGGCTATCCGCACGTGCCGCACCTGCTGGGCGTGATCGTCAGCCAGCGCGGCGACTGGTACCTCGCGCGGCGGCTGATCGAGTCCTGGGTGCTGCGGCGCCCCGAAGACGCGGACGCGGCGGCCAACCTGGGCTGGGTCTACCTGAACCTGGGCCAGCCGGTGCAGGCAGTCGTTCGCTGCGAGCAGGCGCTGGCGCAGGAGCCGGCGCACGCCCGGGCGGCCCTGACCCGGGCGCACGCGCTGCGGCAGGCGGGGCGGCACGAGGAGGCGATCGCCGGCTTCGACATGCTGCTGGCGCGCCACCCGCGCGCGGCCGAGGCGCTCAATGGCAAGGGGCAGTGCCTGCATGCGCTCAAGCGCTACGAGGAAGCCGTGCGCTGCCACCAGGCCGCCGTGGAAATCGACGGCGGGTTCGCCGATGCGCTGAACAACCTGGGCTGCAGCCTCACGGGGCTGGACCGCACCGACGAAGCCATGGCCTGCTTCCAGGCCGCGCTGCAGCGGCAGCCGAAGTTTCCTCAAGCGCTGTTCAACCTGGGCCTGGGGCTGCACGCCAAGGGCCGCTACGAGGAAGCCCTGAAGCATTTCGAGGCGGCGCTCGCGTTGCACCCCGACTATCCCGAGGCGCTCATGCACCGCGCCTTCGCGCTGCACCGGCTGCAGCGCTCGCCCCAGGCCTGCCTGGCCAGCCTGGACCGGGCGCTGTCCCTGCGCCCCGGCTACTTCGAGGCGCTGAACGGGCGCGCCAGCATCCTGGGGCACCTGGACCAGTTTCCGGAGGCGCTCACCGACTACGACAAGGCACTGGCGCTGCGGCCCGACGCCCACGAGGTGCACCTGAACCGCGGCCACGTGCTGCGCGAGCTGGGACGGCTGGACGAGGCGGCGCAGGCCTACCGCGAGTGCCTGCGCCTGGGCGGGGACGCCGAGACCGCGAATTTCGCGCTGGCGGCGCTCGGCGAGGGCGATGCGCCGCCCACCGCCCCGGCCAGCTACGTGGCGGACCTGTTCGACCGCTACGCGCACCGCTTCGACCAGCACCTGGTGGGGCGGCTGCAGTACCAGGCGCACGAGCGGGTCTGCGAGGCGCTGCTGCGCCAGTCGCCCACGCCCGGCGACATCCTCGACCTGGGCTGCGGCACCGGGCTGTGCGCGCCCCTGCTGCAGCCGGTGGCCCGCGCGCTGGTGGGCGTGGACCTCTCGCCGCGGATGGTGGAGGCCGCGCGCCAGCGCGGGCTGTACCGCGAGGTGGCCTGCGCGGAGCTCACCGCCTTCCTGGAGCAGCAGCCTGTGGCCTCGCAGGACCTGGTGGTGTCCACCGACGTCTTCATCTACGTGGGCCAGCTGGAGCGCGTGTTCGAACTGACCCGCCGCGCGCTGCGGCCGGGCGGCCTGTTCGGCTTCTCGCTGGAGGCGGCGGAGGAAGGCCCGGACGTGGTGCTGCGGCCTTCGCGCCGTTACGCGCACTCGGCCGGCTACGTGCGGCGGCTGGCCCGCGAGCACGGGTTCGAGGTGCTCGAGCTGGAACCCACCGTGCTGCGCAAGGAACACGAGCAGGACCTGCCGGGCTACGTGGCGGTGCTGCGCGCTATGCTGCCCGCGTGAGCCCGCCCCAGCGCCGCATCGCCCACCTGGACATGGACGCGTTCTTCGCGTCCGTGGAACTGCTGCGCTACCCGCAGCTGAAGGGCCTGCCCATCGTGATCGGCGGCGGCCGGCGCCGGGTGGACGAGATGATCCGCGAGAAGTACGCGGACCGCCCGCTGTCGGAGATTCCGCCAGAAGCCTTTCCCCTGCTCAAGGACTACGTCGGGCGCGGCGTGATCACCACCGCCACCTATGCGGCGCGCCAGTTCGGCGTGGGATCGGCCATGGGCATGATGAAGGCGGCCAAGCTGGCGCCGAATGCGCTGGTGCTGCCGGTGGACTTCGAGGAGGTGCGCAAGTTCTCCCGCGCGTTCAAGGCCACCATCCGCGAGATCGCGCCGGTGGTGGAGGACCGCGGGGTGGACGAGGTCTACATCGACTTCACCGAGGTGCCCGGCGGCCAGCGCGAGGGCGGGCGGGTGCTGGCGCGCCTGATCCAGAAGGCCATCTTCGAGCGCACCGGGCTCACCTGCTCCATCGGCGTGGCCCCCAACAAGCTGATCGCCAAGATGGCCAGCGAATTCAACAAGCCCAACGGCATCTCCATCGTCTACCCCGAGGACGTGCAGACGAAGATCTGGCCGCTGCCGGTGCGCAAGATCAACGGCATCGGCCCCAAGGCCGAGGTCAAGCTGCACAAGCTGCACCTGCTCACCATCGGCGACATCGCCCGAGCCGACCCGGAGTGGCTGGTCGACAACTTCGGCAAGAGCTACGGCGCCTGGATGCACGAGGCCGCGTGGGGCCGGGACGAGCGGCCGGTGGTCACCGAGAGCGAGCCGGTGTCCATGAGCCGCGAGACCACCTTCGAGCGCGACCTGCATGCGGTGCGCGACCGCGCCGAGCTGGGGGCGATCTTCACCGACCTGTGCGTGCGCGTGGCCGGCGACCTGCAGCGCAAGGGCTACGTGGGCAAGACCATCGGCATCAAGCTGCGCTACGACGATTTCAGGATCGCCACCCGCGACCAGACCATCGAGCACTTCACCGACGACGCGAAAACCATCCGCCAGGTGGCCGGCCAGTGCCTCAAGCGCGTGGACCTGGGACCCCGGCTGCGGCTGCTGGGCGTGCGGGTCGGCAAGCTGGCCAAGGCTTCGGAAGCAAAAGAGGCTGAAGCCCGCACCCCTAGAACACCAGATGCTATGACTTCCATAGCAAACCGGGTGTCCGAACCGACACCGGACCTGTTCAGCGATGCCGCCGGGACCTGACCGCCCCGCAGCAACGTCGCAGGACGACGGCTTGCGCCTGCGCGATGGGAGCCGGAGCGATGCCTTGTGCGTGGGCGTGCTGGCCACGCAGGTCTTCCTGGACACCTACGCGACCGAGGGCGTGACCCCGGCGCTGGCCTGGGAAGTCCTGGAAGGCTATTCACCCCCTGCGTTCGATCGGCGGCTGGCCGACCCGCGCCAGCGCTTCGTGCTGGCCGAGCGCCAGGGCCATCTGGTGGGCTTTGCCGAATTGGCGCTGGGACGGCCCTGCCCGCTGGATTCCCGCGCCAGCGCGGAGCTGGTGCGGCTCTACGTCCAGCCCCGGTTCCAGGACCGGGGCGTGGGGTCGGCGCTGCTGCAGCGCGTCCAAGTGCTGGCCGCCGACGCGGGCTCGCCGGCCCTCTGGCTCACGGCTTGGGAAGGCAATACCCGGGCGCGGACCTTCTGGGAACGCCGGGGCTTCACGGACGTGGGGAGCACCGTGCACACCCTGCGGGCACAGGCCTTCACCAACCGCGTGCTGGTCGCAGCGCCGGCGGCCCGAAACAAACCGAAAAGAACCGAAACCGCGGCGCGATGACCGCGGCCGGGCCACTGGCGACCATCAGGTCCTCACTCACTGGAACCTGAAAGGAACCGCCATGAAGTCCTGGACCCAACGCACCCTGCTCGGCCTGTTCGGCGCCTCGCTCGCCCTGGGCGCGCTCACCGCCTGCGGGCACCGCGGCGAGCACCACGGCTGGAACGCCACGCCCGAGGAACAGGCCCGCCACCGCGACAAGCTGGTCGACCGCGTCGCCGGCAAGCTGGACCTGAACGCGCAGCAGAAGCAGAAGTTCGCCGTGCTGGCGGACAAGCTGCAGCAGCAGCGGCAGGCCCTGGTCGGCGCCACGCCCGACCCGCGCGCCGAGTTGCGGCAGCTGGTGGCCGGCGAGAAGTTCGACCGCGGCCGCGCCCAGGCACTGGTGGCGCAGAAGACCGCCGCCGTCACCGCCGGCAGCCCCGAGGTGATCGCGGCGCTGGGCGACTTCTACGACAGCCTGGACGCCTCGCAGCAGGCCCGGGTGCGCGAGATGATGGACGGCCGCCGCGGCGGCTGGTGGCGCCGCGGGTAAGCCATGGCCCGCCTGGCCGACACCGAGGACCTGCTGGGCCTGCTGTGGGGCCCGCGCATCGACCGCGGCGAGGCCGCGGCCCTGCTCGCGCGCCGGCCCCAGGCTGGGGCCGACCTGCTGGCCCGTTGCCTGCGCACGGCCGACCGCTGGGACTCGCTGCCCGCCTGGCGCCAGCAGCGCGTGCGGCAGCGCCTGCTGCGCGCCATGGACAATGCGGCATGCCCCGCATCCTGCTGATCGACGACGATGCGCAGCTCGGTGAGCCCCTGGCCGCCTACTGCGCCCGCTTCGAGCTGCAGCTGGAACAGGCGCTGCGCCCCAGCGAAGGCCTGGCGCGGCTGCGCCAGGGCGGCTGGGACGCGGTGATCCTGGACGTGATGCTGCCCGAGCAGGACGGCTTCTCGGTCTGCCGCGCGATCCGCCAGGACAGCGACATCCCGGTGGTGATGCTCACCGCGCGCGGCGAGGTCATGGACCGCGTGGTCGGCCTGGAGCTGGGCGCGGACGACTACCTGCCCAAGCCCTTCGAGCCGCGCGAGCTGGTGGCGCGCCTGGCGACCGTGCTGCGCCGCCGCCGCGCCGCCCCCGCCGACGGCAAGCTGCACTTCGAGGGCCTGGTGATCGACCCGGTCACGCGCACCGTGCAGCGCCAGGGCGAGCCGGTGGAGCTGACCAGCACCGAGTTCGACCTGTTGCTGCTGCTGGCGCGCGAGCCGGGCAAGGTGTTCAGCCGCGACGACATCCTCAACCGCCTGCGCGGCCACGAGGCCGAGCTGTTCACGCGCGCCGTGGACATCGTGGTCAGCCGCCTGCGCAAGAAGCTGGAGCCGCTGGCGGCGATCAAGACGCTGCGCAATGCCGGCTATGCGCTGGCCCTGCGCGAGGTCCGCGGTGCGTGACGGCCGCTGGCACCAGCGTGCCGGCCAGCGGCTGCGCCATTCGCTCAAGGCGCGGCTGGTCGCCCTGTTCCTGCTGCTGGCGCTGGCGCTGGCGGGCACCTTCCTGTTCGGCATGCAGAAGGCCCTGAGCATCGGCTGGCGCGACGCGGCGCGGCCCCTGGTCAGCGACTACGTCGACCGGCTGGTGGCCGAGATCGGCACCCCGCCTGACCCGGCCCGGGCCCAGGCGCTGGCGCAGCGCCTGCCGGTCACCATCGCGATCGACGGGCCGCGGGTGAACTGGCGCAGCCACCCGGCCGACCCCGACGACGACCCGCCCCGCTGGCGCGACGACTGGCGGCGCGAGGCCGGCCTGTTCTCGCGCGCCACGGCCGACGGGCACCGTATCGAGTTCGGGCTGGACGTGAAGCCCTGGCGCGACCGGCCGCGCTTCGTGGGCGCCGCCACGCTGGCCGTGCTGCTGCTGCTCACGCTGCTCGCCTACAAGGTGGTGCGGCGGCTGCTGCGGCCGCTGGACGACATCCGCGAGGGCGCGCGCCGCTTCGGCAGCGGCCGCTTCGATGCGCCCATCCCGGTGCGCCGGCGCGACGAGCTGGGCGACCTGGCCGGCGACGTGAACGCCATGGCCTCCAGCATCCACCAGATGCTGGAAGCCAAGCGCGGCCTGCTGCTGGCGATCAGCCACGAGCTGCGCAGCCCGCTGACACGCGCGCGGCTCAACACCGAGCTGCTGCCGGAGGACGGGGAATGGGCCGCCCGGCGCGAAGCGCTGCTGCGCGACCTGGGCGAGATGGCCGACCTGGTGAGCGGCCTGCTGGAGAGCGAGCGCCTGGGCCAGGGGCACGCCGCCCTGCACCGCGAACCCACCGACCTGGGCCTGCTGGCGCGCGAGGCGCTGGAGGGCCGGGCGTTGCGCCTGGAGACCGAGGATGGCCTGCCCCTGGTGCCGCTGGACCGCGTGCGGGTGCGGCTGCTGGTGCGCAACCTGGCCGACAACGCGCTGCGTCACGGCGGCGGGGAGCAGCCGCCCCTGGTGCAGGTGCAGGCATCGCCGGGCGGCGTGCGGCTGGTGGTGCGCGACTTCGGCCCCGGCGTGGAGGAGGCCGCCCTGGCGCAGCTGGGGGAGCCGTTCTACCGCCCTGATGCCTCGCGGGGCCGCGCCACCGGTGGCGTGGGCCTGGGCCTGTACCTGTGCCGGCTGGTGGCGCAGGCGCACGGCGGCACGCTGCAGCTGCGCAACGCGCAGCCCGGGCTGGAAGCACGGGTGGACTTTCCGGCCTGAAGCCGGTTCAGGCCACGACGATCTCGTCCTGGTGGTTGGCGATGTGGAAGGCGTGGGCCAGGGCGAAGTCCCGCTTGTCGAGCGCGCCGTAGGCGAAATGCGGCCGCAGCGCGCCGGCGTGGCCGTTGAAGCGCGCCACGGCCTGGCGCAGGCGGGCCGCGGCCGGCTTCCAGTCGGCACCCGCGGTGAGGGCCGGCGCACCCGGGATGGGCTCGGCCAGGCCATGGCTCATCCGGCCGCGCAGCTTGAAGAAGGAAAAGGCCGCGCTGCCGGCGGTCTTCTGGAACAGCTCGCTTCTGGGCTGCGGGTAGCCGTCCATGCTCATCTCGATGCTCTGCGCCAGGTGCTCCAGCACGGCCGCGAGCGGCCAGGCGCCGGTGGTGCGCACGCCGGGCGCCCGCTCCAGGCGGTCCAGCCAGCGCAGCGAGTCGTCCAGCGATTGCACTTTGGGCAGGTCGGCCATGGCGGTTCCTCCGGCGGCAAGGACAAGGGGGGCAAGGACCAGGGCGCGGCGCTTCATGGCCGAGCATGCTAGCAAGCCGCCCGGCCATTGCAAACGCGCGGTGAACCCGTGTGACACGCCGCATCGGCTTGGCATTCCTACCCGCCCGGTCGCGTTCGGCCTACAGGCAGCGCGACGGTGGCCGCCTAGGGTGAAAGTGTTCACACATCCGAGAAAGGCTCAGCCATGAAACACCCCCTCCACCAACCGGCGCTCGCTTTGGCGCTGGCGGCCTGCGCGGGCTTCGCGTCGGCCCAGCAGATCGACGGGCTCCAGGTCCACAGCGACGGCGGGCTGGATCCGGGCGCCACCCTGAGGTTCAGCCTGGAAGGCACGCCGCGCTCGCAGGCCCAGGTCACGCTGAACGTGAACGGCGGCAAGGTGTCCGTGCCCATGCGCGAGGCCCGCCCCGGCCGCTACGAAGGGACCTACACCATCAAGCGCAACGACCGCATCGACCCCGCCGGGCTGGTGGCCACCCGCATCACCACGGGCAACCGCTGGGTGGCGACCAACTTCACGTACCCGCAGTCCTTCCTCGCGCAGGCGCAACCGCCGCAGCAGCCCGCGACCGCGGCCGCGCCGGCCCGCATCGAGCGCTTCACCGCGGCCAGCGACGGGGCGTCCCTGGAGCCGGGCGGCCAGGTGCGCTTCGTGCTGCGCGGCGCTCCCGGCGGCACGGCCACCGTGGGCATCCCCGGCGTGGCCAGCGACGTGCGGCTGCGCGAGGTGAACCCGGGCGTGTATCGGGGCAACTACGTGATCCGCCGCAACGACAACGTGAACGGCTTCGCCTCGGCCGCGGCCACGCTGAGGGTGGGCAACACCTCGGTGTCCAGCAACCTGTCGGAGCCGCTCACCGCGCGCGTGCCGGTGGGCACCGGCAACACGGCTTCCATGGGTGCCGCAGCCCCCACGGCGCTGCCGCTGCAGGTGCACAGCCCGGGCCCGAATGCCGCCATCGAAGGCGGGCAGGTGGCCGTGACCGGCCGCACCGCGCCCAACGCCATGGTGCGCATCCGCGTCGACGCGGTGCCGCCGGTGATCGGCAACCGCCTGGGCGTGGCCCAGACCGTGGCCGAACAGACGGTGCAGGCCGACGCCAACGGCAACTTCAGTTTCAACCTGGGGCCGCAGCGCCAGCTGCCGGGCACGCGCTACGAGGTGTCGATGTCGGCCAACCAGGGCACGCAGACGGCCGAGCAGCGGCTGGTGCTGTTCCAGCGCAGCTGAGGCCCGCCGGCGCCGGCGGCAGGCCGGAAGGCCTGCCTATACTGCGCCGATGCAGCCCAACCGTGAGGACGCCAGCGCCCAGCTGCGCGAGCTGATCGCCCGCTCCGCGGCGGGCGACCATGCGGCATTCGCGCAGGTTTACCAGCGCACCCACGCGCATCTGTTCGGCGTGGCGCTGCGTATCTTGGGTCGTGAGCAGGCCGCCGAAGACGTTCTGCAGGAGGCCTTCGTCAGCATCTGGCACCACGCCGCCACCTACCGCGAGCAGGTGGGCGGGCAGGAGGTCCAGCCCATGACCTGGCTGATTGCCATCGTGCGCAACAAGGCACTGGACGCCTTGCGCGCCCGCACGCGCCGGCGCGAGACCGAGCTGGCCGGGGACGGCGGCGACGAGGCCGTGCTGGGCACGGTCCCGAGCGCGCTCGACCTGCTGGACGGCGCGGCCGACGCGCTGCGCATCCGCGCCTGCCTGGACGGGCTGGACGGCTCGCACCGGCAAAGCCTGGCCCTGGCCTACTACCAGGGCCTGTCGCACAGCGAGGTCGCGGCGGCGATGGGCGCGCCCCTGGGGTCGGTCAAGGCCTGGATCCGCCGTGGCCTGGACAAGCTCAGGCACTGCCTGGCGGCGGGGGCATCCGCATGAGGTACGCCGACCCGTTGCTGGTGAACCACCTGGCGTCGGCCTACGTGCTGGGGACCCTGGCCGGGCCGGCGCGCCGCCGGTTCGAGCGCCTGCAGCGCGAGCGGGCCGACGTGGGCCTGGCGGTGCGGCAGTGGGAGGCCCGGCTGGGCCGGCTGGCGCAGTCGGTGCCGCCGGTGCAGCCTTCCCCCCGGGTCTGGGAGGCGATCGAGGCGCGCACGCGGCCGGCGAGCGCCCAGACGGCCGCGCGCGGCTGGTCCTGGCGGCCGGCGGGGTTCGGCCTGGGCGGCCTGGCGGCCGGCCTGCTGGCCGCCTGGGCGCTCTTCACCACGGCGCCCGCCCTGTTCCTCACGGCCGACCAGGTGGCCATGCGCACCGGCGAGAAGCTGCCGGCCAGCTACGTGGGGCTGCTCACCGATGCGCAGGGCAACGGCAAGCTGCTGGTGAGTTCGCTGCGCCATGGCCGCACGATGACCATCAAGGTGATCGGTCCTGTCGAGGCGCCGGCGGCCGGGCGGCTGGTGCTGTGGGCGGTGCCGGCCAGCGGCCCGGCCTTCGCGCTGGGAACGGTGCCCCTGACCGGGTCGGCGGTGTCGCAGCTGCCCGACACCTCGGAGAAGCTGCTGTCCAAGGTCGGCAAGCTCATCGTCACCGTGGAAACGGCTGCCGCGCCCGCGGCGCCCGGAGCCATCGTCTACAGCGGCAACTGCGCCAAGCTCTGGTAGCGCCCTCGTCGTTGACGACGCCTTACGGCGAACTTACATTGCTCTGACGCGGAACTGACAAGGCCGCGCAAGGAGCCGCCATGTCCCTGGATGAACTTCAGCGCATCAAACAATGGCATGTGGAGCACCGGGGCACCCACCCGGTCGAGTACCACCTGTGGGACGGGGTGCTGACCCTGTGGCTGATGGGCTGGGTGGGCTGGCTGCCCGCCGTGGCCTTCGACCAGCTCTGGCTGCTGCCCCTGTGCCTGCTGGCTGCGTCCGGGCCCACCCTGTACGTGCAGTGGCGGCTCAAGGCGCACCGGTTGCAGCGACTCCGATGCGACTGGGTCCGCTGACCTGACTGGCTACAGTGGCGGCTCCAGACAGGAGCCGCCCATGAACTGCTTCAGCCTCTCCCTCCAGGACCACGTCGCCCACCTGGTGCTCAGCCGCCCCGAGGCAATGAACACCATGCACCCCGCCTTCTGGCGCGAGCTGGACGAGCTGCTCCAGAAGCTGCACCGTGAAGGCCAGGCGCGCGTCCTGGTGATCTCCTCCACCGGCAAGCACTTCTCGGCCGGCATGGCCCTGGACACCTTCGGCGACGCCATCCTGCTGGACGACCGCAGCCCCGAAGGCCGCGCGGCGGTGTTCGACCTGCTCACCGACATGCAGGCCACCTTCAGCCGGCTGGAGTCGCTGCGCATCCCGGTGATCGCGGCCATCCAGGGCGGCTGCATCGGCGGCGCGGTGGACATGGTCACGGCCTGCTGCATCCGCTACGCCACGGCCGACGCCTTCTTCTGCATCCAGGAGATCAACATCGGCATGGTGGCGGACGTGGGCACGCTGCAGCGCCTGCCCAAGCTGATTCCGCTGGGCGTGGTCAAGGAGCTCGCCTACACGGGCCGCCGCCTGCCGGCGGCGCAGGCGCTGGGCTGGGGCCTGGTGAACCAGGTGTTCGACACGCAGGACGCCATGGTGCAGGCGGCGCTGCAATGCGCCCGCGAGATCGCGGCCAAGCCGCCGGTGGCGGTCTGGGGCACCAAGCAGGTGATCCACTACACACGCGACCACTCCGTGGACGACGCCCTCAAGCAGATGGGCTGGGTCCAGGGCGCGATCTGGAGCAATGCCCACGTGCGCGAGGCCATCACCGCCCTGAAGGAAAAGCGCGCGGGGGAGTTCCCGCCCCTCGCCCCGCTGGCCTCGTTTCGCGAGATGTAGCGGCTACTGACGCGCGGTGCGGACGTTCGCCGGCAGCCCCGCCGGGTGGCTGGTGCGGAACGGGTTGATGTCCAGCCCGCCGCGCCGCGTGTAGCGGGCGTACACCGACAGCTTCACGGGTTTGCAGCGCTGCCACAGGTCCATGAAGATGCGCTCCACGCACTGCTCGTGGAACTCGTTGTGGTTGCGGAAGCTCACCAGGTAGCGCAGCAGCCCGCCCTGGTCGATCTGGGGGCCGCTGTAGCGGATCTGCACGCTGCCCCAGTCGGGCTGGCCGGTCACCAGGCAGTTGCTCTTGAGCAGGTGGCTGACCAGCACTTCCTCGACCGGCTGCTCGTCCTGCACGGCGCTCAGCAGTTCGGGGGCCAGCGTGTAGCGGTCGCATTCGATGTCGAGCCGGTCCAGCAGCAGGCCGTCCAGCTCCTGGATGCGCTCACGCTCGAACTGGTCCGGCGCGAGCAGGCGCACGCCGACCGACGACGGCGCCGGTGCGCCCCGCCACACGGCCTCGCTCACGTCGGCGCGGATGCGGGCCTGCACTTCCTCCAGCGAGGCGAAGCGCGTGTTGGAAAAGCTGTTGAGGTAGAGCTTGAAGGACTTGCTCTCGACGATGTGGGGCGTCTCGCAGGGCACGGTGACGTGCGCGATCGCCACCTGCGGCTTGCCGCGGCGGTTGAGCCAGCTCAGCTCGAAGGCGGTCCACAGGTCGGCGCCGAAGAAGGGCAGGCGCTCGCCCAGCCCCAGCTCCGAGCGCTTGTCGGCGCGGGCGATGGGGAACAGCAGCGTGGGGTCGTACTGGTCGCGGTAGGGGGCCGGCTTGCCCAGCAGGGATTGGTCGGGCGTGGTCATGAAGCCGCTAGTGTCCCTGCAGGTGCGGCAGCAGTGGCTGCAGGATGCGATCGACCACGCCCGGCGGCAGGTCATGGCCCATGCCCGGCACCGCGACCAGGCGCGAGCCCGCGACGCGGCGCGCCGTGTCCTGGCCGCAGGCGAAAGGCACCAGGGGATCGTCGCGTCCGTGGACCACGAGGGTGGGC
>CAZZAW010000044.1:0-14083 GCA_964652405.1 uncultured Ramlibacter sp.
GGGAGGCGCCCTGCGCTGTCGTCGCAGAGCTCGTCCAGCACCAGCGCGTCCGGCTCCTCGCCGACGCTCCAGTACACCATCAGCACGATGATCTTGAGGTCGTCGAGGGACACCGGGTCGCCCGGCGCGGCCATCGCGCGGTCGATGACGATCTCGCGCATGGCCGGCGGCAGCACGCCGGAGGATTCGAGGAAGGAAATGAAGCCCAGGCATTGCGCACCCAGGTGGTCCTGCTCGGCCACCGAGTACACACGCAGGCTGTCGGTCGACTGCAGGGGAGCGACAGGCGCTTCGCCGTCATCAGGGCGCCCCAGGGTGCTGTGCGCCGCGAAATTCAGGCCGTCCAGCCAGATGAGCGCATCGCGGATCTCGTCGGGTTCGAAGCCGTGGGCGCTGAGCTTGCGCTGCAGTTGCTGCAGCTCGGGGCATGCATCGCCTCGCCAGTAGTTTTCGTAGACGAACACCAGCACTTCGAACATGGGCCCAATATAGCCCAGAAGCCTGCTGCGCAAGCACCCGTGCATCAGGGTGTTGCGCATGCGCGTCGGCGTCAACCGGCCGCTATGCGCTGGTACAGCCCGCCGGGCAGGCGCGCGGCCTGGCCCTGTAGTTCGAGCTCGAGCAGCTGCGCCTGCAGCAGGGACGCGGGAACGCCGGTCCGCGCGACCAGCGCATCCAGTCCCACCGGGTCGAAGCCCAGCGCCTGCAGCAGCGGATCGTCATCAACCGAGTCAACGGGCGCCGCCGGCTCGGCTGCAGCCGAGCCGGGGCGCAGCTCCTCCAGCACATCCTGCGCCGTTTCCACCAGCTTGGCGCCCTGCTTGAGCAGCAGGTGGCAGCCGCGGGACTGCGCCGAGTGGATGGAGCCGGGAATCGCGAACACCTCCTTGCCCTGTTCAGCCGCCAGCCGCGCGGTGATCAGCGAACCGGATTGCAGCGCCGCCTCGACCACCAGCGTCCCTTGGCTCAGCGCCGCGATGATGCGGTTGCGCTTGGGGAAGTTGGCCGACAGGGGCGGGGTGCCCAGCGGGTACTCGCTCAGCATGAGCCCACGGGCGGCGATGCGATGGGCCAGCTCCAGGTGCTGCTTGGGATAGACCCGGTCCAGCCCGGTGCCCACCACCGCCACCGTGGCCAGCTGCTGGGCCGCCGCCCCCTCCAGTGCGCCTTCGTGCGCGGCGCCGTCCACCCCCAGGGCCAGGCCCGAGACGATGGTGAGGCCGGACTGCGCCAGGCTGCGCGAGAACTGCCGGGCGTTCGCCAGGCCCTGTGGCGTGGGGTTGCGGCTGCCCACCACAGCCAGCGCGGCCGGCCAGGCAGCCGGCAGGACGCCCAGCGCGTAGAGCATCAGCGGCGGGTCTTCGGTCTGCAGCAGCGAGGCGGGGTAGCGGGTGTCGGCCAGGGTGAGCAGGTGGCGGCCGGGACCCTGCTGCAGCCACTGCCAGGTGGATTCCGCCTGAGCCGCCCAGTCCGGCGGTTCTTCACGCAGGGCGCGGGCGGCCGCCGCGGGAACCACGGCCTCCAGGGCGGCCAGCGGCTGGGCGAAGACCTGCTGCGGCAAGCCGAAAGCCGCCAGCAGCTTGCGGGCCGCCGTGTTGCCGATGCCGGGGGTCAGCGCCAGGCGCAGCCAGGCGCCCAGTTCGTCGCGCTCCATCCAGGAGCAACGCCAGGGGTTCAGCGCGGGTTGACCACGCGGTCGCCGACCTTCACGCCGTCGGTGATCTCCAGGATCAGCGCGTACGAGAGCTTCTCGAAGGGGCGGAACACCATCACCAGGCCGTTGCGCTCGTCGGGCAGCTTGAGCTGGGTGCGCTCGCCCTGCTGCGACTTGTCCACCACCTGCCCGCCGTCCTTGAGGATGGCCAGGATGTGTCCGCTCTCCAGGCCGTCGGCCGTGCCCTTGTTGATCACCACCACCTGGTTCTGGCCGGCCATGGCCACGGCGGTGCCGTACATGGACACCACGGCGCCGTCCACCGGGCGCTCGGGCGCGCGCGGCACGTAGCTCACCAGCTGGCGCGGCGGCTCGGGCACCAGGCGGTCGCCCACCCGCATCTCCTCGCGGGCCGAGACGATGTCGATGGTGGCCGGCACCAGCGTGGGCCGCATCTCGCCGCTGGAAGTCTTCACGGGCTGGGTCGTCTCGCCACGCACCAGCTCGGCCTTGCCCAGGTACTGCGCCTCGTAACCCAGGACGGCGCGCGTGACCGGGTCACGCAGAGGCTGGGCGTCGCGGAACACCCGGTACTCGTCCGAGCGGCCGGGGCGCGTTTCCTTCAGGGGCGCGTCCGCCACGCCGCGGGCATAGGCCCGGTCGCCGCGGGTGAGCAGCACCCGGCCGTCGCCGGCGGCCACGATGCGCGGGGCGCGCTGCAGCGCGCCCTCGCCCACGATGATGGGCTCGGCGAGGAACGGTTCGATCAGGTGGGGCTGCAGCGTGGGCAGCGCCGTGTCGGCCAGGGTCTCGACCCGGGTGCGGGGCGACACGCGGACGGTCTCGGTGGGGGGCGTGTCGATCGCGCCCTCGGCCTGCTGCACGCGCAGGCGCGCGCGGCCGCCGGACTTTTCCAGCACCAACTGCTGGCCGGGGTAGATGCGGTGCGGGTTGCGCACTTCCTGCAGGTTCATGCCCCACAGCTCGGGCCAACGCCAGGGCGTGGTGAGGTACAGGCGGGCGATGGACCACAGCGTGTCGCCACGCTTGACGGTGTAGTTGTCGGGGGCGTTGGGCGCGAGGTCCGCCAGCGGCACGCCGGCCTGCGCCACCTGCTCGGCGGTGGAGCGCTGCGCGGGCGTGACGGGGAAGTTCTGCGCGAATGCGGCCGTGCCCAGCCCCAATGCCAGCGCCAGGCCGGCGGCTGTCCTGGAATGCGCCATCATCGTCCTTCCTCTACTCATGATGCGTCTTTTCGACTTGACAAGTTACTGTCGATTGTGCGCCCAAGCCCTTGATTGGGCAACGTTTATGCCCTGCGGCCCCTGCGCCGCGGCCCAAAAGTGGCGAAAATAGCGACAGTTGATCCCTCCTGCCATGGCCCTTCTCCCCATTCTTTGCTATCCCGACCCCCGGCTGCACACCGTCGCCAAGCCCGTGCAGGCGGTGGATGCCCGCATCAAGGCCCTGATTGCCGACATGCTGGAGACCATGTACGACGCCAACGGCATCGGGCTGGCCGCGACGCAGGTGGACGTGCACGAGCGGCTGGTCGTGATCGACGTGTCCGAGCAGCGCAACCGGCCCCTGGTGCTGATCAACCCCGAAATCGTGTGGGCCAGCCCCGACAAGGTGGTCAACGAGGAGGGCTGCCTGTCGGTGCCCGGGATCTACGACGGCGTGGAGCGCTCGACCTCGGTGCGGGTGCAGGCGCTGGACGAGAACGGCCAGTCGCGCACCGTGGAGGCCGAAGGCATCCTGGCAGTGTGCATCCAGCACGAGATGGACCACCTGCTGGGCAAGGTCTTCGTCGAGTACCTGTCGCCCCTGAAGCGCAACCGCATCAAGACCAAGATGCTCAAGACGCGCCGCGAGGCCGTGCGGGCGTGAGGAGCAGCGCCGTGACCCGCCTTCTGGCCGCCCTCGCCCTGGCCGCCCTGCTGGCCGCCTGCGCCGGCAATCCCTTCGGGGCCGAACGGGTGGCCCCCGGCACGCCGCGCGACGCCGTGATCGCCAGCCTGGGCCAGCCCACCCGCGTGGTGCGGCTGCCGGCGGGGGAACGCCTGCAGTACAGCACCCAGCCCTTCGGCCGCTGGGCCTGGATGGTGGACCTGGACGCCTCCGGCCGCGTGCTGCGCTCGCGCCAGGTGCTGACCGAAGCCGACTTCGCCCGCATCGAGACCGGCCGTTGGACCCGCGAGGACCTGGAACGTGAGTTCGGCCCGCCGGCCCAGGTCGACGGCGTGGCGAGCTGGAACGGCCCGGTGCTGACCTGGCGCTGGCAGCACGCCGACCGCAGCGACATGTTCTGGCACGCCTACCTGGACGGCCGGGGCGTGGTCCAGCGCTCGCACCCGGCCATGGAGTTCGTCAACGCGCCCAACGAGCGCAACTGATGCGGGTCGCGTTCGCCGGCACGCCCGAGTTCGCCCGCGCCGCCCTGGAGCGGCTGCACGCCGCCCGCTTCGACATCCCGCTGGTGCTCACCCAGCCGGACCGCCCGGCCGGACGCGGCATGAAGCTGCAGGCCTCGCCGGTCAAGCAGTTCGCGCTGGACCACCACCTGCCGGTGGCGCAGCCGCGCAGCCTGCGGCTGGACGGCAAGTACCCCGAGGACGCCCAGGCGGCGAAAGCCGCCCTCGAGCAGGCCCGGCCCGACGTGATGGTGGTGGCCGCCTACGGGCTGATCCTGCCGCAGTGGGTGCTGGACCTGCCGCCGCGCGGGTGCCTGAACATCCATGCCTCGCTGCTGCCGCGGTGGCGCGGCGCGGCGCCCATCCACCGCGCGATCGAGGCGGGCGATGCGGAAACCGGCATCACCATCATGCAGATGGACGCCGGGCTGGACACCGGCGACATGCTGCTGGCCGAGCGCATGGCGATCCGTCCCGGCGACACCACGGGCACGCTGCACGACCGGCTGGCCGTGCTGGGCGGCCGCCTCATCGTCGAAGCCCTGGAACTGGCCGCCTGCGGCGGCTTCACGCCCGCGCGGCAGCCCAGCGAGGGCGTCACCTACGCGCACAAGATCGAGAAGGCCGAGGCGCTGGTGGACTGGTCGCAGCCGGCCGAGGTGATCGCCCGGCGCATCCGCGCCTTCGACCCCTTCCCCGGCGCCTCCACCACGGCCGGCGGCGAGGCGATCAAGTTGTGGCGCTCCGAAATTCATAGCAGCTCGCGCCCGCCTGGCGCGGACTCCGGCCAGGTTTTGTCCGCAGACGGCCACGGGGTGGTGGTGGCGGCGGGCCAGGGCGCGCTGCGCCTGACCGAGCTGCAACGCGCCGGCGGCAAGCGCCTGCCCGCGGCCGATTTCCTGCGCGGCTTCCCGCTGGCCGCCGGCCAAGTGCTGGGCCGCTGACGCCCATGTTCCTGCTGCGGGCGGTGCGCCGCCATCCCGAGTTCCTGGCCGGCGTGCGCGAGATGGCGCCGCAGTCGCCCGGAATCGCGGCCTGGGGCCTGATGACCGGCGTGGCCATGATGAAGTCGGGCCTGTCGCTCACCGAGTCGGCACTGATGTCGCTGCTGGTGTTCGCCGGCAGCTCGCAGCTGGCCTCGCTGCCGCTGATCGTGGCCGGCGCGCCCGCCTGGGTGATCCTGGCGACGGGCTTTTGCGTCAACCTGCGCTTCGTGGTGTTCAGCCTGCACCTGCGGCCCTACCTGCTGCACCTGCCGCTGTGGCGCCGGCTGGCCAATGGCTACCTGACGGCGGACCTGAGCTATGCCCTGCTGATCCACCGCTACCCCCATGCCGCCGAGGACGAAGCGGGCCGGCTCGCGCAGGAGGCCTTCCTCGCCGGCAACTGCGCCGTCAACTGGGCCAGCTGGGTCGGCGCCAGCCTGGTGGGCGTGGCGCTGGCCCATTTCATCCCCACCTCGTGGGGACTGGGCTTCGCCGGCATCCTGTGCCTGGTGGGCATCCTGTGCTCGCTCGCGACCACGCGGCTGAAGATCGTCGCGGCCGCGGTGGGCGGCGCCGCGGCCGTGGCGGCCTATGCCCTGCCGCTGAAACTCAACATCGTGGTGGCCATCGCCGTGGCCGTGATCCTGTGCCTGGTGCTGGAGCGCCCGGCGCGGCTGAAGGAAGGGGCGGCATGACCGATCCCTGGACCCTGGCCATCATCGTGGCGCTGGCCGGCGTGACCGTGGTGGCGCGCAGCTTTTTCTTCATCTCGAGCAACGCCTGGAGGCTGCCGCGCTGGGCCGAGCGCGGCCTGCAGTACGCGCCCATCGCAGCGCTCGCCGCCGTGGTGGTGCCCGAGGTCATCACCACGCAGGGCCAGCTCATCGCCACCCTGCTGGACGCCCGTGTCTTCGGCGCGGCCGCGGGTGCCGCGGCCTTCTTCTGGCGCCGCAACGTCCTGCTGACCATCGTCGCCGGGATGGCCGTCTACCTGCCGCTGCGCATCGGCCTGGGCTGGTAGCCCGGTCGGGGCAGGCACCCCACGGCAGCCGGGGCGCTGCCTAGAATCCCCGGTTTGCCCACCGACAACAAGACCGACCCCATGAACGTTCTGCGCTTTTCCGACCTGTGCGCCCAGGGCAAGGCCCGCGGCCAACGCGTCTTCATCCGTGCCGACCTCAACGTGCCGCAGGACGATGCCGGCCACATCACGGAAGACACGCGGGTGCGCGCCTCCGTCCCCTGCATCCGGATGGCGCTGGACGCCGGCGCCGCCGTGATGGTCACCTCGCACCTGGGCCGCCCGACCGAGGGCGAGTTCAAGCCCGAGGATTCGCTGGCGCCCGTCGCCCAGCGCCTGTCCGAGCTGCTGGGACGCCCCGTGCCGCTGAAGGCGAACTGGGTCGACGGCGTCGAGGTGGCGCCCGGCGAGGTGGTGCTTCTGGAGAACTGCCGCGTGAACAAGGGCGAGAAGAAGAACAGCCCCGAGCTGGCGCAGAAGATGGCGGCGCTGTGCGACATCTTCGTGCACGACGCCTTCGGCACCGCGCATCGCGCCGAAGCCTCGACCTACGGCATCGCGCAGTACGCCAAGGTGGCCTGCGCCGGCCCCCTGCTGGCCGCCGAGATCGACGCCATCAGCAAGGCGCTGGCCAATCCCAAGCGGCCCCTGGCCGCCATCGTGGCCGGCTCCAAGGTCTCGACCAAGCTCACCATCCTGCAGTCGCTGGCCAGGAACGTGGACCAGCTGATCGTGGGCGGCGGCATCGCCAACACCTTCATGCTGGCCGCGGGCCTGAAGATCGGCAAGTCGCTGGCCGAGGCTGACCTGGTGGGCGAGGCCAAGGCCGTGATCGACGCCATGAAAGCACGCGGCGCCGAGGTGCCCATCCCCACCGACGTGGTCACCGCCAAGTCGTTCGCGGCGGACGCGCCCGCGACCGTGAAGGCCGCCACCGAGGTCGCCGACGATGACCTGATCCTGGACATTGGCCCGCAGACCGCGCAGAAGCTCGCGGCCCAGCTCAAGGCGGCCGGCACCATCGTGTGGAACGGCCCGGTGGGCGTGTTCGAGTTCGACGCCTTCGCCCGGGGCACGGAAACCATCGCGCGCGCCATCGCCGAATCGCCCGCCTTCAGCATCGCCGGCGGCGGCGACACGCTGGCCGCCATCGCCAAGTACGGCATCGACAAGGACGTGGGCTACATCTCCACCGGCGGCGGCGCCTTCCTGGAAGTGCTGGAAGGCAAGACGCTGCCCGCGTTCGAGATCCTGCAGAAGCGCGCCGCCGGCTGAGCCGGTGGCGTAACGCCCGTGTAACGCCCCGGGGGCCGCCATGTGAGAATGGCCGCCCGCACCGCTTCCCAGGACAGCCCATGGCCCGACGCGCCACCAAGATCGTTGCCACCCTCGGCCCCGCCTCCAGCGACCCGCAGCTGCTGGAACAGATGATCCGCGCCGGCGTGAACGTCGTGCGCCTGAACTTCAGCCACGGCAAGGCGCAGGACCACATCGACCGGGCCACGCTGGTGCGCGCCGCGGCGCAGCGCGCCGGCCGCGAGGTGGCGATCATGGCCGACCTGCAGGGGCCCAAGATCCGCGTGGGCAAGTTCGCCGAGGGCAAGGTGATGCTGGAGCCCGGCATGAAGTTCGTGCTGGACGCCTCCCGCACCGAGCCCGGCGACATCAAGGGCGTGGGGCTGGACTACAAGGAGCTGCCGCGCGACGTGAAGGCCGGCGACGTGCTGCTGCTCAACGACGGCCTGATCGTGATGACGGTGGACAAGGTCCGGGGCGACCAGGTCCACACCACCGTCAAGCTGGGCGGCGAGCTGTCCAACAACAAGGGCATCAACAAGCAGGGCGGGGGCCTGTCGGCGCCGGCGCTGACGGCCAAGGACATGGAGGACATCCGCACCGCGATGAGCTTCCAGGCCGACTACGTGGCCGTGAGCTTTCCCAAGACCGCCACCGACATGGAGATGGCGCGCCAGCTGTGCAACGTGGCGGCCGCCGAGTTCCGCCACAAGCCCGGCCTGATCGCCAAGATCGAGCGGGCCGAGGCCATCCCCAACCTGGAATCCATCCTCAAGGCCAGCGACGGCATCATGGTCGCCCGTGGCGACCTGGCGGTGGAGGTGGGCAACGCGGCGGTGCCGGCGCTGCAGAAGAAGATGATCCGGCTGGCGCGCCAGTGCGACAAGGTGGTGATCACCGCCACGCAGATGATGGAGTCCATGATCACCAACCCGGTGCCCACCCGCGCCGAGGTCAGCGACGTGGCCAACGCCGTGCTGGACGGCACCGACGCGGTGATGCTCAGCGCCGAGACCGCGGCCGGCAAGTTCCCGCTGGAGACCATCATCGAGATGGCCAACATCTGCGCCGAGGCCGAGATGGCCGAGGACGTGAAGCTGGACGCCGACTTCACCGGCATGGACTTCGAGCGCATCGACCAGTCCATCGCCATGGGCGCGCTGTTCACGGCCCACCACCTGGGCTGCAAGGCCATCGTGGCGCTGACGGATTCCGGCTCCACGCCGCTGTGGATGAGCCGGCACCGCATCCACATCCCGATCTACGCGCTCACGCCACGGCTGGTGACGCAGCGCAAGATGGCGCTGTACCGCAACGTGCGGCCGCTGCTGATGGACCAGAGCGCCGAACGCGACACTGCCCTGGCCGATGCCGAAGCCCACCTCAAGAAGCGCGGGATCGTGGCCTCGGGCGACATCTACGCCATCACCTGCGGTGAGCCCATGGGCGCCCCGGGCGGCACCAACATGCTCAAGATCTGCGTGGCGGCCTGAAACCGGCGCTGCGGCTGGTGCGTAAGCCCTCCATGGAGAGCCACGCAGGAGTCACGATGGGACGGCGCACGGGCGTCATCGCGGCCGCCGCGGCGCTGCTGGCAGGCTGCTCGGCCAGCCGGGCGCTGGACGCGCTGGTGCCCGAGGGCAGCTACCGCCTCGAGGGCGGCGTGGCCTACGGTCCCGAGGAGCGCCAGAAGCTCGACATCTACCTGCCGCTGGAGCGCGCCACGGGGGCGCCGCTGGTGGTGTTCTTCTACGGCGGCAGCTGGACCCGGGGCTCGCGCGCCGACTACCGCTTCGTGGGCGAGTCGCTGGCCTCGGCCGGCATCGTCACCCTGGTCGCCGACTACCGGCTGAGCCCCCAGGTGCGCTGGCAGGGCATCCTGGCCGACTGCGCCGCGGCCACGCGCTGGGCCTTCGACAACGCCCAGCGGCTGGGTGCCGATCCGCGGCGTGTCCACGTGATGGGCCACAGCGCCGGCGGCTACAACGCCGCCATGCTGGCGCTGGACGGGCGCTGGCTGGGGGCCCGGGGCCTGGCGCCGCGGCAGCTGGCCGGCTGGATCGGCATCGCCGGGCCCTACGACTTCCTGCCCATAGGCGACCGCGACACCCGGGTCGCCTTCGACTGGCCGGACACGCCGGCCGACAGCCAGCCGGTGAACCATGTCTCGCGCGAGGCGCCGCCGGCCCTGCTGATCGCCGCCGCCTCCGACACCGTGGTCAGCACCCAGCGCAGCACGGTGGGGCTGGGCGACCGGCTCGAAAGAGCCGGGGTGCCGGTGACGGTGCGCGTGCTGGACAAGCTCAACCACGCCACGGTGCTGGCGGCGCTGGCGCAGCCATTGAAGTGGTTGGCGCCGGTGCGCGAGGAGGTCCTGGCCTTCCTGCAGCAGGGCCCACGGCGCTGAGGGGCGCGGCTAAAATTTGCAAAGTTACCAAGCGGTTACCACGCCGCCTGCGGCCCTTTTCCTCAGCTCTACGGATCCTCACCATGCCCCTCGTTTCCATGCGCGAACTGCTGGACCATGCCGCCGCCAACGGCTACGGCATTCCGGCCTTCAACGTCAACAACCTGGAACAGGTCCAGGCCGTGATGGAAGCGGCCAAGGAAACCGGCGCGCCGGTGATCCTGCAGGCCAGCGCCGGCGCCCGCAAGTACGCCGGCGAGCCCTTCATCAAGCACCTGATCCAGGCCGCCCTGGAGGCCTATCCCTCCATCCCGCTGGTGATGCACCAGGACCACGGCCAGAGCCCGGACGTGTGCAAGGGCGCGATCGACCTGGGTTTCTCGTCCGTGATGATGGACGGCAGCCTGGAGGCCGACGGCAAGACCATCGCCAGCTACGACTACAACGTCGAGGTCACCAAGAAGGTCGCCGACATGGCGCACCGCTATGGCGTGACGGTCGAAGGCGAGCTGGGCTGCCTGGGCTCGCTGGAGACCATGAAGGGCGACAAAGAAGACGGCCACGGCACCGACGCCACCATGACGCGCGAGCAGCTGCTGACCGACCCCGAGCAGGCCGCCGACTTCGTCAAGCGCACCCAGCTCGACGCGCTGGCCATCGCCATCGGCACCAGCCACGGCGCCTACAAGTTCACCCGCAAGCCCACCGGCGACATCCTCGCGATCGACCGCATCAAGGAAATCCACCGCCGCATCCCCAACACGCACCTGGTGATGCACGGCTCCTCGTCGGTGCCGCAGGAGCTGCTGGCCGTCATCCGCGAGTACGGCGGCAAGATGAAGGAAACCTACGGCGTGCCGGTCGAGGAAATCCAGGAAGCCATCAAGCACGGCGTGCGCAAGATCAACATCGACACCGACATTCGCCTGGCGATGACCGGCGCGGTGCGCAAGTTCCTGCACGAGAACCCCGAGAAGTTCGACGCCCGCGAGTGGCTCAAGCCGGCCCGCGAGGCCGCCAAGCAGATCTGCAAGCAGCGCTACATCGAGTTCGGCTGCGAAGGCCAGGCCGGCAAGATCAAGGGCGAGGCGCTGCAGGTGGTGGCCGCCAAGTACGCCAAGGGCGAGCTGGCCCAGACGGTGAACTGAAGCCGCTTGCGATAATTCCCCGGCCCGCTGCCCCAGCGGGCCGTTTTCTTTTGTGAGCCCCGCATGACGAACGCCCTGCACACCTCCACCCTCAGCTCGCTGCCGCTGCTGGCGCGCGGCAAGGTCCGCGACAACTACGCCGTGGGAGGCGACCGCATCCTGATGGTGGCGACCGACCGGCTCTCGGCCTTCGACGTGATCATGGGCGAGCCGATCCCGGGCAAGGGCGAGCTGCTCACGCAGATGGCCCTGTTCTGGTTCGGCAAGCTGGCGCACCTGTGCCCCAACCACCTGACCGGCGAGCTGCCGGAAAGCGTGGTCACCTCCGCCGAGGTGAACCAGGTGGTGGGCCGCTCCATGCTGGTCAAGCGGCTCAAGCCCATCCCCGTGGAGGCGGTGGTGCGTGGCTACCTGGCGGGCAGCGGCTGGAAGGAGTACCAGGACAGCCAGTCGGTCTGCGGCGTGCCCCTGCCGCCCGGGCTGAAGAACGCCAGCAAGCTGCCCCAGCCCATCTACACGCCCGCGGCCAAGGCCGCGGTGGGCGAGCACGACGAGAACATCACGTTCGAGCGCACCGTGGAGATGATCGGCCCCGACCTCGCCGCGAAGATCCGCGACATCAGCATCGCGCTGTACGAGGCTGCGGCGAAGATCGCGTCGGGCAAGGGCCTGATCATCGCGGACACCAAGTTCGAGTTCGGGCTGGACGATGCGGGCCAGCTGGTGCTGATGGACGAGGTGCTCACGCCCGATTCCTCGCGCTACTGGCCGGTGGAAGGCTACGACGAGGCCTTCCGCGCCGGCGCCAACCCGCCCAGCTACGACAAGCAGTTCGTGCGCGACTGGCTGGAGCAGGTGCGCGTCCACGGCAAGCCCTGGGACAAGACCCCGCCCGCGCCGCGCCTGCCGCAGGACGTGATCGAGAAGACCGCCGCCAAGTACCGCGAGGCGCTGGAGCGGCTGACCGCCTGAGCGCACACATCTCGTTGCCCCTGGCGGTCGGCCAGGACTTAAGCTGCGGCTTTTGCACCGCAGGAGCCTGACATGCCCATAGTCCGCACCCTCTCGGCCTTCATCCTGGTGACGGCTGTGTCCCTCCCGGCCTTTGCCCAGTCCGACGCGCAATGCATCCTGGCCGGGCGCCTCTCGGACACCGGGCGCTGGGCGCCGATGATGGAGGGCGTGGAGCTGCTGGGCGCGGACGGCCGGCCCGTGCAGTCCACCAGCCGGCAGGCCCTGCTCTCCGTGCGTCAGGCGCGCCTGGCGGCGCCCGCGCTGCTGTCCCGCTGCGACCGTGAGGCCACCCTGGCCGAGGGACCCGAGAACCCGGGACCCAAAGGCGCGGTGCCGGCCCTGACCGCCGGCGTGGTCACGGTGGAATCGGTCCACTTCCCCAAGCTGCGCCGAGGCGGCGAGCTGGTGGAGCTGCGGGTGAGCGTGCCGGCGGACCGGGTGACCCTGGTCACGCGCTAGCGCAACGCCTGCGGTGGCCGGCGCCCCGGCATCGGCTTAACTGTCCGAGCAGCGCCTCGCGGCGCTGGACCCTGGCGCCCGAGGGTGCTCCGCGCGTTCCTGCTTCAGCCCGGCGGGCGCAACAGCTCGGTCAGATGCGCCGCTGCCGGGGCACCGCCCACCGCGAGAAGAGAGGGATTGGCGCCGCCAGGTGTGTGCACACCCATCACTTCTCGCGGCGAAGGGCAGTCCGGGCGGGGCGCATCTGGCACCGCTGAGCGGCCGTGACGGTGGGCCCGGAGCGCTTTCCGCACTCTCCGGCCGCACAGGGAACAGCGCCGGCAGGCGCTGCGCTGCCAGCTAAGCCCCGGCAGGACTGCCCTTCGCCGCAGGCGCCATGCCGCACGTCAGGACAGCACCACGCTCGAGAGCCGGCGCCGGTAGGTCGCCACGGTGGGGTCGTCCGGCGGGATCTGCCCTTCCGCGACCTTGGGCTTGGGCGGCTCGATGACGTCCAGGATGGCGATGTAGGTCTTGCGGGCGGCGTCCTCGTTCCAGGACTTGTCGCGCATCAGGATCTCCAGCAGCTCGTCCATGGCCTCGGTCCAGCGCTGGCGGGCGGCCAGCAGGCGGGCCTTCCCGAAGCGGGCCTCGAAATCGCGCTTGTTCGTGGCGATCCTGGCATCAAAATCGGCTGCAGCCCGCGCCCCATCGCCGCTGGATGCTGCGAAATCCATAGCATCCAGCACCAGCTGCAGGCTGCCCAGGCGGCGCACGGCCGGCGCCTTGGAGGCGGCCGGCGCGAACGCGGTCCGGGCGTCGGCCACGCGGCCGGCCAGCAGCAGCGCCTTGACGTACTCGAAGCGCGCGTCGTCGTCGGCCGGGTTGGTGGCCACCGCGTGCTGCAGCTTCTCCAGCTGCGCGCCGGCGTCCGCCGGGGCTTCCTCCTCCAGCACTTCCTCGGGCGCCTCGGCGGCCGGCGGCACGTGCTTGTCCAGGAACTCGCGCAGCTTGCCTTCGGGCACCGCGCCCATGAAGCCGTCCACCGGCTGGCCGTTCATCAGCAGGATGCAGGTGGGAATGCTGCGGATGCCGAAGGCCGCGGCCAGCTGCTGCTCCTGGTCGGAATCGATCTTCACCAGCTTGAAGCGGCCGGCGTACTCGGCCTCCAGCTTCTCCAGCAGCGGCCCGATCACCTTGCACGGTCCGCACCACGGGGCCCAGAAGTCCACCAGCACCGGCTGGGTCATGGAGGCGGCGATGACCTCGGTTTCGAAGTTTTCGAGCGTGACGTCGATCATGGGAAAATTTGGCCTATGGCTTCCATACAGATTGGCGTGGTGATGGGCTCCAGCAGCGACTGGGACACGATGCAGCACGCGGTAGCGATTCTCCAGGAATTCGGCGTGCCCCATGAGGCGCGGGTGGTCTCGGCCCACCGCATGCCGGACGACATGTTCGCCTACGCCGAAGCCGCGGCGGGCCGTGGCCTGAAAGCCATCATCGCCGGCGCCGGCGGGGCCGCCCACCTGCCCGGCATGCTGGCCGCCAAGACGCCCGTGCCGGTGCTGGGCGTGCCGGTGGCCAGCAAGCACCTGTCGGGCGTGGACTCGCTGCACAGCATCGTGCAGATGCCCAAGGGCGTCCCGGTTGCCACCTTCGCCATCGGGCCTGCGGGTGCCGCCAACGCCGCGCTGTTCGCCGT
>CAZZAW010000045.1:0-4612 GCA_964652405.1 uncultured Ramlibacter sp.
CGCGGCGCAGGCAGGGCGAGGGCGACAGGTTCACGCGCTGGGCGAGGTCCTGGTTGGAGAGGCGGCCTTCGCGCTGCAGCGCCTCGAGGATGAGCAGGTCCGTGCGATCAAGGGTCATGGGGCGGCATTTTATTGCCTGAATGCCCTGAATCGCGGCAATCATTGGCAGCTTCTGCCCGGACGCATGATTTATAGTGCCTGCCGGAGGACACCATGGCCGATCTCTGGGACAACCCCGCCGGCACCGCCGGCTTCGAATTCATCGAGTACGCCGCGCCGGATCCCAAGGCGATGGGCGCCCTGTTCGAGCGCCTGGGCTTCAAGGCGATCGCGCGCCACCGCCACAAGAACGTCATCCTGTACCGCCAGGGCGGGATCAACTTCATCGTCAACGCCGAGCCGGATTCCTTCGCGCAGCGCTTCGCGCGCCAGCACGGGCCCAGCATCTGCGCCATCGCCTTCCGGGTGCAGGACGCCAAGGCCGCCTACGAGCGCGCCGTGTCCCTCGGCGCCTGGGGCTACGCCGGCCAGGCGGGCCCGGGGGAACTGAACATCCCGGCGATCAAGGGCATCGGCGACAGCCTGATCTACCTGGTGGACCGCTGGCGCGGCAAGAACGGCGCCAAGGAGGGCGACATCGGCAACATCGGCTTCTACGACGTGGACTTCGAACCGCTGCCCGGCGCCGCCGGCGCGGGCGCGCTCAACCCCCAGGGCTTCGGCCTCACCTACATCGACCACCTCACGCACAACGTGCACCGCGGCCGCATGGGCGAGTGGGCCGAGTTCTACGAGCGCCTGTTCAACTTCCGCGAGGTGCGCTACTTCGACATCGAGGGCCAGGCCACCGGCGTCAAGAGCAAGGCCATGACCAGCCCCTGCGGCAAGATCCGCATCCCGATCAACGAGGAAGGCAACGACAAGGCCGGCCAGATCCAGGAGTACCTGGACAAGTACCGGGGCGAGGGCATCCAGCACATCGCGCTGGGCTCGACCAACCTGTACGACACGGTCGACTCGCTGCAGATGGCCGGCGTGAAGCTGCTGAACACCAGCGAGACCTACTACGAGCTGCTGCCCAGGCGCATCCCCGGGCTGGCCGAGGACATCGCGGCACTGCAGCAACGCAACATCCTGGTGGACGGCAAGCCGGGCGAACTGCTGCTGCAGATCTTCAGCGAGAACCAGCTGGGCCCCATCTTCTTCGAGTTCATCCAGCGCAAGGGCAACGAGGGCTTCGGCGAAGGCAACTTCAAGGCGCTGTTCGAAACCATGGAGCTGGACCAGATGCGCCGCGGCGTGCTGGCCGCGGAGAAAGCCTGATGGCGGTCGAACCCGTCGTCTACGGTGCCAGCGAGCGCCCGCCGCGTGGAGACTATTCCCGCGCGCGCCCTGACTACACCTGCGCCCAACGCTATGAAAGCTATAGCGCGGCGGACCACGACACCTACCGGCGCCTGTACGAGCGCCAGGCCGCGCTGCTGCCGGGCAGGGCCTGCGACGAATTCATCGCGGCCCTGCCCGCGCTGGGCGTCAAGGACCGCATCCCGCATTTCGACGAGATCAACGAGCGGCTGCACAAGGCCACGCGCTGGGAGATCGTGGCGGTGCCCGGGCTGATCCCCGAGGTGCCGTTCTTCACCCTGCTGGCCAACCGCAAGTTTCCGGTGACCGACTGGATCCGCACGCCCGAGGAGTTCGACTACATCGTGGAGCCGGACGTGTTCCACGACCTGTTCGGACACGTGCCGCTGCTGTTCGACCCGGTGTTCTCCGACCACATGCAGGAATACGGCAAGGGCGGCCTCAAGGCGCACCGGCTGGACGCCTGCGAACTGCTCAGCCGCCTGTACTGGTACACCATCGAGTTCGGGCTGATCCGCCAGCACGGCCAGTTGCGCGCCTGTGGCGCGGGCATCCTCAGCTCGCCGGGGGAACTGCAGCACGCGGTGGCCAGCCCGGACCCCAAGCGGCTGCCCCTGGACATCGAGCGCGTGATGCGCACCAAGTACAAGATCGACACCTTCCAGGCCACCTACTTCGTGATCGACAGCTTCCAGGAGCTGTTCGACAAGACGGCCCCCGATTTCACGCCGGTCTACGAGCGGGTCAAGGGTTTGTCTGCAGTGGAGGCCTGAGCCGGGCCAGCCCAAGCTCATCCACAATAGCCCGATCTTCTGACCGGAGATCGGCCATGCTGGACCTGAGCCGCGCCAAGCGCGTGTTGATCGTCGGCGGCGGAACCGCCGGGTGGCTGGCCGCGCTCGAGATGCGGCATTCGCTGCCGCCCACGGTGGAAGTGACGCTGATCGAGTCCGACGCCATCGGCATCCTGGGCGCGGGCGAAGGCAGCATCCTCAACTTCGACACCGCCTTGCGGCGCTGGGGCATCGACCGGCGCGAGTTCATGGCGCAGACGCACGCCACCTACAAGCTGGGCGTGCAGTTCGACCAGTGGCGCCGCCCCGAGCCCGGGGACCGCTACTTCCACATGTTCTCCACGCGCCGCGGCAGCGTGGACCTGACCGACTGGCGGCGGCGCGGCTTCTATCCGTACAGCGCCTGGCTCATGAGCCAGGGCATCTCGCCGGGGGACTTTTCCGCGCTGCGCGGCCTGATCGACCACGGGGCCTCGCAGGCCGACGTGGAGGCCCACCTGGCCCGCCAGCCTGAAGATGCGCCTGCGTACCACTTCGATGCCCGGCGCCTGGCAGCCTATTTGCGCGCGAAAGCGGAGGAGCGGGGCGTGCGGCGCGTCGAGGGCGTGGTACGCGGCTTCACGCAGGCCGCGGACGGCTTGCTCCAGGCCGCCAACACCGACCGCGGCGAACTGCACGCCGATTTCTTCATCGACGCCTCGGGTTTCGCCGGGCTGGTGATGCGAAAGCTGCTGCAGGTGCCCTGGCAGTCGTTTTCGGACTCGCTGCTGCTGGACCGCGCGCTGCCCTTCTTCCTGCCGCGCAGAGGCGAGCACCCACCGCTGGTGACCGTGTCCCGCGCCATGCGCCACGGCTGGATGTGGACCATCCCGACCCAGGGCCGCCTGGGCTGCGGCTACGTGTACAGCTCGGCTTTCGCCACCGAGCAGGAAGCGCTGGCCGAACTGCGGGAGGTGCTGGGCCACGAGGTGGACCCCATTGCCCACCTACGGTTCACCCCTGGGCGGCTGGGCCAGTGCCTGGTGGGCAACGCGCTCGCCGTGGGCCTGGCGGCCGGGTTCGTGGAACCGCTGGAAGCCACCTCCATTGGCCAGACGATCTACCAGCTGATGCTGTTCGGCGCCATGGTGTCCGAGAGCGACGGCCTGGTGCCCGACCGCGTGGTGCAGGTGTTCAACGAGGAGATCGTGCGAGGCTGGGACAGCATCCAGGACTTCCTGATCCTGCACTACGACGGGGCCCGGCAGGACACCCCCTTCTGGCAGGCCGCGCGCTCCGCGCCCAAGCCCGAGCGCTACCAGGATTTCCTGCGGGTACTTGAGCAGCGCACGCCGAGGCCGCCGGACATGCTCCCGTACTTCATGGGCGGCCGCCTGATCTTCGGCATCCCGAGCTGGGAAACCGTGGCCTTCTCCATGGGCCACCTGGCCAAGGAAACGGCGGCGCGGCAGCTGGAGACACTGGGCCCGGCGGACCTGGTGCCGCTGGCGAAGTTCAGGCAGCTATGCGGCGGGTTGCTGGCTGCGGCGCATTCGCGCTGATACAACACACCATCCATCCCGCTGCGCTGGCCCGACAATTCGTCGGAATCCTCCTACAGAATGAGGAGGTTCTTTCGAGTTGTTACGCCTACGATGCCGGCTTCCTGGACCGACCCTTCATTCGACTTTCCGCAGTTCACCAAGGTGGTGATGGTGCTGGACGTGGTGGAGTCGGTTCGACTGATGGAGCGGGATGAGCGTGGTTTCGTGCAGCGTTGGCATTCTTTTGTGGAGCAGGCGTGCCATTTGCTGCCGGAGCATCGGGGACGCATGCACAAAAGCCTGGGTGACGGCTTGATGCTGGAGTTCGAGGACGCCAGGGGAGCCGTCAGCGGGGCTTTCGCCCTGCAGCGCCTTTGCCGGGACAGCAACGCCTCACTGCCCGCCAACCAGCACATGCAGCTGCGAGTGGGGGCGCACCTCTCGAACTTCGTTGCCGACCAGTTCGACATCTACGGGACGGATGTCAACCTGACGGCCCGAATCGCGACGCTTGCGGGCGCAGGCGAAGTCGTGGTGACGACGGCCATCCTGGATCGGCTGACCCCTGGCCTGGACGCGGAAGTGGAGGACATGGGGGAGTGCCATCTCAAGCATGTGCACGAGCCGATTCGCGCCTACCGCGTCTATCCCCCGGGGCAGGAACCCGAAGTCCTGAGCACGAAGGCGGCGGCCCTCGACCTGCGTCCATCGATCGCAGTGATCCCTTTCGAACTGCGAGGCAACGACCCGGAGCACTTCGTCATCGGCGAACTGGTGGCCGACGGGATCATCTCGCAGCTGTCGCGCAGCCCCCAGCTGCGTGTGATCTCCCGCCTGTCGACCACCGTCTTCCGTGGACGGCAGGCCATCCTCGGTGCAGTGGACACGCACCTGGACGCTGGCTTCGTTCTTTCAGGGAGCTATATCACC
>CAZZAW010000045.1:4622-12405 GCA_964652405.1 uncultured Ramlibacter sp.
GTTCACGCGTGCTGCTCATGGCGGAACTGGCAGACGTGCGGCGCGGCGAGATCGTCTGGGCCGAGCGCGTCAGCGGGGACGTGATGGATCTCCTGCAGCCCCAGAGCGAGATGCTCGCGCTGCTTGCAGGCAACGCTTCAAGGGCGCTGGTCGACGCCCAGGTGGGCCACTCGCTGTCCCAGCCCCTGCCCCGGCTCGACAGCAACGCGCTGATGCTGAGCGGCATTGCTTTGATGCACCGCAGCTCGATCCGAGAGTTCGAGCGCAGCCGCGAGGTTCTCGCGGCGCTCGTCGACCGGCACAACCGTTCGGCCGGGCCAAGGGCCTGGCTGGCCAAGTGGCATGTGCTGCGCATCGTTCGGGGGTTGAGCGACAACGCCGAGAAGGAGGCGCGAATTGCGCTGGACCACACCCGTCGCGCCCTGGACTTGGAACCCAACCACGCGCTGACGCTGTCGATAGAAGGTCTTGCCTACAGCCAGGTGCTCGGCGAGTACAGCCTGGCGGAACAGCAGTTTGCCCAGGCGATCGCCAGCAACCCGAACGAATCGATGGCATGGCTGTTCAAGAGCGTCCTCTCCACGATGTGGGGTTCTGCCACGGACTCCGTCGGGGAAGCCATGTACGCCTCGGCCCTGTCCCCGCTCGACCCACTGAAGTACCTGTTCGAGCTGATCACGGCTTCGGCGCTCCTGACGGACAACCAGCATGAAGCGGCCATCGAGCATGCCAAGCGCTCGTTGCGGGCCAACCGCCACCATTCGCCCACCTACCGGGTGCTGCTGACCGCCCAGGCGGAACTCGGTCTCTACGAAGAAGCCCGCGCAAGCCTGGCCTTGCTGCTGCAGGAACAGCCCAATCTCACCGTGAAGTCCTATCTCTCGATAGGCAGCACGAACAGCGTGACGCGCAAGCGTTGCGCCGACGCCCTGCGCATGCTGGGCGTGCCTGAGCACTAGTCAACTACAGAGGGGAATCAACATGGCAGGTGGATATGCCGGCGGCTACGCCGGGGGATACGCGGGTGGCTATGCGGGCGGCTATGCCGGGGGATACGCGGGTGGCTATGCCGGGGGGTACGCGGGCGGTTACGCTGGAGGTTACGCCGGTGGCTATGCGGGTGGCTACGCCGATCCAGCCGTGGCGAGTCACGCGCTCACGGCCAGCCGCGCGGCGCTGGTAGGACCATTCAAAGGCGCCACGCTCCCGCTCGTGCTGCCCCAGCCAGTGGGTGACCCGAAATGGCTCTCGCATTGGGCCGCGGGCCCGAGGATGGGCGTGTGCGAACTGGAGCTGCTGTCCGGCCTCCAGTTCGCCGTGGATGCCAGGCACGAGGCCGTTTCTCTGGCCTTCATCGATCTCGGACGCAAATCCGCGAAGGCATGCCCTGTCGCGAAGCTGGTTCGCCCGACTGACAAGATCTTCCGGCAGCAGACTGAGCTGGTGGGCAACTACGCGGAGCTCCGTGACGACAGAGGTGCCGAGATCCTGGCGCAGTCGGGAGGCACGGGCATCTTCTGGTCCTCCCTCATCGGCCTGACCAGCCACCGCCACCGGTACACGGCCGAGTTGCTGGATCTGGCCATGTCGCTGGCTTGGCATGTGGAAATGCGCCTGAAGTTCGCGTTTGGCTGCCAGCGTCCGGTCGAGGTGTCACCGCAGGTGCAGCCGATGATCCCCACGCCCGGCCATCCCTCCTGGCCCAGCGGGCACGCAACGGAGGCCTATCTCACCGCTGCGTTGCTGCAAGCCCTCCTGCCTCAAGGCGAGAAGCTGGAAGAGCAAGCGCAGCGGCTCGCGGCACGGATCGCGGTCAACCGGACGGTGGCCGGCCTCCACTTTCCTGTCGACAGCGCCGTGGGGCGACTGCTCGGCACCTCGCTGGCAGAGCTCATGATCGCGCGCTGCACCGGCGGCCGCGTGCCCGAGCGGACGTTCAAGGGCACCGCCTTCCACGACGGCAAGGGCCGGGTCATCGATTTCGATCCGCGAGTCCCCCTTTCGGACAACGCGAGCGGCTACTACCAGCTCTCCCGGCAGTCCGTGGCCGTCGCGCCTTCGCCGCTGCTGCAGTTCATGTGGAACAAGGCTGTCGCCGAATGGGCCCCACTCTAGCCATGGGCTGGACCGATCTCCCCCGCGGGACGTTCACGCGCATTGATTGGTCGCGTCCCGGGGCAACCGACAACGCCGACCCTTATCTCGTCTGGGCGGAAGCGGACAACTTCGCGGGTTATGGGCTTCCAGGGCCTCCGAAGTGGCTTCCCTTGCTCATTGAGCTTTACGAGGGCTGCACCATCGCTCAACTGGTATCCGCAGGGTCTCCCGCGTGGCTGGACATCGCACCCGTGTACACGTCCACTGCTGCACCCCAGGGCCTTCGGTTCTGCACGGCTCGCGTACGCCCCCGGTTCTTCCGGGAGATCGAATCCCGCGGCGGGCTCCGCAAGATCGTCCGGCGGTTCGAACTGGGCCTGCCGGTCGGGACGGGCGACGATCGCGGCTCAAGTGCGCCGCGATCCAGGCCGCAGCCTGCGCTGCTGAAGGGCCCCGTGGTCGGCCTGATCGACGGCGGTCTGGCGTTCGCCCACGCCAACTTCCTCAGGAATGGGAAAGCCCGCACCCGGTATTTCTGGCGCCAGGACGCTCAGGGGGTAGGCTCCACGCCGCCCTCGATGGGCTATGGACACGAACTCACGGCCGGCGAGATCGAAGAGGCAATCCGCAAACACACGTACGGCGGCGTGGTCGACGAGTCCGCGGTCTACCGGCAGTTCGGCATGGGCCTCGAAATGGAGAAACGCGTGAGTCACGGCACGCACGTCCTGGACGCGGCTTGCGGGCCGAGGACCGTCGCTGCTCAGATGGCAGGCATCCCCCCCCATCCCGACGCTCCGCCCTCCTGGACATGGGCAGACGACACGGCGAGCCGCTGCGACGTGCTGGCTGTGCAGCTCGACTGGGACACGATCCGGGACACCTCTGGCGGATCCATGAACGTTCACATCATGGATGGGCTGATGTACATGCTCTCCAAGTGCGCGCCCTCGGCGACCCTCGTTGTGAATCTCAGCTGGGGCACGCTGGCAGGACCGCACGATGGCACATCCTTGCTTGAAAGCGCGATGGACCAACTGATCGAACTGCAGGCTGGGGCGCTCAGGATCGTCCTGCCGGTCAGCAACAACTACCAGAGCCGCACACACGCTAACGTCAAGCTCGAGCCGGGCGAGCAGCGGACGCTCCATTGGCGGGCCTTGCCTGGCGACGTCACACAGAACTTCCTGGAGCTCTGGTTCGCCCCGGGCGCGACGGGCGTCAGCATCGAAGTGACTCCACCGGGACGCGCGCCCTTGCCCCCACTGCGGCTCGGGGAGTCGAAGATGTGGACGGGTGGGTCAGCCGCGCCCCTTTGCTCCCTGGTCTACCCACGTTCAGTGGCGACGGGGCTGCGCGGCACCTGCGCGCTGCTGGCCCTCGCACCCACCGCGAGCCTGGACCAGGACAAGGTCCTCGCCCCGAGCGGAGCCTGGGAAATCCGGCTGCACAACAAGGGGGTGCAGGCTGCGGTGGTGGATGCTTACATCGCGCGAGACGACGAGATCATCGGCGTGCGGACTGGCGCCCGGCAATCGCACTTGGAGGATCACCTGTACGACACCAGCGGGAACCCTGGCTCGTTTGTCGACGACCCAACCAACCCCACCTTGATCCGGCGCAGCGGCAGCTTCAACAGCATCGCCACAGGATCACGGACCGTCACCGTGGGCGGCACGCGTGTCACTGGTCCCCACTGGGCTCGCTACTCGCCTCGGCGTCCCGACCCTGATCATGCCCGCCCGGAACGGCCCGGCGTCGTCAAGATGCCGGCCGCGGCTGCCTACAGTGACGAGAACGGATCGCTGCTCGGACTGCGTGCTGCAGGAACTCGCAGCGGGTGCGTGGTGCGGCTTGTCGGCACCAGCGATGCCGCCCCCCAGATCACCCGGGACATCCTCAATACCCTGGGCTGAACCGCCGCCCTACCACCGCGCCGGCAACTTCTTCTTCAGCGTGATCCGCTTCACCCCCAACTCGATGTAGCCGCCCTTCTCCAGGTCCTTGAGCAGGCGGCTCACCATCTCGCGCGAGGCCCCGACGCGGCTGGCGATGTTCTGGTGGGTGATCTGGGTCAGCGTGATCGGCGCGTCCGGTGTGGCCGGGCCCTTGTGGCTCTCCAGCGTGGCGATCACCCGGCCATAGACGTCCAGCAGCGCCATGTTGCGCGCCGTCTCCGTTGCGGCGCGCGCGCGGCGGATCACCTGGGCCACCAGGTCGAGCGCGAACTCCGGTTCCTCGGCCAGGTGATCGCGCAGGCCGCTGCGGCTGACGATGGAGCAGACGCAGGGCTCCAGCGTCATGACCGATGCCGAGCGCGGTCCGCCATCGAGCCACATCTCGGCGAAGTAGTCGCCGGCCTCGACCACGTTGTAGGTGATCTCGCGGCCGTCGGCGTCGTTGGAATAGACCTTCACGCGGCCTTCGAGCAGCACGAAGAGCGACTCGCCGACCTCGCCCTCGTTGATGATGACGCTGTTCTTGCGATAGCTGCGGATGGTGCCCCTCACGGCAAGGGCCCGCAGCGCGGGTGTGAGTGCGGCCAGCAGCTTCTCGTGCGCGGCCGGCGTGGAAGGCATGGTCATTCTTGAATCCCCCAATCCTCGCGGACTCTAGCAGAGCAGTATCACGCCCACCACGGCGCCGTGGCGTCAATGCATCGGCTCGTGCCAGAGCGCGGGCGCCACCGGCGGCAGCACGGCCACCCGGTTCACCAGCTCCCGCACGCCACTGGAGCGGGTCTTGGCGCAAAGGCTTCGCACATGGCTGCGGATGGTGGACACCGCGACCTTCATCTGCCGCGCGATGTCCGGGGCCGAGTAACCCTGGCACAGGATGCCCAGCACGTGTTCTTCGGTGGCGGTGAGCCCGTGGCTGCGCGCGAAAAAGCACAGCATCAGCGACTCGCACACCGACGCGCGCGCGAACACCAGGGCGGCGCTGCGGGGCGGCTGGTCGCCCTCGGCCCGCAGCGGGACGACTGCCAGCGTGAGGCCTGGGCCCTCCCTGGCCGCCAGGGTGATGAGGCTGCGCTTGCCCTCCATCGCGCGTGCCAGGCCTTCCTGGAGCTTGCGCGCGTCTTCGGGAGCATGCGTCTGCAGCGTGTGGCTGCTGGCCAGCAGCGCGCGGCGCCGAGCCAGTTCATGCCGGGCGGCCTGGTTGGCATGCAGCACCTGGCCGGCCACCGTTGCGACCACCACGCCATACGCGAGTTCGTCCATCACCAGCGCCAGCCCGGCGCCCAGCGCGGTCCTGGCTTCGGCCGGCGCGGCGCTGGCCAGCTTCGCATCCACAAGCACTTCCATCTTCACCCCCAACCTTTCTTGATGGGCAGAGGTTAGGAAATGGCTGCGCGGCTCGCCAGTGATTATGCCCGCCAATGTTGTGAAAGATTTCACTGGCACCGAGGTGCTACGAAATCCAGAGAATTTCAGTGCCAGCTGGCGAGCGCTTCCCGGGTTTTTTGCCAGAGCGTCTGGAGCGATGCCAGGCGCGCGGCTGCATCCGCGGGCAACCCGTGGTGGGCGTCCGCTTCCAGCGTGCTGCTGGCCAGGTGCATGGCCGCGGCGCCGATGTTGCTGGCCGAGCCCTTGAGCGCATGCGCGGCTCTGGCCAGCGCAGCAGCATCGCCGGCGGCGATGGCCTCTCCGATGGCCGCGAGCCGCTGCGGCGCGTCGGCCATGAACAGCGTGATGACCTCGCGCGTCATCGTCTGCTCCTCGTCGTCGTACTCCTTGAATTCCTCGAGCCGGCTGAAGTCCATCAGCGGCCCGGCGGCCCCGGGTTCGGCCGCCGGCCCGGAAGGCGCGGGACCGGCCGCCGGCTCCTGGCCTGCGATCCACTTCTCCAGCGCCTGGGCCAGTGCCGCCACCTGCAAGGGCTTGGTCAGGTAGTCGTTCATGCCGGCCGCCTCGCAGCGAACGCGATCCTCGGCGGAGGCGGCGGCCGTCAGCGCGATGATGGGCGGCGAGGCGGCGCCCCACACGGCGTGGATCTGCCGCGTCGCCTGCAAGCCGTCCACGTCCGGCATGTTCACGTCCATCAGCACCGCACCCAGCCTCAAGCCGGCGGCAGCGGCCTGGGCCACGGCTTCCACCGCTTCCCGGCCGTCGGTCGCGGTGCGCACCTCGTAGCCGAGCTTGATCAGCATCGGGCAGGCCACCTTCAGGTTGACGGCGTTGTCGTCGGCCACCAGCACGGTGACGTCCTTGCGGGACTCCTGGCGCGCGGGGCCCGGCTTGGCGGCAGCGCCGCCCTCCGACGTGACGCAGCGGGCGATGGTTTCGAACAGCTGGTTCTGCCGCGCCGGCTTGAGCAGCCTGGCCTCGAACAGCTGGGCGTTCTCGTCACCCGCAGGCATGAAGCCGGAGCTGAGCAGGACGATGGGAATCGCCCGCCAGCGGGGCTGCTCCTTGATCGTGCGGGCCAGCGCCACGCCGTCCATCTCGGGCATGTGCATGTCGGTCACGATCACCTGGGGCAAGGCGGTCGCCTGCCCCAGCCATTGCAGCGCCTGCGCCCCGGAATCGGCGCTGCTGACGTCCATGCCCCACAGCTGCAGCTGGCGGGTGAGGATGCGCACGTTGGTGGCGTGGTCGTCCACCACCAGCACCCGCGTGGCCTGCAGCATGCCCTGGCCGGCCGGCGCGAAGGGCTGTGCCAGCTCCGTCACCGGCGCGGCCACCGTGAACCAGAAGGTGGAGCCGCGGCCCGGCTCGCTTTCCACGCCGATCTGCCCGTTCATCAGCTCGACCAGGCGCTTGCAGATCGCCAGCCCCAGCCCGGTGCCGCCGTACTTGCGGGTGGTGGAGGCGTCCACCTGGGTGAAAGCCTCGAACAGCGACTGGACCCGGTCCGGCGGGATGCCGATGCCGCTGTCGGTGACGCGGAACTCCAGCACGCAACGGCCCTGGCCGTCGTCCTCGGACAGCATGCGGGCGTGCACCGCCACTTCGCCGGTGGAAGTGAACTTCACGGCGTTGTTGACCAGGTTGATCAGCACCTGGCGCAGGCGCGTAATGTCCCCCTTGATCGCGGCTGGCACGGCGCCCGGGCCGGTTTCGGGGATGTCGATGATCAGCTCCAGCCCCTTCTCGCGCGCCCGGGGCGCCGCGATGTCGCAGGCTTACTCGACCGCGCCGCGCACGCTCAGGGGTTCGATCTCCAGCTCCAGCTTGCCGGACTCGATCTTGGAGAAGTCCAGGATGTCGTTGATCACGGCCAGCAGCTGGTCGCTGGACAGCCGGATGGTCTGCAGGTAGTCCCGCTGCTCCGCATCCAGCGTTGTCTCGGCGAGCAGGGTGCTCATGCCCACCACGCCATTGAGCGGGGTGCGGATCTCGTGGCTCATGGTGGCCAGGAAAGCCGCCTTGGCGCGGGCCGCCGACAGCGCCTCCTCGCGCGAGGCGGCCAGCTGCGCGGTGCGCTGCTCCACACGTGCTTCCAGCGTCTCGTTGGCCTGCTGGAGGGCCTGGGCATTGGCCTCCACCTGCTGGCGGTAGGCCTGCAGCTGCTCGGCACTGTCGTGCAGCACGCGCGAGAGCTGCTGCACCTCGCGGATGCGCGTGCTGCCGTCGATCACGGGGACCTCGCCGCGGCCCAGCTGCTCGGCCGCCTGCCCCAGGCGCCGCAAGCGGCGGCCGATGCCGTGCGCCACACCGAATGCGATGAGGGTGCCCATCACGAT
>CAZZAW010000045.1:12415-14034 GCA_964652405.1 uncultured Ramlibacter sp.
ACGTCGACCCACCACTCGTTCGTCAGGTTCCGGCCGAACAGCGAGACGCGCCAGGCGCGGCTGATCTCAGCGGTGAAGTCGCTCTCCGGTGCTGCCACCACCAGCGTCCAGCGCAGGCCCAGCGACTCGCCGAACGGCTGGCGCACGATCATCAGCGAATCACCGGGCAAGGCCACGCGCTGCAGGTCGCGCCGGCTGGCCACGGTGTCGGCGCTGCGGCCCGCCTGCTCGGCGCGCACCGCGGCGAAGCTCTGGCGGATCGCGGCATTGGCGCTGTCCGCCGGGCTGCGGCGCTCGAGACGGCCGCCCACCTCGCGGAACAGGGCGTCGCCGGCGGAGCCTGCCACCAGGAAGCCTTCCTCATCGAAGACGAAGGCGGCGCCGCGTGCGCTGATGCTTTGCGTCTGCAGCAGGTCCGCCAGCTGCTGCAGGTACAGGTCCACCCCGAACACGCCGGCGGCGCCCCCATCGTCGTCGTAGATCGGCTGCGACAGCGTCACGAACAGCTGCGGCTTGCCGGCCACCGGCTGCACGGCCGAAAACACCCTGCTCTTGGATTCCACCGCCTGCTGGTACCAGCGGCGGGTGCGCGGCTCAAAGTTGGCGGCTTCGGTCTCCACCAGCCGGCTGCGGTCACCGGGCCGGGCGGCGGCGAACACGCGGCGGCCGCGGCCGTCGGCCGGCCGCTGGCGCACCAGCACGCCGTTGCCCGTGTCCTCCACGCTCAGGAATTCGCCCTGCCGGCTGGCCAGCCAGACATGGGCCACGTCGGCCGACTGGCGCGTGAGCACGAAGGCCATGGGCTCGAAAGCAGCCGGGTTGCGCAGCCATTCGCGGGCGAGCTCGCGCTGGCGCGGACCGGGCGATTCAGGGAACAGGCCATTGAGGGCGTCATGCGCCTGGCGCAGGTGGGATTCGGTGCCCAGCTGCACGCGGGCGGCCACGTTGAACAGGATGTTGCCCGCCAGGTGCTCGGCCGCCTGGAAGCTGCTGCGCGTCAGCATCCAGGCCACCAGCAGCGCCGGGACGGCCGCGAACAGCACCAGACTCGCCGCAAGGATGCGGCGCAGCGAAAACAGCTTCATCACCCCTCCTAGACCGCCAGCCCGGTCAGCTCGGCGGCATCCATTGGTGCCGAACGTCCAGGCAGCTGCACCAGGGCCCGGCCGCCGGTGCGCACCGCGCCGGTGACCAGCCGCAGGGCCTGGACGCTCGCAATGATGGGCCACCCCAGCGCCGCGCCCTGCTTCTGCAGCAGCATGGTGGCACTGACCGCGTCGCCCACCGGCAAGGACTGGGCACTCACGCCATGCAGCGGATCGCGCAGCACGGTGAGGGTGACGGGCCCCACATGCAAGGCGACCGTCACGTCGAAACGAGGCAGGCTGCGGCCCGGGTAATGGGTTTCCAGGTACTGCTGGATGCCGCGGCCGGACTCCACCAGGCCCAGGGCCGCGCGCGCCGCGCGCAGGCTGTGGTTGACGGTGTGGGTGTCGGTCGCGTCGATGAAGATGGCCAGCAGGCCCTCGCCCACGAACTGGATGTGGCGGGCGCCGAACAGGTGGGTGAATCGCCCCGGGATTCTTGGAGGCCAGTTGGTTTAAGTCAGACCTCCACCG
>CAZZAW010000046.1:0-13945 GCA_964652405.1 uncultured Ramlibacter sp.
CGACATGAGCACATTCCAGCCTACCCCCTGGTCATTCGGGCCCTTGCGGTAGAACGGGTCGCTGAACACCTCCACCGCCTGCTTGAAGGTCTCGGCGGGGGAGGGGAAGGTGCTGCCCGACATCATGGAGACCATGGCCCAGAGCCCGACCAGCAGCCCCAGCCCGAAGAGGGGGGGCAGCACGCGCAGCCAGAGGGCGCGCCAGTCGAAGGCGGGGTGATCGGCCCGGGGGGCCTCCGGCTCGGTTCGGGCCGAGCTTGTCGAGGCCGTGGCGGGCCCTTCGACAGGCTCAGGGCGGACGGAGGGTGTCTCAACGCGGGCGGAAACAGGCTCAGCCCGCACCGGAAGCGGCGAATGGAAGACTGCGCTGACCATGGTCGTTCCCTCAGGCGGCGGCCGCGGCGCGGACCTTGAACGAGTCGGCGTACTTGGCCGGGTCCTTGCCGTCCCACACCGTGCCGTCGACCAGCTTGCTGGTGCGCATCACGTCCTTGGGCACGCTGGCCTTGGCGGCAGCGGCCGCCTGCTTGTACAGGTCGATGTGGTTGACCTGCCTGGCCACGGCCAGGTAGTCCGGGTGATCCTTGAGCAGGCCCCAGCGCTTGTGCTGGGTCAGGAACCACATGCCGTCGGACAGGTAGGGGAAGTACGCCAGGCCGTCGTTGTAGAACTTCATGTGGTTGGGGTCGTCCCAGGTCTTGCCCAGGCCGTTCTGGTAGCGGCCCAGGATGCGCTGGTTGATCACGTCCACGCTGGTGTTCACGTAGGCCTTGTCGGCCACGGTCTCGGCCATCCTGTTCTTGTTCTGCAGGCCGGCGTCGATCCACTTGCCGGCTTCGATGATCGCGGCCGTCACGGCCCGGGCGGTGTTGGGGTACTTCTTCACGAATTCCGCGGTGGTGCCCAGCGCCTTCTCGGGGTGGTCCTTCCAGATGTCCTGGGTGGTCACGGCGGTGATGCCGATGCCGTCGGCGATGGCGCGGTGGCCCCAGGGCTCGCCCACGCAGTAGCCGTCCATGTTGCCCACACGCATGTTGGCTACCATCTGGGGCGGCGGCACGGTGATGACCTTGGCGTCCTTCATCGGGTTCACGCCGTAGGTGGCCAGCCAGTAGTACAGCCACATGGCGTGCGTCCCGGTGGGGAAGGTCTGCGCGAAGGTGTAGTCGCGCTTGTCGGTCTGCATCAGCCTGGCGAGCGAAGCGCCGTCCACGGCGCCCTTGTCGGCCAGCTTCTTCGACAGGGTGATGGCCTGGCCGTTGTGGTTCAGGTTCATCAGGATGGCCATGTCCTTCTTGGGGCCGCTGATGCCCAGGTGCACGCCGTAGATGAGGCCCCACAGCACGTGCGCCATGTCCAGCTCGCCGTTGACCAGCTTGTCGCGCACGCCGGCCCAGGAGGCTTCCTTGGTGGGGATGATCTTGACGCCGTACTTCTGGTCGATGCCCAGCACCGAGGCCATCACCACGCTGGCGCAGTCGGTCAGCGGAATGAAGCCGATCTTCACTTCCTTCTTCTCGGGGGCGTCCGAGCCCTGCGCGTGGACGACGGCACGCAGCGCGGGCGAAACGCCGGCGGCACCCACGGCGGCTGCTTGCAGCACGCTGCGGCGGGACAGTTTGGTTCTGAGCAGGTCGGTCATCACGGGCGTTTCTCCACAGGTCGATCAGGCGCAAAAAACAGCAAAGGCGTCCGCACTCGCACGTATGCCGTGCGGTGGGGACGCCTTCGTCCGGGGTGGCCGCCTGGGATGCTTCGCCGTTGAAGCGGGGCGGCCGGTTGACCATCGGTGGTCACGGAGAGCGTTGCAATGACCGTGCCAGACCCGCTTCAGAGGAGAGGGGGCTGACGGGGCAAGGGAAACGGCGCACCTGATTTGTGCGCCGCACCAAAGCGGCGCTTCAGCCGAGCAGGTCGGACACGTCCAGAATGCGCTGCGCCACCTCGCCGACCTTGAGGCCTTTGTCCATGGCGGTCTTGCGCAGCTTCTCGTAGGCCTGCTGCTCCGTCAGGCCCTGGCGCTGCATCAGCAGGCCCTTGGCCCGGTCGATCACCTTGCGCTCGCGCAGCTCGCTTTTCGCGTCGGCCAGTTCGCGCCGCAGGGCCTGCTCATGCTGGAAGCGCGCCATGGCCACATCCAGGATGGGCCGGATGCGCTCCGGCGCCAGCCCGGCCACGATGTACGCGGACACGCCGGCGGCGACCGCATCCTTCACGTGGCTGGTGTCCTCGTCGTTGGTGAACATCACGATGGGGCGGCGCTCGTCACGCGTGGCCATCACCACGTGCTCCAGCGCGTCGCGGGCGGCGCTCTCGGCGTCCACGATGATCATGTCGGGCTGCAGCTGGGCCAGGCGCTCGGTGAGGAACACGTCGGCAGGCAGCGTGGCGATCAGGTTGAAGCCGTTTTCCAGCAAGCCGATGCGCAGGCTGCGGGAGCGCTCGGCCTGCTGCACGGCATGGTCGTCCTCCGGGTCGCTGACCACCAGGTCAGGCGCCACGACCACGATTCGCAAGGGCTCTGTCATGCGAAAGACCGCGCAAGAATCGCGCCAAAGCCCGCGCCGCTAGACTGCCTGCATGCTTGTCCTGGGAATCGAGTCGTCGTGCGACGAAACCGGTGTCGCGCTCGTCGAGGCGCAGGGCGGCACGCCGCGGCTGCTGGCGCACGCACTGCACAGCCAGATCGACATGCACCAGGCCTACGGCGGCGTGGTGCCCGAACTGGCGAGCCGCGACCACATCCGCCGGGTCCTGCCGCTGGCCACCCAGGTGCTCCAGCAGGCCGGCCGCTCGCTGGCGCAGGTGGACACCGTGGCCTACACGCGGGGCCCCGGCCTCGCGGGTGCGCTGCTGGTGGGCGCCGGCGTGGCCTGCGCGCTCGGCGCGGCGCTGGGCCGGCCGGTGCTGGGCGTGCACCACCTGGAAGGCCACCTGCTCTCGCCGTTCCTCAGCACGGACCCGCCGCAGTTTCCTTTCGTGGCGCTGCTGGTCTCGGGCGGCCACACGCAGCTGATGCGGGTGGACGGCGTGGGCCGCTACGAGCTGCTGGGCGAGACGATCGACGATGCGGCGGGCGAGGCCTTCGACAAGTCCGCCAAGCTGCTCGGGCTGGGGTATCCCGGAGGTCCGGCGCTCTCGCGCCTGGCGCAGCAGGGAGACGCCGGCGCCTTCAAGCTGCCGCGGCCCCTGCTGCACAGTGGCGACCTGGATTTCTCGTTCGCGGGCCTGAAGACGGCCGTGCTGACGCAGGCGAAAAAACTGGGGGCCGAACTGGACGCCCGCAAGGCCGACCTGGCGGCGGCGACGCAGGCCGCCATCGTGGAAGTGCTGGTGAAGAAGTCGCTGGCAGCGCTCCAGGAGACCGGCTTGAAGCGCCTCGTGGTCGCCGGCGGCGTGGGCGCCAACCGCCTGCTGCGGGCGCAACTCGACGAAGCCTGCGCCCGGCGCGGCGTGCGGGTGCACTACCCGGAGCTGCACCTGTGCACCGACAACGGCGCGATGATCGCCATGGCGGCCGCGATGCGCCTGCAGGCCGGAATGCAGGAGGCCACCACGGTCTACGCCTTCGACGTGAAACCGAGGTGGCCCCTGGAGGAACTGCCTGGATCCCCGCCCGCGCGGGGATGACAGTTACTTCACTTCGATCACGCGCGCGTTGCTCACCGGCTGCTTCTTGGCCAGCGTGAGCGTCAGCACGCCGTTCTCGAGCTTGGCCGTGGTGGCCTCGACGTCGATTTCCTGGGGCAGCTCGTAGGCTGCCTTGAGCTGGCGCCGCGCTTCGGGCTTGGTCTCGATGCGCACGATCGCGCCTTCGACGTTGATGGACAGTTCCTCGCGGGCCACGCCCGGGACGTCCAGGGTCACGGTCCAGGCCTTGTCGTCCTGGACGATGTCGAAGCCGGGGCGGCCGGCGCCGAAGAAGGCGTCATTGACGAAGCGCTCGAAGCTGCGGTCGAACGAACGGAAGCTGGGCACGGCGGCACGGGTGCGGACAACGGGTGCGAAAAACATGGCTGAACTCCTTGGTGAATAAGCCTCACTTACACTGCGCGGCTTTTGCATCGACAGACGCCCGGCCGCTTGCATCCGATGTGTGCGCGCCGGGCTGCATTTCAAGGGAAGGACCAGCATGAAAAAGGCAAGGCGAGGGGCCTTGAAATCATTGGCCGCGGCGCTATTTGCGCCGGCCGCAGCCATCGGGCAGCCGGCAGCGCCGGCCATCAAGCTGGCGATGATCGAGGGCCTGTCCGGCTCCTTCGCCAACACCGGTGAAGCCGTGTTCCGCAACCTGGTGTGGGCCGTGGAGCGCGTCAACCAGCGCGGGGGCGTGCGAACCGCGCAAGGCCGCCGCCTGCTGCAGCTGGACCGTTACGACAGCAAGGGCCAGAACGAGGAGGCGCTGTCCACCCTGCGGTCCGCCATCGACGACGGCGCGCAGTTCATCCTGCAGGGCAATTCCTCGGCGACGGCCGCGGCGCTGATCGAGGCCATCGCCAAGCACAACGAGCGCGAGCCGGGGCGGCGCGTGGTCTACCTCAACTATTCGGCGGTGGACCCCATCCTTACGAACGAGAAGTGCAGCTTCTGGCATTTCCGCTTCGATGCCCATGCGGACATGCGCATGGCGGCGCTGATGGAGGTGCTGCGGGACGACAAGGCCGTGCGCAGCGCCTACCTGATCGGCCAGGACTACAGCTTCGGGCAGGCCGTGCTGCGGGAAGCGCGCCGGCAGCTGGGCGCGCAGCGCCCGGACGTGCAGATCGTGGGCGACGAGCTGCATCCGCTGGGCCGGATCAAGGATTTCCTGCCCTATGCGGCCAAGATCAAGCAGAGCGGCGCGCAGGCCGTCATCACGGGCAACTGGGGCAATGACCTCACGCTGCTGGTGAAGGCCGCGCGCGAAGTGGGGTTCGAGGGCAAGTTCTATACCTTCTACGGCAACGCGCTGGGCGCGCCCGCGGCCATCGGCGATTCGGGCGTGGGCCGGGTGATCGCCGTGGCCGACTGGCTGCCCAACCTGCCCACGGCAGCCAGCGAGGCGTTCTACCAGTCGTTCCGCCAGCGCTTCCCGCGGCCGCAGGACGACTACGTGCACATGCGCATGCAGCTGATGGTGGAGGCGCTGGCCCAGGCGATCGAGGCGGCCGGCAGCACCGATGCCGTGGCCGTGGCCCGGGCGCTGGAGAAAGCCAGCGTCAGCCTGGGCGGGCAGGGCGGGACCATGCGGGCTTCGGACCACCAGTTCCAGCAGTCGCTGGTGGTCGGCGTGATGGACCGGTTGGGCGCGCCGGGCGTGAAGTTCGACGTGGAGGGCTCGGGCTACGGCTTCCGGGTCGTCAAGGTGATCGCGCCGGCCATGGCTGAGCTGCCCACCACCTGCAAAATGGCCAGGCCCTGAAGGAGCCGACCTTGCGCCAAGCCATCCAGAACCTCGAGGAATCCAAGATCCGTGAAGTCGCCAACGCCGGTATGGGGCGCGGCGACGTGCTGGCGTTCTGGTTCGGCGAAAGCGACGAGGTCACTCCCGACTTCATCCGGGAGGCGGCGATCGAGTCGCTGCGCCGGGGCGAGACCTTCTATGCCCACAACCTGGGCCTGCCCGAGCTGCGGGAAGCGGTGGCCGCGTACACCTCGGCCCTGCACGGGCCGGTGGGCAGCGACCGGATCGCCATCACCTCGGGCGGCGTGAACGCGCTGATGCTGGCGGTGCAGATGCTGGTGGATGCCGGCGACGAGGTCGTGGCGGTCACGCCGGTGTGGCCCAACCTCACGGCCCAGCCTCTCATCATGGGCGCGAAGCTCAGGCGGGTGTCCCTGCAGCCCTCGGAAGGGGCCTGGAGGCTGGACCTGCCCGCGCTCCTCGAGGCGATCACGCCGCAGACCCGGCTGCTGATCGTCAACGCCCCGAACAATCCCACCGGCTGGACCCTGACCCGCGCCGAGCAGCAGGCGATCCTGGACCATTGCCGCCTGACCGGCACCTGGATCCTGGCCGACGAGGTGTACGAGCGGCTGTACTACGAGCCCACGCCGAACGGCTGCGCGCCCAGTTTCCTGGACGTGGCCCGCCCGGACGACCGGCTGGTGGTGGCGCACAGCTTTTCCAAGAGCTTCCTGATGACCGGATGGCGCCTGGGCTGGCTGGTGATGCCGGCAGCCATGACGCCCCACATGGGCAAGCTGGTGGAGTTCAACACCTCCTGCGCCAGCGTGTTCACCCAGCGCGCCGCGCTGGCGGCCATCGAGCGCACCGCCGAGGTCACGCCGCGGGTGGTGAGCCACCTCAGGCTGTGCCGCGACACCCTGGTACCCCAGCTGCAGGCCTTGCCCCGGGTGCAGCTCCAGGCGGCGGCGGGCGGCATGTACGCCTTCTTCAAGCTCGACGGCTTCGACGATTCCCTGGCCGTGGCCAAGCGCCTGGTCGCCGAGGCCGGTCTGGGCCTGGCCCCCGGGAATGCCTTCGCCCCGGAGGCCCAGGGTTGGTTGCGGTGGTGCTTCGCTTCCCGGGATGTCTCCCGGCTGGGGCAGGGGGTGGAACGGCTGAAAAGCTGGCTCGCGTTATAATCCCGAGGCTTTGCATCCCGCAGGGCGCACGTTGGGGCGCAGTTCCAGCCCCCAACGCAAGTTAAAACTTTCCAAGGAAACTTTCATGACCGCTTTGAACAAAGCCGAGGTCGTCAAGGCCCACGCCCGTGGCGCCAACGACACCGGCAGCCCCGAAGTGCAGGTGGCCCTGCTGACCGCCCGCATCAACGAGCTGACCCCCCACTTCAAGACCCACGCCAAGGATCACCACGGCCGCCGCGGCCTGCTGCGCCTGGTGAACCGGCGCAAGAGCCTGCTGGCCTACCTGAAGGACAAGGACGCCGACCGCTACACGGCGCTGATCGGCAAGCTGGGCCTGCGCAAGTAAGCGCCGCCAAACCCGGAACGCGCCTGAGTTAGTCCCGCTAGCTCAGGCGCGTTTCACTTCGAAGGACGCGAAAGCCGGATACGCGCTGTGTCATTCCACCAGCGGCCCCGCCCGGGCCCTTGATGGAATGGCATCGTGTTCGACTCCAGCGCCCTTTCCTCACCACAGAAAGAGAGCAAGAACATGAGCATCTTCAACAAAGTCACCAAGACCTTCCAGTGGGGCCAGCACAAGGTGGTGCTGGAGACCGGCGAGATCGCCCGCCAGGCCACCGGCGCCGTGGTCGTGGACATCGAAGGCACCGTGGTGCTGTGCACCGTGGCCGCCTCCAAGACCGCCAAGCCCGGGCAGGACTTCTTCCCGCTGACCGTGGACTACATCGAGAAGACCTACGCCGCCGGCAAGATCCCCGGCAGCTTCTTCAAGCGTGAAGCCAAGCCCAGCGAACTCGAGACCCTGACCAGCCGCCTGATCGACCGCCCGATCCGCCCGCTGTTCCCCGAGGGCTTCCTGAACGAGGTGCACGTGGTGGTGCACACCATGTCGCTGAACCCGGAAGTCGATCCCGACATCGCGGCCATGATCGGCTGCTCGGCCGCCCTGGCGATCTCCGGCATCCCGTTCGCCGGCCCGATCGGCGCGGCGCGCGTGGGCTACATCAACGGCGAGTACGTGCTCAACCCCGGCCAGACCCAGCGCAAGGATTCGCAGCTGGACCTGGTGGTGGCCGGCACCGAAGCCGCCGTGCTGATGGTGGAATCCGAAGCCCTGCAGCTGCCCGAGGAAGTGATGCTGGGCGCCGTGGTGTTCGGCCACGAGCAGAGCAAGATCGCGATCAACGCCATCCACGAGCTGGTGCGTGACGGCGGCAAGCCGGTCTGGGACTGGCAGCCGCCCGTCAAGGACGAGGCCTTCATCGGCAAGGTCACCGCCCTGGCCGAGGACAAGCTGCGCGCCGCCTACCAGATCCGCAGCAAGCAGGCCCGCACCCAGGCCCTGCGCGAGGCATCGGCCTTCGTGCTGGAGAGCCTGAAGGAATCGGGCGAGCCCTTCGACGCCGCCAAGGTCGAATCGCTGCTGTTCGACATCGAGGCGCGCATCGTGCGCAACCAGATCCTGCAGGGCGAGCCCCGCATCGACGGCCGCGACACCCGCACCGTGCGCCCGATCGAGATCCGCAACAGCGTGCTGCCCCGCACCCACGGTTCGGCGCTGTTCACGCGGGGCGAGACGCAGGCCCTGGTGGTCACCACCCTGGGCACCGAGCGCGATGCGCAGCGCATCGATGCGCTGATGGGCGAGTACGAAGACCGCTTCATGTTCCACTACAACATGCCCCCCTTCGCCACCGGCGAAGTGGGCCGCATGGGCAGCACCAAGCGCCGCGAAGTGGGCCATGGCCGCCTGGCCAAGCGCGCCCTGGTGGCCGTGCTGCCGAGCAAGGAGGAGTTCCCCTACACCATGCGCGTGGTCTCGGAGATCACCGAGTCCAACGGCTCGTCGTCCATGGCTTCGGTCTGCGGCGGCTGCCTGGCGCTGATGGACGCCGGCGTGCCCATGAAGGCGCACGTGGCCGGCATCGCCATGGGCCTGATCAAGGATGGCAACCGTTTCGCGGTGCTGACCGACATCCTGGGTGACGAGGACCACCTGGGCGACATGGACTTCAAGGTCGCGGGCACCACCAACGGCATCACGGCCCTGCAGATGGACATCAAGATCCAGGGCATCACCAAGGAAATCATGCAGGTCGCCCTGGCCCAGGCCAAGGAAGCGCGCATGCACATCCTGGGCAAGATGCAGGAAGCGATGGGCGAGGCCAAGGCCGAAGTCTCGAGCTTCGCGCCCAAGCTCTACACGATGAAGATCAACCCGGAGAAGATCCGAGACGTGATCGGCAAGGGCGGCGCCGTGATCCGCGCGCTGACCGAGGAGACCGGCACGCAGATCGACATCGCCGAGGACGGCACCATCACCATCGCCGCCACCGACGGGGCCAAGGCCGACGAGGCCAAGCGCCGCATCGAGCAGATCACCGCCGAGGTCGAGATCGGCAAGGTCTACGAAGGCCCGATCACCAAGATCCTCGACTTCGGTGCCCTGGTGAACCTGCTGCCCGGCAAGGACGGCCTGCTGCACATCAGCCAGATCGCCCATGAGCGCGTGGAAAAGGTCACCGACTACCTGAGCGAAGGCCAGGTGGTGCGCGTCAAGGTGCTGGAGACCGACGACAAGGGCCGCGTCAAGCTGTCCATGAAGGCGCTGCTCGACCGGCCGGCTGCCCCGCAGGAGCGTGCTCCGCGCGAGCCTCAGCCCCAGCCGCAGGCCACCTTCGACCCGCAAGAGTAAGGCCAGCGTGAAGGCGGTCGAGATCAGCGCGCCCGGTGGGCCGGACGTCCTGCGTCTGGCCGAGCGGCCTGCGCCCGTGCCGGGCGCGGGAGAGCTGCTGATCCGCGTGGCCGCCAGCGGCGTCAACCGCCCTGACGTGCTGCAGCGCTCGGGCCAGTACCCGCCGCCCCCTGGCGCTTCCGACCTTCCGGGGCTGGAAGTGGCCGGCGAAGTGGTGGCTGGCGACGCCCAGGCCATGGCCGCAGCCGGCCTGCGCATCGGGGACCGTGTCTGCGCCCTGGTGGCAGGCGGGGGCTACGCCGAGCTGTGCGTGGCGCCGGTGGGCCAGTGCCTGCCCGTGCCGCAGGGCCTGGGCGACGTGGAAGCCGCATCGCTGCCCGAGACCTTCTTCACCGTCTGGAGCAACGTGTTCGACCGCGGCCGGCTCGCGCCGGGCGAGACGCTGCTGGTCCAGGGCGGCTCCAGCGGCATCGGCGTCACGGCGATCCAGCTCGCCAGGGCGCTGGGCGCCACCGTGATCGCCACCGCCGGCACTGACGACAAGTGCCAGGCCTGCCTGGCGTTGGGCGCCGACCACGCGATCAACTACCGGACGGCCGACTTCGCGCAAGAGGCGAAGAAGCTGACCGGCGGCGCCGGCGTGAACGTGGTGCTGGACATGGTGGCGGGCAGCTACGTGGCGCGCGAGGTGGAATGCCTGGCCGAAGACGGCCGGCTGGTGATCATCGCCGTGCAGGGCGGGGTGCAGGCGGAGTTCAACGCCGCCCTGGTGCTGCGCAAGCGGCTGGTCATCACCGGCTCGACGCTGCGGCCCCGGCCGGTGGCGTTCAAGTCGGCGATTGCGTCGGCCCTGAAGGACAAGGTCTGGCCGCTCCTGGAAAGCAAGGCCGTCCGTCCCGTCATCCACAGCACGTTCCCCGCGGCCCAGGCGTCGCGCGCGCACGAGCTGATGGAATCGAACCAGCACATCGGAAAAATCGTCCTCACGTGGTGACCATGACGAAGAAGAAGCTGATCGCCGGCAACTGGAAGATGAACGGCAGCATCGAGGCCAATGACGCCCTGGTGCGCGCCGTGGTCGCCGGCATGGGCGCCGACGCCGGCTGCCAGGTGGCGGTCTGCGTGCCCGCGCCTTACCTGGCCCAGCTGCAGCTGCTGCGCCATGGCAGCGCGCTGGAGCTGGGCGCGCAGGACGTCTCGGCGCAGGAGCAGGGCGCCTACACCGGCGAGGTGTCGGCCGCCATGCTCAAGGAATTCGGCGTGCGCTACGCCATCGTCGGCCATTCCGAGCGGCGCCAGTACCACGGCGAGACGGACCAGCTCGTGGCGGACAAGGCCAAGGCCGCGCTCGGGCACGGCATCACGCCCATCGTGTGCGTGGGCGAGACGCTGGCCCAGCGCGAAGCCGGGCAGACCGAGGAAGTGGTCAAGCGCCAGCTGGCCGCCGTGATCCACACCAACGGCCATTGCATCAGCGAGATCGTGGTGGCCTACGAGCCGGTGTGGGCCATCGGCACCGGCAAGACCGCCACGCCGGAGCAGGCCCAGCAGGTCCATGCCGTGCTGCGCGCGCAGCTCAAGGCAGCCACCGCGCACAGCGAGCGCGTGCACATCCTCTACGGGGGCAGCATGAACGCCGGCAACGCGGCCAGCCTGCTCGCCCAGCCCGACATCGACGGCGGCCTGATCGGCGGCGCCTCGCTCAAGGCCCCCGATTTCTTGCAAATCATCGCCGCAGCCCGCATGTAGCGGGCGCATGACGCTACAAATTCAGGAGTAAAACAAGATGAATGCGATCCTCACCATCATCCTGGCTGTCCAGATGCTGACGGCCCTAGCGATGATCGGCCTCATCCTCATCCAGCACGGCAAGGGCGCCGACATGGGCGCGGCCTTCGGCAGCGGCGGCTCCGGTAGCCTGTTCGGCGCCAGCGGCAGCGCGAACTTCCTCTCGCGCACCACGGCCGTGCTGGCGGCGGTGTTCTTCGCCTGCACCCTGGCGCTGGCGTATTTCGGCAACCTGCGCCCGGCCGAGTCGGGCAGCGTGCTCGACCGCGCGGGCGCGCCCGCGGCCGTGCCGGCTCCGGCGTCATCCAGCCCTGCGTCGCAGATCCCGTCGACCACCGCGCCGGCTTCTGCCGTGCCCGCGCCGGTGCCTGCCGCGCCTGCCTCCGGCGCGGCCCAAATCCCCACCAAGTAGTGATACCTAAGGGGCGTTTCCTCCCTAGGAAACGCCCTGTTTCAGGGTAAACTCCAAGGCTGTCCGGAAAGCCAGCCTTGCTCTCGCCTCATGCCTGTCCGGGCAACGAAAAACGCCGTCGTGGTGAAATTGGTAGACACGCTATCTTGAGGGGGTAGTGGCGAAAGCTGTGCGAGTTCGAGTCTCGCCGACGGCACCATACAAAGAGTCAGGCCCCGGCCGCGCCCGGGGCTTGAAGCGGTGATCAGAGCCCCGAGATGAACCTTGACCAGTACCTCCCAGTCCTCCTGTTCATCCTGGTCGGCATTGCCGTAGGCGTGCTGCCCCAGCTGCTGGGATACCTGTTCGCCGGTGGGCTCGGCTTCAACAAGCCCGATGCCGCGAAGAACTCGCCGTACGAGTGCGGGTTCGAGGCCTTCGAGGATGCGCGCATGAAGTTCGACGTGCGCTACTACCTCGTCGCCATCCTGTTCATCCTGTTCGACCTGGAAATCGCCTTCCTCTTCCCCTGGGCCGTGGCGCTCAAGGAGATCGGCGCGGTGGGCTTCTGGGCCATGATGGTTTTCCTGGGCATCCTGGTCGTGGGTTTCGTCTACGAGTGGAAGAAGGGCGCGCTGGACTGGGAGTGACCCGCCGCGCACCGCAAGGACCAAGCACAAATGGCTAACGAAGGCATTCTCGACAAGGGCGTTGTCACGACCACCGTGGACAGCGTCATCAACTGGGCCAAGACCGGCTCGCTCTGGCCGATGACGTTCGGCCTGGCGTGCTGCGCCGTGGAGATGATGCACGCGGGCGCGGCCCGCTACGACATCGACCGCTTCGGCATGCTGTTCCGCCCCAGCCCCCGCCAGTCCGACCTGATGATCGTGGCCGGCACGCTGTGCAACAAGATGGCGCCGGCGCTGCGCAAGGTGTACGACCAGATGCCCGAGCCGCGCTGGGTGCTCTCCATGGGCACCTGCGCCAACGGCGGTGGCTACTACCACTACAGCTACTCGGTGGTGCGCGGCTGCGACCGCATCGTGCCGGTGGACGTCTACGTGCCCGGCTGCCCGCCCACGGCCGAGGCGCTGCTGTACGGGATCATCCAGCTGCAGCAGAAGATCCGCCGCACCCAGACCATCGCGAGGGCCTGACCGCATGCCGACCAACACCCCTTTCGCGGTGGACCCTGCCGCGCTCAAGGAGACCCTGGCGGGCGCGCTGGGCGACCTGGCCAAGCGCATCGACCTGCGGCTCGGCGAGCTGACCGTGCTGGTGACCGCCGGCAACTACCTCAAGGCGGCGCAGGTGCTGCGCGACGCGCCGGGCCTGCAGTTCGAGCAGCTGATCGACCTGTGCGGCATCGACTACTCCGACTACCGCAACGGCGGCTGGGACGGCCCGCGCTATGCTGTGGTCACGCACTTCCTCTCGATCAGCCTGAACCAGCGCGTGCGCCTGCGCGTCTTCGCGCCCGACGACGACTTCCCCGTGGTGGATTCGCTCACCGGCCTGTGGAGCGCCGCCAACTGGTTCGAGCGCGAGGCCTTCGACCTGTTCGGCATTGTGTTCGAGGGCCATGCCGACCTGCGGCGCATCCTCACCGACTACGGATTCATCGGGCACCCGTTCCGCAAGGACTTCCCGGTGTCGGGCCATGCCGAGATGCGCTACGACCCCGAACGCCAGCGCGTGATCTACCAGCCGGTGACCATCGAGCCGCGCGAGATCACGCCGCGCGTGATCCGCGAAGAGAACTACGGCGGCATCCAGCCGGGCCGGGGAGCCATGAATGGCTGAGATCAAGAACTACACGCTGAACTTCGGGCCGCAGCACCCGGCCGCGCACGGGGTGCTGCGCCTGGTGCTGGAGCTGGACGGCGAGGTGATCCAGCGCGCCGACCCGCACATCGGCCTGCTGCACCGCGCCACCGAGAAGCTGGCCGAGACCAAGACCTACCTCCAGTCGCTGCCGTACATGGACCGGCTGGACTACGTCTCGATGATGTGCAACGAGCACGCCTACTGCCTGGCCATCGAGAAGCTGATGGGCGTGGACGTGCCGATCCGCGCCCAGTACATCCGCGTGATGTACGCCGAGATCACCCGCCTGCTCAACCACCTGCTGTGGCTGGGCGCGCACGGGCTGGACTGCGGCGCCATGAACATGCTGATCTACTGCTTCCGCGAGCGGGAAGACCTGTTCGACATGTACGAGGCGGTTTCCGGCGCGCGCATGCACGCGGCCTACTTCCGCCCGGGCGGCGTCTACCGCGACCTGCCGGACAGCATGCCGCAGTACAAGGCCAGCAAGGTCCGCAACGAGCGCGCCATCAGGCAGCTGAACGAGGACCGCAGCGGCACGCTGCTGGACTTCATCGAGTCGTTCACCAACCGCTTCCCGAAGTACGTGGACGAGTACGAGACGCTGCTCACCGAGAACCGCATCTGGAAGCAGCGCACCGTGGGCATCGGCGTGGTCACGCCCGAGCGCG
>CAZZAW010000047.1:0-13762 GCA_964652405.1 uncultured Ramlibacter sp.
GCTCGCCTGCCCCTGTGGCGCCGCCGCCTGGCCTGGCAGCTGTCCGGCCTGGCGTACCGGTGAGCATCATGGAAGACCGCCTCGGCACCCTGCTTCTGCGCACGTACCCGGACTGGCTGTTCGCCGTGTTCGTTGCCTGCTACGTCGGCCTGACGGGCTGGTCGCTGGCGCAGTGCTGGCCGTTCTGACCGCGCGTCAGCCCGCCGCGAACGGCGCCTTCAGGAACCCGCGGAAGCGCGCGCGGCCGCCGCGTACCGGCGCTTGCGTGAGCCGGAAGCCGGGGAACCGGTGCAGGAAGCGCCCGATCGCGACGCGGCCCTCCAGCCGCGCCAGGCTCAGGCCTGCGCACTGGTGGATGCCGAAGCCGAACGCCAGGTGGCGGTTGTTCTCGCGGTCGAGGCGAAGCACTTCCGGCCGCTCGAACTGCGCCGGGTCGCGGTTGGCGGCGCCGATGCACAGCGTCACCAGCGCGCCTTCCTCCAGCTGGACCCCGCCGACTTCGCAGGCGCGCAGCGCCCGCCGGTTGCCCAGCTGGTTGGACGACTCGAAGCGCAGGAATTCGTCGACGGCGGTGCTCAAAACCGGCTCCAGCGCGCTCCAGTCGGGCGCGGAGTGCTCCAGTTTCGATAGCAGGCCGGCTTTCTGGTCCGGCCATTCCTGCAGCGCCACCAGGGCGTTGCCGATCAGGTTGGTGGTGGTTTCGTGCCCGGCGTTGAGGATGAACACGCAGTTCTGCAGCAGCTCGGTCTCGGACAGCTGCTCGCCGCCGGCCTCACCCTGGATCAGCCGGGTCAGCACGTCATGCTCCGGGTCGCCGGGATGCCGGCGCCGGTGCGCCACCAGCGTCCGGAGGTAGGCGGTGAACTCGCTCACGCTGCGGTTGCCCAGTGCCTCCTGCTCGGGGGTCAGCTTGGGCTCCAGCGCGCCCAGGATGGCCAGCGACCAGTCGCGCAGCGGGCCGCGGTCCTCGTGCGGCACGCCCAGCAGGTTGCCGATGATCTCCACGGGGATGGCGGAGGCGAAGTCCTCGATCAGGTCGCCGCCGCCTTTCGCCTCGATGCGGTCCAGCAGGCTGTCCACCAACGCCACCAGACCGGGCTCCATGTCGGCGATGGCCCGGCGCGTGAGCGCGCCCATGATCAGCTTGCGCACCCGGGTGTGCAACGGCGGATCGTTGAACACCAGGCTGGTGGTGTGGTGCTCCAGCAGCGGCGCGCCGGCCCCGTACTTGGGGGTGAACTCGACCTTCTTGTCCGAGCTGAACGTGGCCGCGTCGCGGTACACCGCCACCAGGTCGGCATGCCGGGTCAGCAGGTACGAGCCGTCCGGCAGGCGCTTGACCGGCTCGCTCTCGCGCAGCACGGCGTACACCGGGTAGGGGTTGTCGTAGAAGTCGCGAGGCAGGGCGCGCAGGTCCAGCGACGCGGCAATGTCGCGCGCCCGCTCCGGCGCCATCGGGGGCGTGATCGCGAATCCGCTCATGCGGCGAGAAACGCCTTGAGCGCGCCCAGCACCTGGTCGGGCGCCTCGGTCATTTCGTGGTGGCCGGCCGCCACCTTCACCACGGTGACCGGGCGGCCCGTGCTGCGGGCCGCGTCCACCAGCGGCTGCGCCGCCCTGGGGTTCGTCATCTGGTCGCCCTCGCCCAGCACGAACAGCAGCGGGCAGGTCGCCTGGGCCACCGCCTCGAGACCGTTCGCATAGCGGTCGCAGGCGACGAAGCCGCGATGGAACACGTTCACCTCGGGGTTGCTGCGCAACACCCGCCGGTTCAGCGCCTTCGAGGCGCCCCAGATCCAGGTGCCGGGCCCCAGCGCCGAGGGCGGCGGCGCCAGCGTGGACCAGGAGAACACGCTGATCATGTGGATGGCCTTTTCCGGGTCGTGCTGCGAGGCTTCGAGCAGCGCCGGGCTCACCTTCATCGGGAAGGCCGTCCCGACCAGTGCCGTGTGCGTGATGCGGTCTTTCAGCCGGGCCGCCGTCTCCAGCGCGATCAGCGAGCCCCAGCTGTGGCCGACCAGCGCCGCCCGCTCCAGCTTGGCGGCATCCAGCAGCGCGGCCACGAAACCGGCAGCCTCTTCCGTGGAGGACGGCGCCGGGCCCGCGCTCCGGCAGTGCCCCGGCAGGTCCACCGCCAGCACGTTGAAGCCGTGGTGGGCCAGGTAGCGCGATTGCAGGATCCAGACGCTGTGGTCGTTCAACACGCCGTGCAGGAACACCACCGTGGGCTTGGCCGCATCGAAAGGCCTGCCGCCGGTGTAGCAGTAGGTCTTGTGGCCGTTGACGAGGAGCTCCATCACGTCCCCGCCTTCTCGGCCGCTTTCAGCGCCCGCTTCAGGTCGTCGACCAGGTCGGCCGGATCCTCCAGCCCGATGGACAGGCGGATCGTGCCCTGTGAAATGCCCGCACCCGCCAGCGCCTCGTCGCTCATGCGGAAATGCGTGGTGCTGGCCGGGTGGATCACCAGCGAGCGGCAGTCGCCCACGTTGGCCAGGTGGCTGAACACCTTGAGCGCCTCGATGAACGCCTTGCCCTGCTCGCGGTTGCCCTTCATGTCGAAGCTGAACACCGAGCCCGCGCCCTTGGGCAGCAGCTTCCTGGCCAGCGCGTGGCTGGGGTGGCTCTCCAGCATGGGATGGCCCACCCGCGAGACGAAGGGATGGGCCGCCAGGAACTCGACCACCTTCTCGGTGTTGCGCATGTGGCGCTCCATCCGCAGCGGCAGGGTCTCGATGCCCTGCAGGATCAGCCAGGCCGTGTGCGGGCTCATGCTGGCGCCGAAGTCGCGCAGGCCTTCGCGGCGGGCCCGCAGCAGGAAGGCGCCCACGGTCGACTCCTCGCTGAACACCATGTTGTGGAAACCCTCGTAGGGCGCGGTGAGCTCGGCGAACTTGCCGGAGCGCTCCCAGTCGAAGCTGCCGCCATCGACCACCACGCCGCCGATCACCGTGCCGTGGCCCGAGAGGAACTTGGTCGCCGAGTGGTAGACCAGGTCCGCGCCCAGGGCCAAGGGCTGCATGAGGTAAGGGGAGGTCAGCGTGGAATCCACCAGTAACGGCACGCCGGCGCGGTGCGCGATGTCCGCCACGGCCGGAATGTCCAGCACGTCCAGCCCCGGGTTCCCCACGGTTTCGCCGAACAGCAGCCGGGTCTCCGGCCGGACGGCCGCCCGCCAGCCGTCCAGGTCGCCGGGCTTGACGAAGGTGGTGTCTATGCCGAAGCGGCGCAGGGTGTAGTGCAGCAGGTTCTGCGAGCCGCCATAGAGGGCGGTGCTGGCCACGATATGCGAGCCCGCGCCCATCAGCGTGGCGATGGCCAGGTGCAGCGCCGCCTGGCCGCTGGCGGTGGCGATCGCGCCTATGCCGCCTTCCAGCGCGGCGACGCGCTGCTCGAGCACGGCATTGGTCGGGTTGCTGATGCGCGAGTAGACGTGGCCCGAGCGCTCCAGGTTGAACAGCGCCGCCGCGTGGTCGCTGGATTCGAAGACGAAGGAGGTGGTCAGGTGGATCGGGACCGCGCGGGCGCCGGTGGCCGGGTCGGGCGCGGCGCCGGCGTGCAGCGCCAGGGTGTCGAAGCCGGGGTCTGAATAGCCGGGCATGGGGGCTGTCTCCTCGGGCTCGAGGCCCGTTTTACCTGCGCAGCATTGTGGGCTATATTCATTTCGACCGGCCGTCACCGGGGCAACACGAGGAGACCGTATGAAAGTCAGCGACATCCTGCGCGTCAAGGGCAACACGCTGTTCACCGTGGGCCCGGACGAGCCGCTCGCGCGCGCCATCGAGGTCATGGCCGACAAGGACATCGGTTCCCTGGTGGTGATGGAGCACGGCGACCTGGTGGGCATGCTCACCTTCCGCGAGGTCATCCTGTGCATCGTCAAGAACGGCGGGGTGGTGGGCTCCACCATCGTGCGCACGGCGATGGACGACCACCCGCTCACCTGCACCTCCGAGACCGAGCTGGACGAGGTCCGCCGCATGATGCTGGAGCGGCACGCGCGCTACATGCCGGTGATGGACCGCCGCATGCTGATGGGCGTGATCAGCTTCTACGACGTGGCCAAGGCCGTGGTGGACAGCCAGAACTTCGAGAACCGCATGCTCAAGGCCTACATCCGCGACTGGCCGTCGTCCGAAGACTCGGTGCCCACCGCCCGCCTATAGCCGAGCCACCCGGGCCGCTCTGGGATAATTCGCATCCCATGAGCGGCAACACCTTCGGCACCCTCTTTGCCGTCACCAACTTCGGCGAATCCCACGGCCCCGCCATCGGCTGCGTGATCGACGGCTGTCCGCCCGGGATGGCGCTTTCCGAAGCCGACATCCAGCCCGACCTCGACCGCCGCCGCCCCGGCACCAGCCGCCACGTGACGCAGCGCCAGGAAGAAGACAAGGTCGAGATCCTCTCCGGCGTGTTCGAGGGCCGCACGACCGGCACCCCGATCTGCCTGCTCATCCGCAACACCGACCAGCGCAGCAAGGACTACAGCGAGATCGCGCAGAGCTTCCGCCCCGGCCATGCCGACTACACCTACCTGCACAAGTACGGCCTGCGCGACCCGCGCGGCGGCGGCCGCTCGTCCGCGCGCCTGACCGCGCCCATGGTGGCGGCCGGCGCCGTGGCCAAGAAGTGGCTGGCGCAGAAGTACGGGACTGTGTTCCGCGGCTGCATGCAGCAGGTGGGCGAGATCGTCATCGGTTTCGAGAGCTGGGAGCACGTCCCGCGCAATCCCTTCTTCGCCCCGGTGGCCGACGTCTCCCACCTGGAAAGCTACATGGACAGCCTGCGCAAGGCCGGCGATTCCTGCGGCGCCCGCATCCGCGTGAGCGCCTCGGGGGTGCCGGTGGGCCTGGGCGCGCCCCTGTTCGACAAGCTGGATGCCGACATCGCCTACGCCATGATGGGCATCAACGCGGTCAAGGGCGTGGAGATCGGCGCCGGCTTCGGCAGTGTCACCCAGCGCGGCACCACGCACGGCGATTCGCTGACGCCGCAGGGCTTTCGCACCAACAACGCCGGCGGCGTGCTGGGGGGCATCAGCACCGGGCAGGACCTGGAAGTCTCGATCGCGATCAAGCCCACCAGCTCCATCATCAGCCCGCGCGAGACCATCACCGTCTCGGGCGAGCCGACGGAGATCGTGACCAAGGGCCGGCACGACCCCTGCGTGGGCATCCGCGCCACCCCCATCGCCGAAGCCATGCTGGCGCTGGTGGTCATGGACCACGCCCTGCGCCACCGCGCCCAGAACGCCGACGTCACCGCGCCGGCCGCCCCCATCCCGTCCTCCTTCCTGTAGCCCCGTGACGCAGGACCGCGCGGCGGCGCGCCAGCTCGTGCCGTTCGCCGCCCTGTCGGCGAGCTACTTCGCCCACATCGGCTTCTTCAACCCCTACCTGCCGCTGTGGCTCAAGGACCAGGGCCTGCCGCTGGTGGTGATCAGCCTGCTGACCTCGGTGCAGTCGTTCACCCGCGTGTTCGCACCTTATGGCTGGGGCGCGCTGAGCGACCACACCGGGCAGCGGGTGGGCCTGCTGCGCCTGAGCGCGCTGGTGGCGCTCGTGGCCTCGGCGGGGCTGTGGTGGGGCGGCGGCGCCTGGTGGCTGGCGCTGGTGCTGCTGCTGATGTTCACGCACACCAGTTCGATGATGTCGCTCACCGAGGCCGCCATGGCGCACCTGGTCGCCGGCGACTGGGGGCGCTACGGGCGCATCCGCCTGTGGGGCTCGGCCGGCTTCATGCTCACGGTGTTCGCCGCGGGCGCCTGGTTCGAGCGCTTCGGCATGGGCCACTTCCCCGGCTGGACCGCGGCCACCCTGGCGGCCGTGCTGCTGTGCACCTGGTGGCTGCCCGACGTGCGTGAGAAGGCGGCCCAGGCCGAAGGCGCCGCCGAACCCGTGGCGCCGGTGCTGCGCCAGCCCGTGGTGCGCTGGTTCTTCGCTTCGCTGCTGTTCCACGTGATGGCGCACTTCGCCATCTACGGCTTCCTGTCCCTGTACCTGGATTCGCTGGGCTACAGCAAGGCCACCATAGGCGCGCTGTGGGCGGTCTCGGTGCTGGTCGAAATCGTGTGGTTCTTCGTGCAGGGGCGCTACATGCTGCGCTTTGCGATGCCGCGCTGGCTGGTGATCTGCGGCGCGGCGGCGGTGCTGCGCATGGCGCTCACCGGCGGCTGGGGCGAATCGCTGCTGGCGCTGGGGGTGGCGCAGGTGCTGCACGCGCTCACCTTCGCCACCCACCACACGGCGTGCATCGCGCTGGTCACCCAGCATTTCCCGGGGCGCCTGCGCGGGCGCGGCCAGGCCCTGTTCACCGTCATCGGCTACGGCCTGGGCGGCGTGCTGGGCGTGGTGGCGGGCGGCGCGCTGGCCTCGCGGCTGGGCTTCCAGGCGCTCTACGGCGCGGCCACGCTGCTCGCCTTCGCCGGCACCTTCGCGGCGTGGCGCACGGCGCAGCTCGAGCGCCTGCCGCGGCCGTCGTAGCGGGCGTTGTCAACCTCAGGCACGGCCTGTGCCGCAAAAAAGAGCAGCTGATGCATCTGCTTACCCGGCAGAGCTGAAGTCGTAAGCTCATGAATTGATAGCATCCGGCGCCCGTCCCGCGCGGGCCGCAGGCCCATGGTGCTTGCAAGTACCTGCTTTGCGCAAGCTGTAGCCCGACCGGGCCGGTCTGCCGGCGCCCCAGCGCCGTGTGATTCTGGTTACCCTAGCCAGCTCTGTTACAGAGGGCCATGACCGACAGCACCGCACCCCAGCCTCGCGATGCCGACCGCCGATGGCGGCTGCTGGCGGACAGCGCCGTGGACTACGCGATCGTGGCCTGCGACCTCCAGGGACGGGTCACGAGCTGGAACAAGGGTGCCGAGCACGTGCTGGGCTGGACCGAGCAGGAGATGCTGGGCCAGACGGTGCACCGGCTGTTCACCCCCGAGGATTGCGGCAAGGGCGAAGTCGAGCGCGAGCTGGAAACCGCCGCCCGCGAGGGGCGCGCGATGGACGAGCGCTGGCATGTCCGCAAGGACGGCGAGCGCTTCTGGGCCTCGGGCGAGCTGATGCCCATCCGCAGCGAGCAGGGCCAGCTCGAGGGCTACCTCAAGATCCTGCGGGACCAGACGGCGGCCAAGCGAGCCGAATCCGACAACCAGGCGCTGCTGGACAAGGTGCGCGCCGGTGAGGAGCGCCTGCAGCTGGCCCTGGAAGTGGGCGGCATGGGCATCTGGCAAGCCAGCCTGGACACCGGCGAATCGACCTGGTGGCCGGGGATGGCCGAGATGCACGGGCTCGCGCCAGGCACGGCACCGCTCACGCCCGAGGACTACTACGCCATGGTGCATCCCGAAGACCGCGACCGCGTCATGCAGGCGGTGAAGGAAGCCGTGGCCGACGGCCGGGGCCATCGCGTCGAGTACCGCGTGGTCCGCCCCGACGGGAGCACTCGCTGGGTGGAGGGCCGGGGCCGCATCCGGCGCGGCGCCCGCGGGCGCGCGGCCACCATCGCGGGTGTCTGCCTGGACATCACGCGCCGCAAGCAGACCGAGCTCGACCTGAAATTCCTCGCCGAGGCGAGCGCCGAGCTGGCCGGCCTGACCGACTACCAGAGCACGCTGGACCGCATCGCCCGTCTGGCGGTGCCGCGCTTTGCGGACTGGTGCGCGGTGGACATGCTGGAGGAGGGCGGCGCGGTGCTCAAGCGGGTGGCGGTGGCCCACGTGGACCCGGCCAAGGTGCACCTTGCGCACGAGCTGCACCAGCGCTTCCCGCCCGATCCCAGGTCGGCCACCGGCCCGTGGGGTGTGGTCCGCAGCGGCCGCAGCGAGCTGGTCCCCGAAATCACCCCGGACATGCTGGAGGCGCGCGGTGGCGCCGACCCGGCCTTCCTGGCCATCGTGCGCACGCTGGGCCTCACCTCGTACATCGGCGTGCCGCTCTCCGCGCGCGGCAAGACCCTGGGCGTGCTCATCTTCATCAGCGCGGAATCGCGCCGCCGCTACACGCCGGACGACCTGGTGCTGGCCGAGGACCTGGGCCGCCGGGCCGGCGTGGCCGTGGACAACGCGCGGCTGATGCTGGCCATGCAGGAGTCCGACCGCGCCAAGGACGTGTTCCTCGCCACCCTGGCCCATGAGCTGCGCAACCCGCTCGCGCCGATCTGGAACGGCCTGTCCATCATCAAGCGGGCCAGGGGCGACGCCAGCCGCATCGAGCAGATCGGCGGCATCATCGAACGCCAGGTCGGCCAGCTCACCCGCCTGGTGGACGACCTGCTGGACGTCTCGCGCATCAGCACCGGCAAGATCGAGCTGAAGAAGGAACCCACCAACCTGGTGACCATCCTGGGCAGCGCGGTGGAGACCAGCCGGCCGCACATCGAGGCCGCGCACCACAAGCTGTCGATATCCTTCCCCGACGAGCCCACCGACCTCGTCGCCGACCCCGCCCGCATGGCGCAGGTGTTCGCCAACCTGCTGAACAACGCGGCCAAGTACACGCGCCGGGGCGGCCACATCGAAGTGGTGGTCCAGGCCGAGCCGCAGGAACTGGTGGTGAAGGTGCGCGACAACGGCACGGGCATCGCCCGCGAGATGCTGGGCAAGGTATTCGGCCTGTTCACGCAGGTCACGCACCCGACCGAGCGGCGCCAGGGCGGACTGGGCATCGGGCTGTCGCTGGTCGACGGCCTGGTGCGCCTGCACGGGGGCCGGGTCGAGGCGCACAGCGCCGGCCTGGACCAGGGCAGCGAGTTCATCGTGTACCTGCCGCGCTCGCAGCGTTCGGTGTCCGCCGGCCCGCCGCACGCGCAGCCCGCGCCGGCCAAGGGCGAGGCCGTGAACGGCAGTGCCCGGCGCCTGCTGGTGGTGGACGACAACGAGGATTCCGCCAGCACGGTGGCCGAACTGCTCAAGATGTCGGGCAACGAGGTCTCGGTGGCGCACGACGGCACCTCGGCCGTGGAGCGCACGGCCAGCTTCCGGCCCGACGTGGTGCTGCTGGACATCGGCCTGCCCGACATCAACGGCTACGAGGTGGCTCGGCGGATCCGCCGGCTGGAAGGGGTGCGCCAGCCCATCCTGATCGCGCTGACGGGCTGGGGCCAGCAGCAGGACAAGCAGGCCGCCGCCCAGGCCGGCTTCGACCACCACTGGACCAAGCCGGTTGACCCTGCGCGCCTGCAGGAGTTGTCGTCGCGCTAAGGTGGCGGGATGCTGCGCTCCCTCAAAGACCTGTTCGACAGCTTCGCTTCCCCGGCGCCGCAGGGCCCCGAGCGCGAGCACTCCCTGCAACTGGCCACCGCGGTGCTGCTGGTCGAGGTGATGCGGGCCGACCCGGAGATCACGCCGGCGGAGCGGGCCTCCGTCCTGCAGGTGCTGCAGCGCCGGTTCCAGCTCGCGTCCGACGAGCTGGAGCGGCTGGTGGAGCTGGCGGAGCAGGCGTCGCGCACCGCGTCCGACTTCCACCAATTCACCTCGGTGGTGAACCAGCACTTCGGCCAGGACGAGAAGATCCGCATCGTCGAGCAGATGTGGCAGGTGGCCTATGCCGACGGGCAGCTGGGCGCGCACGAGAACCACGTGATTGCGCGCGTGGCCGGGCTGCTGCACGTGACCCACGGCGAGTACATAGGCGCCAAGCTGCGGGCCAAGGAAGCGGCGGACCTGTAGGCAGGCTCCCACGCGCTGCTGCCGCGAAGGTTGACACTTCCCGCAAGGAGGTCTGGCGATAGTCGGGGTTGCCTTGAAGGAGACCCCCATGGACAAACCCAGTGCCAAGGACGCCGGCCGCGGCGCCACCGAAGCCGCCGCCGAGAAGCAGCGCGAGATCCAGCGCGAGCAGGACCGCAAGGACGACGCCAAGGCCAGGGCCAAGGAAAGCGGCGGCGAGGCCAGGCAGAAGACGGTGCAGACCGGCTCGCCGCAGCCGGAGGACCTGCCCGCCCAGCACTTGGAAAAGCCCGGGCTGGAAGCCGACATGGAACTCAAGCCCCGCTTCTTCGCCCCCGACTACCGCGGCAGCGGCAAGCTCAAGGGCATGGTGGCGCTGATCACCGGCGGCGACTCGGGCATCGGCCGCGCCGTGGCGGTGCTCTATGCGCGCGAGGGCGCCGACGTGGCCATCGTCTACCTCAGCTCGCACCAGGACGCCGAGGACACCAGGCGCCACGTGGAAAAGGAAGGCCGCCAGTGCCTGCTGATCCCCGGCGACGTGAAGGACTCGGCCTTCTGCAAGGAGGCGGTGGAAAAGACCGTGGCCGAGTTCGACCGGCTGGACATCCTGGTCAACAACGCCGCCTTCCAGGAGCATGCGGACTCGCTGGCCGACATCACCGACGAGCGCCTGGAAGAGACCATGAAGACCAACATCTTCGGCTACTTCTACATGGCGCGGGCCGCGCTGCCGCACCTGAAGCAGGGCGCCAGCATCATCAACACGGGCTCGGTGGTGGGCCTGCGGGGCAGCGGCCAGCTGCTGGACTACTCGGCCACCAAGGGCGCGATCCACGCCTTCACCATGTCGCTGGCCTCCAGCCTGATCGACAAGGGCATCCGGGTCAACGCGGTTGCGCCCGGGCCGGTGTGGACGCCGCTGAATCCCGCCGACCAGACGGCGGAGAACGTGGCCCAGTTCGGCAAGTCCAGCGACTTCAAGCGGCCCGCGCAGCCCGAGGAGCTGTCGCCCGCCTACGTGTTCCTGGCCTCGCCGGCCTGCGCCAGCTACATCACGGGCATCGTGCTGCCCATCACGGGCTCGGTGGGCGGCACCTGATCAGGCGGGCCGCGACCGCTCGTTCACGGTGACCCAGAAATCGTGCACCTGCCGCATCTTGCGGCGCAGCTCGTCGTAGTCGGTGGCCTTGCGCACGTAGCTGTTCGCGCCGGCCGCGTAGCAGGCGGCGATGTCGCCCTTTTCGGTGGAGGAGGAATGCATCACCACCGGCAGGGTGGCCGTGCGCTCGTCGGCGCGGATGGCCTTGAGCACGTCCAGGCCGTGCAGGCGCACCAGCTTCATGTCCAGGATCACGAGGCGCGGCTGGCGCGTGGTGTCGCGCCCGGCGTGGGCCCCCCGTGCGAACAGGTAGTCGAGCGCTTCCACGCCGTCGCTGGCCGTGGCGATCTGCTGCGGGTCGCAGCATTCGCCCAGCGCCATGACGGTCAGTTCAAGATGGTCCGGGTTGTCGTCCACGACCAGGATGGCGGCATCGTTCATGGCTGCAGGCCCAACGGGTCGTTCCCTTCTTCCGGCGCGCTGGCCGGACTCTCCCTGTTCTGCCCGCGGTGGCGGTGTCCCGCGGGTGGCGCGATTTTGTCACAACCACCCTGGCGGAACACCGCCTGTGGCCGCCCTGGCCGGCGATCAGCCCACCCGCACTTCGATGCGCCGCGGCCTGGCTTCCTCGGCCTTGGGAATGGCCAGGCGCAGCACGCCGTCGCGCAGCTGCGCCTCGATGCGAGAGGCGTCCAGCTCGCGGCTCAGGGTGAACTGGCGCCGCCACGTGGCCGGCTGCGCCTCGCCGTAGACCAGGTCCATGCGGTCGGGCACCGGCACCTGCACGGTCCCTTCGATCAGCAGCGTGTCGCCGTCCACGCGCACGCCCAGCTGCTCGCGGCTGACGCCGGGCAGGTCGGCCAGCACGGTGATGCCGCCGTCGTCCTCGTACACGTCCACGGGCGGCACGGCGTGCGGGCCGGCGGACAGGTCCTGTTGCTCCAGCTTGCTGCTCATGGCGTGCTCCTTCAGCTGACTTCGATGCGGCGCGGCCGCGACGACTCGCGCTTGGCGACGGTGATGCGCAGGATGCCCTCGCGGTAGGTGGCGTCCACCCGCGCCGGGTCGGCGTCCTCGGGCAGGCTGATCACGCGCCGGAACGGGCCGGCGAAGCGCTCCTGCGCATAGATGCTCACGCCCTCGCGGCGCGCGGGCAGGCCGCTCTTGCGCTCCCCCGAGATGATCAGCAGGCCGCGGTCGGCGGTGACCTGCAGCGAGCTGGCCTCCAGGCCGGGCGCCAGGGCCATGATCTCGATGCTGTCGGGCGAGGTGCCCACGTTGATGACGGGAAAGGTGGCGCCCTGGGGCGCCCGGATGCTGGACCGCTCGAGGGGACGGAACACCTGGTCCAGGGCGCTCTGCAGGCGGTTGAGCTCCCCGAACAGGTCCGCGGCGGGCCGGAACGACGCGTGCAACATCGCTGGTCTCCTTCAGGTTCGTGGTTGGCGAACCGGAGGTAGGAGCCGCCCGGCGGGATTTCAAGGGGCCCGCAGGCCCGAGACCAGCAAGGCCGCGCCCGACAGGCCGACCAGCACCAGCACCACCCGGCGGAAGGCCTCCTCGCTGATGCCCAGGTACAGCCGGGCACCCAGGCGGGACGGCAGCAGCACGGCCGGGGCCACCACGGCGTACAGCGGCCAGTGGCTGCGCGTGGACACCCCGGTGGCCAGGTAGCCGGCGAAGGTGGCGGCCAGCACGGCGAGGTTGAAGTTCTGGATCACGGCGCGCTGGGCATGTTTCTCGAAGCCGCGCAAGGTGCACCACAGGGTGGGCACCACGCCGGCGAAGCCGCCCAGGCCGCCGAGAAAGCCCCCGCCGGTGCCCGCCAGCACATCGCCCAGACGGCCGCCGCGCTGCAGCCGCGGCAGCCGCGGCAGGGCCAGCATCAGCGCCGACACGGTGACCAGCAGCGCGCCCAGGACGAGCTGGAAAGTGGCCCGGTCCAGGTGCGGCACCAGCAGCACGCCCAGCGGCAGGCCGATCACCCCGCCGGCCAGGAAGGGCGCGAGCCGGCGCAGGTCGAAGCCGCGACGCACCGTGACGGCCGAGAACAGCTGGCCGGTCAGGGCACCGAACACCGACAGCGAGGCCGCCAGCGCCGGCTCCAGCAGCCAGGCCCACAGCGACATGGCCGTGAGCCCGAAGCCGAATCCGGTGAGCCCTTGCACGAACCCGGCCAGGGCCGCGCCCAGGGCGACGATGAGGATGAGTTCCAAGCCGGGGCCCGTCCGGCCGTCAGCTGTAGTCGCTCACCGGCACGCAGGCGCAGAACAGGTTGCGGTCGCCATAGACGTTGTCCACGCGGCCCACCGGGGGCCAGTACTTGGCATGGCGCTTGTCGCTGAGCACCGCCGCCCCGGCTTCGCGCGGATAGGCATGCGTCCAGTCGCCCTTGAGCAGGCTGGCGGCCGTGTGCGGCGCGTGCTTGAGCGGGTTGTCGTCCTGCGGCCACTCGCCGCGCTCGACGCGGCGGATCTCCTCGCGGATGGCGATCATGGCGTCCACGAAGCGGTCCAGCTCGTCCAGCGTCTCGCTCTCGGTGGGCTCCACCATCAGCGTGCCGGGCACCGGGAAGCTCAGCGTGGGCGCGTGGAAGCCGTAGTCGATCAGGCGCTTGGCCACGTCCTCGGCCGTGACGCCGCTGGTGTCCTTCAGCGGCCGCAGGTCCAGGATGCACTCGTGGGCCACGTGGCCGTTGGCGCTGGCGTACAGCGTGGGGTAGTGCTCGCGCAGCCGCGCGCTGACGTAGTTGGCCGAGAGGATGGCCACCTCGGTCGCCTGGCGCAGGCCCTCGGGGCCCATCATGCGGCAGTACATCCAGCTGATGGGCAGCACTGCGGCGTTGCCCAGCGGCGCCGCCGACACCGCGCCCACGCCGCCCTTCACGCCGCCTGCCTCGTGGCCCGGCAGGAAGGGCACCAGATCCTGGACCACGCACACCGGGCCCACGCCGGGGCCGCCGCCGCCGTGCGGGATGCAGAAGGTCTTGTGCAGGTTCAGGT
>CAZZAW010000048.1:0-13431 GCA_964652405.1 uncultured Ramlibacter sp.
CCCCGCGAGGGCCGGACGCGACAGCCGGTGCTCGAAGCCCGGCGTGAGGCGATGGGGGGTGAGCCGGAAGTCCACGAAGCAGGCGGCTGCGGCGGTGATGCTGGCCGCGGCCAGTGCCGGCACGGGTTCGGCGGCCTGGGGCTTGTCGCCCAGGGCCCTCGCATGCACCGCGGCCCAGAAAGTGGCCGCCGCGTGATGGATGAGATAGCCGGCCAGCGTGTGGCGCAGGGTGGGCCGGTCGCGCCGCAGGGCCCGGTCACCCCACAGCCAATGGCTGGTCGCGTTCAGCGGCGCCGCGGACGCGCGCTCCTCGCGCCGGCCGGCCCAGGCCAGCGCGGCGGCCGACAGCAGGCTGGCCACGGTGCCCGACAGCAGGGCTTCACGGAAGGCGGCATTCCAGGGCTTCATGCGTACCAGTCTACGAAGGGCACAGCAGAGGCTGGGGTCTTGGTCGCAAAGCGTAACCTTGAGGCCATGCGAATCCTCCTGACCGGCGCCACGGGCATGATCGGCGGCGCGCTCGCCCGGGCGCTGCTGCGCGAAGGGCACGAACTCATCTGCGCCGTGCGCGATCCCGCGCGGCTGGCCTTGCAGGGCGCGGGTTGCCGCGCACTGCAGGCCGACCTGGCCCAGGTGCCTTCCAGCGACTGGTGGCGGCCCCACCTGCAGGGTGTGGATGCTGTCGTCAATGCCGTCGGCATCCTTCGCGAGTCGCCGGGGCAGGGCTTCCAGGCCTTGCACAGCGACGCCCCCGCGGCCTTGTTCCGGGCCTGCGCCGAAGCCGGCGTGCGCTGCGTGGTGCAGGTGTCCGCGCTGGGCGCGGACGAGGCCGCGACCAGCCGTTACCACCTGAGCAAGAAAGCGGCCGACGATACGTTGCGCGCCCTGCCGCTGCAGGGGGCCGTGGTGCAGCCCTCGCTGGTGTTCTCGCCCCAGGGCGAGAGCACGCGCCTGTTCTTCAGCCTGGCCTCGCTGCCGGTGCTGGCCATGCCCCAGCGCGGGCGCATGGAGGTCCAGCCGGTCCACCTGGACGATGTGGTCGACGCCGTCGTGGCCCTCTTGCGGGCACCGCCGCCGCGGATCGAGACGCTGGTGCTGGCCGGTGACCGGCCGCTCCCGCTGGCCGGCTACCTGGGGCAGCTGCGACGCCAGCTGGGCTGGGGACGGGGCCCCTGGATGCTGCCCCTGCCCACCGGCCTGTTCATGGCGGCCGCGCGCGTGGCGGGCCGGGTGCCGGGCAGCCCGCTCGATGGCGAGACGGCAGGGATGCTGTTGCGCGGCAATGCCTCTTCGGCCCCCGACACGGCGCGGCTGCTGGGACGGCCGGCACGGCCGCCCTCCGGCTTCATCGCGCCCGGCGAAGCTGCGGCGATGCGGCGCGACACCGCCCTGGCCCTGGCGCTGCCGGCGCTGCGGCTCGCGCTCGCAGCCTTGTGGATCTGGACGGCCATCGTCTCGCTGGGCCTGTACCCGGTGCAGGACAGCCTGGCGCTGCTGGCCCGGGTGGGCTTGCACGGTGCCGCCGCGACCGCTGCGCTGTACGGCGCCGCCGTCCTGGACCTGGCGCTGGGCGTGCTGACCCTGGCGGCGCCCCGCGGCTGGCGCCGCGCGGTCTGGGCCGCGCAGATGCTGCTGATCGCCGGCTACACGGGGCTGATCACGCTGTTCCTGCCCGAGTACTGGCTGCATCCCTATGGGCCCCTCAGCAAGAACCTGCCCATCCTCGCGGCCATCGCCCTGCTGTGGTGGCTGGAGCCGGCGCGCGAGGCGCCGCGCTGATGGACTACCTCACCCTCAAGTGGCTGCACGTGCTGACCTCCACGGTGCTGTTCGGCACCGGCATCGGCTCGGCCTTCTACCTGCTGGTGGCCACGCTCAGCCGCGACGTGCGCTTCATCGCCGCGGTCACGCGCTGGGTGGTGGTGGCGGACTGGCTGTTCACCGCCACCACCGCGGTGCTGCAGCCGCTCACCGGCCTGTGGCTGGTGCGCATGGCGGGCATGCCGCTGTCGCAGCCCTGGCTGGCCTGGTCGCTGGGCCTGTATGCCTTCGCCATCGCCTGCTGGCTGCCGGTGGTGTGGATCCAGCTGCGCCTGCGGGACCATGCGAACGCCGCAGCGGCAGCGGGCCATGCGGTGCTGCCTCGCGCCTACTGGCGGTTCTTCGCGGCCTGGGTGGTGCTGGGCTTTGCGGCGTTCTTCGCCTTCCTGGCGATCTTCTACCTGATGGTGGCCAAGCAGCTGCCATGGCATTGACATGGCCGAACCCTTCGATTGCCTGGTGATCGGTGGCGGCGCGGCCGGGCTGACCGCGGCGGTGTACCTGGCCCGCTACCGGCGGCAGGTGCTCGTGGTCGACGCGGGCCGCAGCCGCCTGGCCTGGATTCCCAAGTCGCGCAACGTGATGGGCTTCCCGGACGGCATCGTGGGCCGCGAGCTGTGGGATCGCCTGCGAGAACACGCCGCGCGCTACGGCGTGGTGCCGCGGGCAGGCCGGGTGGAGGCGCTGGCCCGCACCGGCGACGGCGGGTTCGAGGCCCGGGTGGACGGCAGCCCGGTGCGGGCGCGCAAGGTGCTGCTGGCCACCGGCGCCATCGACGTCGAGCCCGAGCTGCCCGGCCTGGCCGAGGGGCTGGCGGCGGGCAACGTGCGCTACTGCCCTGTGTGCGACGGCTTCGAGACCCAGCGCCAGCGGGTCGCCGTGCTGGGCCGCGAGCTCCATGGCCTGCGCGAGTCGCTGTTCGTGGCGGGCTTCGGCAACCAGGTCACCTGGCTGGCCATGGGCTCGGCGCACGCGGTCGCGCCGGACCAGCTCACGCGGCTACGCAACTGCGGCGTGCTGATCGCCAACGCGCCGCCTCTGCACATCCGCTGCCATCCGGGGCAGGGCGTGGAGGTCGAGCTGCTGGACGGCCGGCAACTGAACTTCGACGTGCTCTATCCGGCGCTCGGGCTGAGCCACGCCTCGGAGCTGGCCACGGGGCTGGGCGCGGCGGCCGAACCCGACGGCCAGCTGGTGGTGGATTCGCACCTGCAGACCACGGTGCCCGGCCTGTACGCGGCGGGCGACGTGGCGTCCGGCCTGAACCAGATCAGCGTGGCCGCCGGGCAGGCGGCGATCGCCGCCACGGCGATCCACAACAACCTCTGACGCGGCGCTACCATGGCCGGTCCCCCCTTCGGAGACCGCCCATGAAGATCACCAGCGTCGAGCCCTTCATCCTGCACGTGCCGGTCACGGGCTCGCAGATCGCCGACAGCACCCACAGCATCACCCACTGGGGCGTGGTGGGCGCCCGCATCGACACCGATGACGGCCTGTCCGGCTACGGCTTCACCGGCACGCATGCCCACCTGCCGGGCGACCAGCTGATCACGCGATGCATCGAGACCTGCCTGGCGCCGCTGCTCGTGGGCGAAGACCCGCGCGACGTGCAGCGCCTGTGGCTCAGGGTCGCCCGCAACCCGGCGCTGCAGTGGATAGGGCGCGCCGGCATCACCACCCTGGCCCACGCGGCTGCCGACGTGGCGCTCTGGGACCTCAAGGCCAAGGCGGCCGGCCAGCCGTTGTGGCAGCTGCTGGGCGGGCAGGTGCGCGACAGGGTCCGTGCCTACAACACCGACATCGGCTGGCTCAGCATCGCCGACGACAAGCTGGTGCAGGGCGCGGCGCGCGCGGTGGAGCAGGGCTTCTCGGGCATCAAGATCAAGGTGGGCTCGACCGTGGAGCGCGACCTGCGGCGGCTGGAGGCCGTGCGAAAGGCCATCGGCCCGGACGTGACCCTGGCCGTGGACGGCAACGGCAAGTGGGACCTGGCCACCTGCCTGCGGTTCTGCCGCGGCGCCGAGCCGTTCGACGTGTACTGGTTCGAGGAGCCGCTCTGGCATGACGACGTGAAAGGCCATGCCGCGCTGGCGCGGGCCACCCGCATTCCCGTGGCGCTGGGCGAGCAGCTCTACACGCAGGATGCGTTCAGCGAGTTCTTCCACCAGGGCGCGATCCACTGGGTGCAGCCCGACGTCACCCGCATGGCGGGCCTGACCGAGGTGCTGCGCGTGTGCGAGGCCGCGAACGCCTACCGCCTGCCGGTGGCGCCGCACGCCGGCGACATGAGCCAGGTGCATGTGCACCTGTCCTATGCCCACCCGGCCTGCGCGGTGCTGGAGTACATCCCCTGGATCAAGGACTGCTTCACGGACCCGGCCGAGGTGGTGGACGGCCATTTCCGGCTGCCGCGCGAGAGCGGCGCGGGCACCACGCCCACGCCGCGCGCCTGGGAGCAGTTCCGCCAGCCGGTGCGCTGACGGCCATGGACGTCCACGGCTGGCGCGCCCGCCTGCATCGGGTGATCTGGGAGTCGGACACGCCGGCCGGGCGGCTGTTCGACAAGGTGGTGGTGGCTGCCATCCTGGTCAGCGTGGGGATCGTGATGCTGGACAGCGTGCAGGGCTGGCAGACGCGGTTCCGCACCTTCTTCCTGGCCAGCGAATGGTTCTTCACCATCCTCTTCACGCTGGAGTACCTGGCCCGGCTGTTCACCGTGGACCGCCCCTGGCGCTATGCCCGCAGCTTCTTCGGGATCGTGGACCTGCTGGCGGTGCTGCCCACCTACCTGGCCCTGTTCGTGCCGGAGCTGCACGCGCTGATCGACGTCCGCATCCTGCGCCTGCTGCGCATCTTCCGCATCTTCAAGCTGACCGAGTACATCACCGAATACCAGGTGATGGGCGAGGCCCTGCTGGCCAGCCGCCGCAAGATCCTGGTGTTCCTGTCCGCGGTGGTGATGATCGTGCTGGTGATCGGCACCGTGATGTACGTGGTCGAGGGCCCGGAGAACGGCTTCCGCGACATCCCCACCTCGGTCTACTGGGCCATCAGCACCATGACCACGGTGGGCTTCGGCGACATCGTGCCCAAGACCGACTTCGGCCGCTTCATCGCCTCGGTGATGATGCTGATCGGATGGGGCACGCTGGCCGTGCCCACCGGCATCGTCACCGCGGAAATGACCGTGCGCCGGCACGCCCGCCCGCCCCTGCTGCCGCGCAGCTGCGGATCCTGCGGCGCCACCGGTTACGGCCCCGAGGCGAACTACTGCCAGCAGTGCGGGTCTGTGCTGCCGCGGGTGCGTTAGCGGTCAGCCGTCCGTCACCACCGGCGCCGGCGGAATGTCGGTGACCACGCGGGCGTAGCGCTGGCGGCTCCAGTAGGCCGAGGCCCAGTCGATCAGCACCACGATGCGGTTGCGAAAGCCGATCAGGAAGTAGACGTGGGCGAACAGCCAGAACAGCCAGGCGAAGTAGCCGCTGAAGCGCAGCGGCCCCAGGGGCGTGGCCAGGTCCACCACCGCGGAGTTGCGGCCTATGGTGGCGAGGTTGCCGTAGTCGCGGTAGCGGAAGGCCTGCGTCGGCTGGCCGGCGATGCGCCGCAGGATGTTGGCCGCGGCGGTGCGTCCCATCTGCTTGGCTGCCGGGGAGACCCCCGGCACCGGGCGCGGCTCCTGACCCGGCGCATGGCTGCGGGCCGCAGCCAGGTCGCCGATCACGCTGATCTCGGGATGGCCGGGCAGCGACAGGTCAGGCTCCACGGTCACGCGGCCGGCCCGGTCCGCCGGAACGCCGGTGATGGCGGCGAGCTGGCGGCCCAGGGGCGAGGCGGCGACGCCGGCCGCCCAGATCACGCACCTGCTATGGATTCGATAGCTGTCCGCGCCCGCCGCATCCGGGCTGGCGCCCGATTGGACCTCGATGCCGCCCTCGTCGACGGCGGTGACGCGGGCTTGCGTGCGGACTTCCACCCCCAGTCGCTCCAGCTGCTCCACGGCCTTTCGGCTGAGGGACTCGGGCATGGACTGCAGCACGCGCGGGCTGCCTTCGACCAGCAGCACGCGGGCGCTCGCCGGGTCGATGCGGCGGAACTCGCCGGGCAGGGTCTGGCGCGCGATCTCGGCCAGCGTGCCGGCCATCTCCACGCCCGTGGGCCCGCCCCCGATCACCACGAAGGTCAGCCAGGCCGCGCGCCGCTGCGCGTCCGGCTCCTTCTCCGCGGCCTCGAACGCCAGCAGGATGCGGCGGCGGATCTCGAAAGCGTCCTCCAGGGTCTTGAGGCCGGGCGCGAAGCGCGCCCACTCGTCACGGCCGAAGTAGCTGTGCGTGGCCCCGGCCGCCACGATCAGGTGGTCGTAGGGCAGGGCGCCGCCGTCGCTCAGGTGCACGCGCCGCGCGGCCGCGTCGATGGACACCACCTCGCCCAGCAGCGAGGTCACGTTGGCCTGCTTGCGGAACAGGTGGCGCACCGGTGCGGCGATCGCGGGCGCCGAGAGGCCGGCCGTGGCCACCTGGTAGAGCAGCGGCTGGAACAGGTGGTGGTTCATGCGGTCCACCAGCGTGATCTCCACCGGCGCGTCGGCCAGGGCCCTGGTGGCCTCCAGGCCGCCGAAGCCGCAGCCGACGATGACGACGCGGGGCTTGCTGTTGTTGTCCGTTGCGAGGGCCATGCGGGGATTATGCGAGCCGCCTGCGCGGCCATGGCCTTTGTGCCAAGCTCACCCTCATGACAACCGAGTTACGCCTGTCCGTGCTGGACCAGTCCGTGGCGCGTGCCGGGCGGCCGCACGACGAATCGATCCGCCACACGGTGGCGCTGGCCGAGCGCTGCGAGGCCCTGGGCTACCACCGCTTCTGGGTGAGTGAGCACCACAGCCTGCCGACTCTGGTGGGCACCGCGCCCGAGGTCCTGATGGCCGCGGTGGCGGCGCGCACCTCGCGTATCCGCATCGGCAGCGCAGGCGTGATGCTGCCGCACTACGCGCCCTTCAAGGTCGCCGAGCAGTTCCGGGTGCTGGACGCGCTGGCGCCCGGGCGCATCGACCTGGGCGTGGGCCGCGCGCCCGGCAGCGACCAGCGCACGGCGCGGCTGCTCAACCCGGACCCCCAGTCGGCGCAGGATTTTCCGCAGCAGGTGCTGGAGCTTCAGGCCTGGGTCAGGGGCGAGGCGATGCCGCCGGGCCATCCCGGCCATGGCATCCAGGCCCTGCCCACCGGCGCCACCGCGCCGCAGCTGTGGATGCTGGGCAGCTCGGGCTACGGGGCCCAGCTCGCCGCGCACTACGGCCTGCCGTATGCGTTCGCCCACTTCATCACCGACGGCGAGGGCTGCGAGCAGGCGCTGGACCTGTACCGCTCGGCCTTCCGTCCGGGGCTGCTCCCCGAGCCGCAGGCGGCGGTGTGCCTGTCGGCCCTGGCCGCGGACACCGACGAGGAGGCCTGGCACCTGTTCAAGAGCCGCGAGCGCGCCCGCATCGACCGCCGCACCGGCCGCTTCGGGCCCTTGCTGCCGCCCGAGCAGGCGCAGCGGGAGTACGGCTGGGCGGAGCAGGCCGAGGCCGAGGAGCTGCGCCGCAAGGCCATCGTCGGCAGCGCCGCGACGGTGCGCGAACAGCTGCTGGAACTGGCGCGCCGCTACCGGGTGAACGAGCTGGTGCTGGTCACCTGGACCTGGGACCCGGCCGCGCAGCGCCGTTCCTACGAGCTGCTGGCGCGCGAGTTCGGGCTGGGCTGACAATCGCGAGCACAACACAAGGAGACGGCATGTTCCCCACCGCGATCGCGGGCAGCCTGCCCAAGCCGGCCTGGCTGGCCGAAACCCACAAGCTCTGGCCGCAATGGAAGCTGCAGGGCGAAGCCCTGCGCGAGGCCAAGGCCGACGCCACGCTGCTCTGGATCAAGGCCCAGGAGGACGCCGGGCTGGACATCGTGGGCGACGGCGAGCAGGCGCGGCAGCATTTCGTGCATGGCTTCCTGGAGCAGGTGGAAGGCATCGACTTCGAGCACAAGGTCGAGATGGGCATCCGCAACGACCGCTACAAGGCCCTGGTGCCGCAGGTGGTGGCGCCGCTGCGGCTCAAGGGCCGCGTCCATGCCTTCGAGGCGCAGCTGGCGCGGGCGCACACCACGCGCAAGCTGAAGTTCACCCTCCCCGGGCCCATGACCATCGTGGACACGGTGGCCGACCGCTTCTACGGCGACCGGGTGGCGATGGCCATGGCTTTCGCCGAGCTGCTGAACCAGGAGGCCCTCGCCCTGCAGGCCGATGGGGTGGACGTGATCCAGTTCGACGAGCCGGCCTTCAATGTCTACATGAAGGAAGCGGCGGACTGGGGCGTGCAGGCCCTGGAGCGCGCGGCGCGCGGGCTCTCGTGCACCACCGCCGTCCACATCTGCTACGGCTACGGCATCCAGGCCAACGTGGACTGGAAGAAGACGCTGGGCCAGGAATGGCGGCAGTACGAGCAGGTGTTCCCGGCGCTGGCCGCCAGCAGCATCGGCCAGGTCAGCCTGGAGTGCTACCACTCGCACGTGCCGCCCGAGCTGATGAAGCTGCTGGCCGGCAAGGACGTGATGGTCGGCGTGATCGACGTCGCCAGCGACGAGGTGGAAACGCCCGAACAGGTGGCCGACACCATCGGCCGGGCCCTGCAGTTCGTGGCCCGCGAGCGCCTGCTACCCTGCACCAACTGCGGCCTGGCCCCCATGGACCGGCAAGTTGCGCTGCAGAAATTGCAGGCGCTGGCCCAGGGGGCCGCGCTGGCGCGCCAGCGATACGGCTGAAAGCACTCACCGGGCAGGCACCCGGATTGCCGCTGGTTCGTCTTTCCCCCACGCACGAAGGACGACCCATGGCGATCAATCTCTTCAACGACAGGGGTGCCGCGCTGGACCGCCAGCGCTTCACCTGGAAGGAGCTGGTGCAGCAACCCATCAGCAAGCTCGACGACGATGCCTTCACGCGCATCCGCGTGATCCTGATGAACGGCGTCGAGCTCGATGCGCTGCGCCTGAAACAGGTGGCGCTGCGCATGAACCGCGGCCAGCGCGAGCCCATCGCCAAGCTGATGCGGGTGGAGCAGCACCAGGCCACGGCCATCAACTGGCTGCTGTCGGCCGACCATTCGCCGCTGGAGACCACCATCGCCTACGAGCAGGTCGCGATCGAGGTCACCGCCTCGGTGGCCCAGCTGGAGCCTGATCCTTACCTGGCGCAGGCCTACCGCTTCGGGCTGCTGGAGGACTTCGACCACCTGTACCGCTACTCGGCGCTGCTGGACCGGCTGGAGGGCAAGGACTCCAACAACATCCTGCAGGGCTACACCGACGTGGTGCCGGGCCGGCCCACCATGGTCCACCACCGCGCCCCCGAGAACGAGCTGCTGGAGCCCTATGCGCGCGACGCGGCCCTGGCCAGCAAGCTGCACGCGATCTCGCTGGTCGCAGGCGAGTACCAGACCCATGACTACTACATGAACGTGGGCCCGCTGTTCGCCGACCCGGTGGCGCGGCTGCTGTACGCGGAGATCGCTTCTGTGGAAAGCCAGCACATCACGCACTACGGCTCCATGCTGAACCCCGACGAATCGGTGCTGGAGAAGCTGGTGCTGCACGAGGCCGCGGAGGTCTGGAACTACCAGGCCTGCGCCCAGCAGGAGACCAACCCGCGCCTGAAGGCGCTGTGGGAGCGGTTCCTCGACTACGAGCTGGGCCACCTGCAGGTGGCGATGCAGCTGTTCAAGGACGTGGAGCGGCGCGACCCGGCCGAGCTGCTGGGCGACGGCAACCTGCCCGCGCCGATCCAGTTCAAGAGCCAGCGCGACTTCGTGCGCCAGACCCTGGCCGCCGAGGTGAGCCTGCGGCGCGACGGCACCCGCTTCGTCGAGGAAGACGCCGAAGCCGTGAGCTCGCTGGCCTACCGCAACCACATGAATTCCGAGGGCTCGCCCTCGCAGGCCGCGTCGGGCGGCTACCAGTGGACGCCCGGCACCGAACTCAACCGCAACGCGCAGTCCGCGGGCCAGCCCGCCATCGCCTGAAGGAGCACTCCATGGACAACACGATTTCCGTCGGCATGAACCGCACCGGCCTGGACATGGCGCCCCTCTCCAAGGGGCCCATGGTCGAATTCGCCCAGCAGGAAAGCGCCACGCGCGCGCCGGGCGACACCGAGGCGCTGGACGCGCTGCGCAGGACCTATGCGCTGGAGGCCGACCGCGTCGGCACCGTGCCGGTCCCCGCCCGGCTGAAGGGCATGGCCACCACCCTGCTGGACACGCTCAAGGGCAACAAGCCCCAGGTGCTGATCGACAAGCTGGGCGAGCGCCTGGCCTACGAACGCACCGGCGTGCGCCTGTACCAGGCCATGATCACCAAGGTGAGCGCTGCCAACAGCGGCCCGGTGGTGGATATCGCCGGGCTGCAGCGCATCCAGGCCGACGAGGAGGCGCACTTCCGGATGGTCGCCAAGTTCCTGCAGCAGATCGGCGCGGACCCGACCGCCATGACACCCTGCGCCGACGTGGTCGCGGTGGCCAGCATGGGCCACCTGCAGGTGCTGACCGACCCGCGCACCACGGTCTCGCAGGCGCTGAACTCCATCCTGGCCATCGAACTCACCGACAACGCCAGCTGGGAGCTGCTGATCGAGCTGGTGAGCGAGGCCGGCCACCCGGAGATGGCGCAGGCCTTCCAGGTGGCCCTGCAGAACGAGCAGGAGCACCTCGCCATGGTGCGCGGCTGGCTGCGCCAGGCGGTGCTGGAAGAGGCCACCTGAGCCTCCTTGCTTGACGTCGCGCGGGCCGGCGCTACGCTGGGGGCATGAGCCATCACGACCATCCGCACGGGCCTGCGCCCACCGACTGGAAGCACGACGGCGTCCGGGTGATCCCCGGCAGTCAGCTGGACCCCAACGTGCCGTCCACGCCCGGCATGGACCGCAAGGCGGCGATCAACTTCGCGCGTGTCGGCGCGCAGAAGCTGTGGGCCGGCACGGTCACCATCCACCCGGACGCCAGGACCGGCGCCCACCACCACGGCCCGCTGGAAAGCGTGATCTACGTGGTGCGCGGACGAGCGCGCATGCGCTGGGGCGAGAAGCTGGAGTTCACGGCGGAGGCGGGGCCGGGGGACTTCATCTACGTGCCGCCCTATGTGCCGCACCAGGAGATCAACGCGAGCCCCACCGAGGTGCTGGAATGCGTGCTGTGCCGCAGCGACGGCCAGGCCGTGGCGGTGAACCTGGACATCGAGCCGGTGGAAAAGCCCCAGGAGGTGCTCTGGATCGACCCCACCCATCCCCGCGGAGGTCAGACGCCGGAGGGGTAGGTCTCGGGGGCTTCCGCGCCCGCCTGCGCGGGCGCAGGGTCCGCCAGCGGCTCCACCGCGCGGGTCTCGTCGATGTGGATCACCGCGTCGAACTGCGCCGCCAGCCGGGCATTGAAGTAGTGGCTGCGGCGCTCGGTCTCGGGCTGGTAGATCACACCGATGGCCCGTTCCAGCAGCGGGTGCGACAGCGCCTGCTGCAGCTGGGGCTCATCCCGCAGCATCAGCAGGAAGCGGTCCGGCCCCACCTGGTGGAACGCGGACTCCCAGCTGCCCGGCAGCGCGGGGCGCACCCGCATCACCTCGCCGGCCCCATCCCAGGCGCTCGCCGCCATCACGGTGCCGCTGTGCGTGGTGAAGCCGACCAGGGCGCACTCGCCGGGAAAGCGCCGGCGCATCAGCTCGCCCACGTTCCACTCGCCCTGCTCGCCCATGGCGGTGGCGCTGGCATCGCCCAGGTGCGAGTTGTGCGCCCAGACCGCCATCCGGGGCGGGCGGCCGCTGCGCTCGGCCAGGTGGGCGCTCAGGGCCTGCAGCGTTTCCACCATGTGCGCATCGCGCAGGTTCCACGACGAGACCCGGCCCTTGAACATGCTGCGGTAGTAGTGCTCGGCGTTGGTGACCAGCCGGGCGTTCTGTTGCGCTTGGAACAGGGCGTCGGGATCGCCGTCGACGGCAGGGCCGGAGGCGGCGGCCTGCCGGCCGATCTCCAGCAGCTGCGACACCACCTCGTCCTCGCAGCTGAAGCCGGTGCCGAAGCCGGCGGCGTAGCCGTAGGCCTGCAGGTTCTGCTGGAAATGGTCGAAACAGGCATAGCGCAGCCGGGCGCGCAGCGCGGCGTCGGGGTCGGCCCGTTCCAGGTAGCGCAGCACGGCACGCGCCGAACCGAACAGGCTGTACAGGTCCATGCCGTAGAAGCCCACGCGCTCCCAGGGCGGCTGGGCCAGGTTGTAGTCGCGCAGCCACTGCACGAAGTCCCGCAGCACGGTGTTGCGCCACATCCAGGACGGGAAGCGCTCGAAGCCCGCCAGGGCCTGTGGCGCGTCACCCTCTTCGTCGAGTCCCCGCACCCAGCGGTTGACACGGTAGGCGTCGGGCCAGTCGCCCTCGATCACCACCGCCCGGAAACCGTGGCGGGTGATCAGCTCCTGCGTGATGCGCGAGCGCTGCTCATGGAACTCGTGGGTGCCGTGCGACGCTTCCCCGAGCAGGGCGAATCGGGCGCTGCCCAGCAGCTGGAGCAGCGCGGCGGGCGCAGCCACCCCCGGCTCCAGGGGCTGCAGGTGCTGCCGCACGGCTTGGAGAAGGGCATCCGGGAACTGCGCGGCGGGGGCCATGGCGCCTTGGCGGCAAACGGCGTGCCGCCCTAGAATTTCCGCATGAGCGACATCGCCATCCTTGTCGTCGACGACAACCCGGACCACCGGGAGCTCACGGTGCAGGCCCTGCGGGAATGCTGCGACCCGGCACGGATCGCCACCGCCGAAGACGGGCCCGACGCGCTGGACTTCCTGCTCGCCCGCGGCGCGTACCAGCACCGCGATCCCCGCAAGCCGCCGCGCCTGGTGGTGCTGGACATGAAGCTGACCCGCATGCACGGGCTGGAGGTGCTCAAGGCCATGCGGGACGACCCCCTGACGCAGGGCGTGCCGGTGGTGATGCTGTCGGGGTCCTCGGACAAGGCGGCGCTCGACAGCTGCTATGCCGCCGGCGCCAACAGCGTGGTGCGCAAGACCACGGACTACGACGAGCTGCGGCGCAAGATGCGCCAAGTCCACGATTTCTGGATGACGGTCAACGAGAGCAACCGGCACTCGCGCGTCTGAGGCGCTCCTGTCGGCGTGGTCCTACGCGAAGCTGAGCAATCGGGGCTTACCGATGTCACCTTTGCCTACACGGTGTACGGCTCAGCTTGGGTACAACTCCTTGCGTCAAGAAAGGAGTTCCCATGGATACCTCCCTGCCTTCCAACGGGCAACAGCCCTCGTTCGGTGACCGCCTGCGCCAGAGCAAGGCGCTGGTCCCGACCTTCGCCGTGATGGCCGTGGCCATCGCCGCCCTGGCGGCCACGCTGGCCGCCACGCACCTGGGCGCGCAGTCACCCGACACCCGCGCAGCGCAGACGCAGGCCGTCCCGCCTGCGCAAGCACCTGCCCAGAAGAGCGCCGCGCCGGTGCAGCAGGCGCAGCCCGCCGTCCGGGCCGAGGCGCCGGTGGCAGCCAAGCCGGCCCCCGCACCGCGCGCCGCAGCATCCTGCACCAACTGCGGGGTGGTGGAGTCG
>CAZZAW010000049.1:0-7227 GCA_964652405.1 uncultured Ramlibacter sp.
GTGCTGCAGACGGTGTTCGGCAAGGCGGTGCGCATGTCGGGCCACCAGCCGGCCATGCACCTGTCCTGGTGGGAGGCCGACGCCTGGGCCCGCTGGGCCGGGCGCCGCCTGCCCACCGAGGTGGAATGGGAGATGGCCGCGCACCAGGCCGCGCGGCGGGGCTTCCGCTGGGGCGAGGTGCAGGAGTGGACCGCCGGGACCTTGCGGCCCTGGCCGGGCTTTGCGCCCGACCCCTGGACCGCGCACAGCGACCTGGCGGCCCAGCCCCTGTTCGGCCGCGCCCGCGTGCTGCGCGGCGCCTCGTTCGCCACCCGCGCCCGGCTCAAGCACCCGCGGCACCGCGGTTTCGCGCTGCCGGGGCGCGATGACGGCTTCTTCGGCTTCCGCACCTGCGCTGCCTGAGCTGCGGTCACACCCGCTCGCAATTCATGGCTCCCGGCCTACAGGCTTGCGCCGCAGGCCGGCCTAAGGTGGGGCCATGGCCGCTCCCGCCAGCACCCGCGCCGTCTGGAAAGGTGCCATCAGCTTCGGGCTGGTGCACATCCCCATCGTGCTCTACAGCGCGACCGCCGAGACGCGCCCGAAGTTCAACCTGATCGACCCGTCCACCATGAGCCCGGTGGGCAACAAGCAGGTGAGCAAGACCACGGGCGAAGCGGTGCAGCGCGAAGACCTGGTCAAGGGCGTGCAGGTGGACGAAGGCCAGTACGTGGTGCTGACCAAGGACGAGATCCGCACCGCCCTGCCCAAGTCCACGCAGACCATCGACATCGAATCCTTCGTGGACGCGGCCGACATTCCCGCGGCCTTCTTCAACAAGCCTTACCACGTGGCGCCCGGCGCGCGCGGCCAGAAGCCCTTCGCGCTGCTGCGCGAGACGCTGCAGCGCACCGGCAAGGCCGGCATCGCCCGGGTGGTGATCTCCACCCGGCAGCACCTGGCGGCCCTCATGCCCAGCGACCAGGGCCTGGTGCTCAACCTGCTGCGCTGGGCCGACGAGGTGCGCGAGGCCCCTTCCTCAGTGGCCGCGGGGGACGCAGCGGCGCCGAACGAGCGCGAGCTGAAGATGGCGGAGCAACTCGTCAACGACATGGCCGATGCCTGGAGCCCCGACCTGTTCCACGACGAGTTCAAGGAGAAGCTGCAGGAGCTGGTGCAGGCCAAGGCCCGCGCCGGCGACACCGCAACCCTGCAGCCCCTGCCCGGCGAGGAGGTGCGCAGCAGCGCCGAGGTGATCGACCTGACCGAGCTGCTCAAGCGCAGCCTGCAGGCCAAGCCCGCGCCCGCAGCCAAGGGCGCTGCCAGGCGCGCGGCGGCCAACGACGAGGAAGCCGCGCCGCGCAAGGCCGCCGCGGCCAAGGGCGCCACCAAGGCGCGCGCCAGCGTCAAGCCGGCCGGGCGGAAGCGCTCTTCCTGAAGCGCCACCAGGGCAGCTCGCGGCTGAGGCTGAGCACCTCCCCGCTGCGGGACGGCTCATAGCCGCCCAGCTGCGGCAACCGTTGCCGCCAGGCGATCCCGGCCAGCACCTGGCGCAGGGCCTGCACCGCCGGCTGCTCCAGGGCCGACTTCAGGCAGGCCAGGTAGTAGTCCTCAGTGAGCAGGGGCACGAAGCCCAGGCCGTGCGCGGAAGCGGCCGCGGCGATGCCCAGGCCGGCGTCCGCGCTGCCGCTGGCCACCGCCAGCGCCACGGCGGCGTGCGACGCCTCCTCGCGTTCCCAGCCGCGCACCTCCGCAGGCGCAACGCCCGCCTGCGCCAGCAGCTGCTCGGTCAGCAGGCGCGTGCCGGTGCCCAGCGGGCGGTTGACGAAGCGCACCCGGGGCTCGCGCAGGTCCCGCACACCCGACAGGCCCAGGGGATTGCCCGGCGCCACCAGCAGGCCCTGCTGGCGGCGGGCGAAGCCGATGATCTTGTGCAGGCCGGGCTTGAGCAGGGGCTGGTAGGTGCGCTGCGCCAGCGTGCCGGGCCCGGGGGAGGGCGGCACGTGGAAGCCGGCCATCACGCAGCGGCCCTGGTTCAGGGCCTGGATCGCGTCCACGCTGCCGCAGAAGCGGATGTCCAGGTGCAGTCGCGCGCTGGCCGCGGCATGCTCGCGCAGCGCGGGCAGGGCGTCGTCGTGGCTGGCGAACAGCGTGAGCACGTGCACGCCGTCGTCGAAGGCCAGCGCGAAGGCACGCTCCAGGTCGGCGTGCAGGGACTCGATCTGCGGCGCCAGCCTCGCCTGGGCCTGGCGCTCGGCCCACAGCAGCTTGTCGCCGAACTCCGAAAGCCGCGCCGGCTGGCCCTTCTCCCACACGATGAGGCCCTGGCCGAGCTCGGCCTCCCAGCGCTTGAGCTCGCCCCAGACATGGCGGTAGGACTGGCCCAGGGCCGTGGCCGCCGCGGAGATCGAGCCGGCCTCGCGCACGGCCTGCAGCAGTTCCATCAGCGGATTGCGGATCGCCGCGCCGGTGCGGCCGGTGCCCAGCGAGTAGGAGAGTTCGACCTTGCGCACGGCAGCGAGTATCCCGCAGCTATGCACCGGCCTTCATAGCTCGCCATTCCCGATGACCTGGACGCGTGCGGTCCCTAGCATGGCCGTCCGTGAACACGTTTTCCGACAGCGCCCGCACCGCGCTGGCCCTGATCGCCGGTGCCGACCCGCTCCTGCTGTCCATCGTCGCCCGCTCGCTGGCCGTGAGCGCGCTGGCCTGCCTGCTGGCCTGCGCCGCGGGCCTGCTGCTGGGCGCCTGGCTGGGCGTGGCGCGCTTTGCCGGGCGCGGCGCCGTCCTGACGGTGCTGAACACCTTGCTCGCGCTGCCCTCGGTGGTGGTGGGGCTGGTGGTGTACCTGCTGCTTTCGCGCTCCGGCCCGCTGGGCTTCCTGGGCTGGCTGTTCTCGTTCCAGGCCATGGTGCTGGCGCAGGCGGTGCTGGTGCTGCCCGTGGTCACCGCCCTCACGCGCCAGGCCGTGGAGGACGCCGAGAGCGCCCACGGCGAGCAGCTGGCCTCGCTGGGCGCCGGGACGCTGCTGCGCAGCCTGCTGCTGGCCTGGGACGAGCGCTACGCGCTGCTCACGGTGGTGATCGCCTCCTTCGGCCGCGCGATTTCGGAGGTGGGCGCCGTGATGATCGTGGGCGGCAACATCGACGGGTTCACCCGCGTGATGACCACCGCCATCGCGCTGGAGACCAGCAAGGGCGACCTGCCGCTCGCGCTCGCGCTGGGGGTCGTCCTGCTCGCCGTGGTGCTGGCGCTCAATGCACTGATCGCCTTGGTGCGGCGCTGGCGGCTGGACGCGGGTGACCGGCCGCTGGCGGTCGAGGGCGCGCCTGCATGAGCCGGCTGGTGCAGCTCAAAGGGGTCGACCTGCGCTTCGGGGCGGCACGAGCCCTGGCAGGCATCGACCTCGAGGTCTCGGCCGGCGAACGGCTGGCTTTGATAGGCGCCAACGGCAGCGGCAAGAGCAGCCTGCTGCGCGTGCTGCACGGGCTGGTACCGCCCACCGCGGGGTCGCTGCTGCGTGAGGCTGGCGTGCGCCAGGCCATGCTGTTCCAGCGGCCTTTCGTTCTGCGCACCAGCGCGCTGAACAACGTGGCGCTGGGCCTGTGGATCCGCGGCACGCCCTGGCGCCAGGCCCGCGAGGAAGCGCTGCTGGCCCTGGGCCGGGTCGGCCTGGGTGCGGTCGCGCTTCGAAGCGCCCGCGCCCTGTCGGGCGGCCAGCAGCAGCGCCTGGCCCTGGCGCGCGCCTGGGGACTCAAGCCCGAGCTGCTGTTCCTGGACGAGCCCACGTCCAGCCTGGACCCGCATGCCAAACGCGAGGTCGAGGCGCTGATGGCCGAATTCGCGCAGGCCGGCATGACCCTGGTGTTCGCCAGCCACAACCTGGGCCAGGTCAAGCGCCTGGCCACCCGCGTCGTGTACCTGGAGCAGGGCCGCGTGCTGGCCGACCTGCCGGTGCGCGAGTTCTTCCAGGGCCTGCTGGGCGAGACCTCGCGCGAGGCCGAACTGTTCGTCAGGGGTGAGCTGGGATGAGGAAATCCGAGAAAAGGTGGGCTGGAGCCCGCACCGCACAGGCGCTCTTAGCTATGATTTTCGTAGCAACCCGCGCCGTCTGGGCGCAGCCGGCGATCACCCTGGCCTCCACCACCTCCACCGAGCAGTCGGGCCTGTTCGGCCACCTGCTGCCCGAGTTCAAGCGCGCCACCGGCATCGACGTGAAGGTGGTGGCCCTGGGCACCGGCCAGGCGATCGACATGGCCCGGCGCGGCGATGCCGACGTGCTGTTCGTGCACGACCCGGCGGCCGAGGAGAAGTTCGTGGCCGACGGCTTCGCCGCACGCCGCTACCCGGTCATGTACAACGACTTCGTGCTGGTCGGCCCCAGGGCCGACCCTGCGGGCGCCCGCGGCCGGGACATCGTGGAGGCCCTGAAGAAGGTGGCGGCCGCCAATGCCCCCTTCGTCTCGCGTGGCGACAAGAGCGGCACGCATGCCGCCGAACTGCGCTACTGGGCGCAGGCCGGCACCACTGCCAAGGGCAGCGGGTACCGCGAGTGCGGCTGCGGCATGGGCCCGGCGCTGAACATCGCTTCCTCCACCAACGGCTACGCGGTCACCGACCGCGGCACCTGGCTCACCTTCCGCAACCGGGGCGGCCTGGCCGTGCTGGTGGAAGGCGATAAGAAGCTGTTTAACCAGTACGGCGTGATGGCGGTGAGCAGCGCGAGGCACCCGCACGTGAAGGCGGCCGAAGCCCGGCGGTTCGTGGAGTGGCTGGTCTCGCCCGCCGGCCAGGCCAGCATCGCCGCGTACCGGATCGGGGGCGAGCCGCTGTTCTTCCCCAACGCCGGGCGCTAGCGGCGGCGCGACCCCACGGCGCCAGGCCTGGCCGCGGGCCGCTACACTCCCCGCCGTTTCATTGCCGAGCTTGCCCATGAGCGCTGTCGTTTCCGCCCACGTCGCCTGCAACCTGTGCGGCGGGCATGAGGTCACCGTGCTGTCCCGGCGCAGCCGCAGCGGCGCGCCGCTGCGGACGGTGGCCTGCACCGGCTGCGGGCTGGTGTGGTCCGACCCGCGTCCCCACGCGGTCCGCCCCTTCTACGAAGAGGACTACCGGCTCCAGTACAAGGGCACCTTCCGGCCGCGGCCCAAGCACGTGCTGCGCGCCGGCCGGGTGGCGCTGGATCGCTTCGCGCGCATCCGCGAGCTGCTGCCGTCCCCACGCCGGGTGCTCGACGTGGGCAGCGGCGGCGGCGAGTTCGCCTACCTGCTGAAGTCACGGGGCCATGACGTGGTGGGCGTGGAGCCCAACCGCGGCTACGCGGGGTTCGCGCGGGACGAGTACGGTCTGGAGATCCGCGAGGGCTTCATCGGTGATGTGGCGCTGCCTGCGCAGGCCTTCGGGCTGATCACCGTCTGGCATGTGCTGGAGCACACCGAGGACCCCGGCGCCGTGCTGCGCCAGCTGCGCGCCGCGCTGCAGCCGCAGGGCCGCCTGGTGGTGGAGGTGCCCAACGTGGAGGCGCGCTGCCAGTCGCCCCGCAGCAGCTTCCACGAGGCGCACCTCTACACCTTCAGCCCGGCCACGCTGGAGCGGCTGGGGGCGGCCGCGGGCCTGGCTTGCGTGCAGTCCAGCCTGTCGGCCGATGGCGGCAACATCACCATGGTGTTCGCGCCGGCCGGGGGCGAACATCTTCCCGCGGACGGACTGCGCATCCCGGGCCATCACGCGCGCGTTGCCGCGATCGTGAAGGCCCACACGCCCTGGGCGCATGCGATGTCGGTTCATCCGTGGCGGCGCGCCGCCGGCCGGCTGGCGCGGGCCCTGGGCGAAGCCTGGCAGGTGCGCGGCGCCAGGGCCGGCAAGCCGCAACTGGATGCGCTCTACGCCGCCGGCCTGGAGCCGGGCCGCCCGCCGCTGCGGCGGGCCTGGGCCTGGCTGCTGCCCGCCTACGGGCTCGCGGTCGCGGCCGAGGAAGTGCTGCTGGACGCCGTACTGCCCGGCACGTCGTTCGCCCCGCAGCAGGGGCTGCTCCTGTACCTGGGTCTGCAGGCTTGCGTGATCGTGGCCCTGGCCTGGGCCTTCCGCGCCCGGCTGCAAACCCGGCGTGGCCTGGTGATCGCCGGCGCCTGGGCGGCGCCGCTGCTGGCCGTTCCCGCCGTCTGCTGACCTCGTTCTACGGGTCAACCCCCGGTTCTCCGGTGGCGCGCTTGCGCCAAGATGCCGGCTCCTGTCTGACAAGTTCACGACTGGATCCGCGCAGCCCGAAGGAGACACCCGATGAAACGACGCATGCTGCTCGCCGCCGCGGCCCTGGCCGCCGCCGGATCGGCGGCCCTGGCGCAAGGCAACTGGCCCGCCAAGCCCATCACCTACATCGTGCCCTTCGGCGCCGGCGGCACCACCGACGTGCTGGCGCGGCTGGTCACCACCAAGGCCGGCCCGGCGCTGGGCACCACCTTCGTCATCGAGAACAAGCCGGGCGCGGGCGGCAGCACCGGCTCCGACCTCACCGCCAAGGCCGCGCCCGACGGCTACACCATCCAGGGCGGCACCATTAGCTCGCACGCGATCAACGTGAGCCTGTACGCCAAGCTGCCGTACGACCCGGTGAAGCACTTCCAGCCCATCACCATGATCGGCTCCATGCCCAACGTGCTGGTGGTGCGCGCCGACAGCCCGCACAAGACGCTGCAGGACGTGGTCGCGGCGGCCAAGGCAAAGCCGGGGACCATCAACTATGCGTCATCGGGCAACGGCACTTCTCAGCACCTGTCGGGCGTGTTCTTCGAGCAGCTCACCGGCAGCAAGCTGGTGCACGTGCCCTACAAGAGCAGCGCCGAGTCGCTGAACGCCATCCTGGGCGGGCAGGGCGCCGACATCATCTTCGAGAACCTCGCCCCGGCGATGCCGCACATCAAGGCCGGCAAGCTGCGCGCGCTGGGCGTGACTTCCGAGAAGCGCTCGCCCTCCCTGCCGGAAGTGCCGGCGATCGCCGAGGCGCTGCCGGGCTTCGGCATCGTGTCGTGGCAGGCGATCTTCGCGCCGGCCGGCGTGCCGCAGCCCATCGTGGACCGCCTGTCCACCGAGATGATCAAGGCGATCAAGGACCCGGAAATCCGCGACAAGCTGGTGGCCCAGGGCATCGACCCTTCGGGCATGACGCCGGCCGAACTCGCCGCGTTCCAGAAAGCCGAGATCGACAAGTGGGCCCGCGTCATCAAGACCGGCAACATCAAGATCGACTGA
>CAZZAW010000049.1:7327-11962 GCA_964652405.1 uncultured Ramlibacter sp.
TCGGCAAGGGCCCCTGGTACAACGCCAAGGGCGTGCTGATCGCGCGCGACATCGACCACCTGCACAACGGAAACAACATCAGCAAGGAAACGGCGCTCGACGAGCGCGGCAACATCGTCAAGGGCCGCGGCGACACGCCCAACGAGCACGACATCCTGACCGGCTCGCGCGCCGACGGCACGGCCTTCGCGCCGCAGACCGACACCACCTGCAAGGCCTGGACCTCCAGCACCGACGGCTCGGCCATCGTGGGCCACCACGACCGCATCGGCCCGCTGCCCGAGAACTGGGCCAAGTCCTGGAACTTCTCGCACCAGACCGTGGGGTGCAGCCAGGAGGCGCTGGTGCGCACCGGCGGCTCGGGCCGGTTCTACTGCTTCGCGGCGAACTGAACGGCCGGCGGCCGCGTCCTCAGGCGCGGCCCGCCGCCGGCAGCCGCACCGTGAACTCCGCGCCCTTGCCCAGCCCCGAGCTGCGGGCCTCCACATTGCCGCCGTGCAGCTCCACCACCTGCCGCACCACGGCCAGGCCGATGCCCAGGCCCTCGGGCGCCGCGTCCTCCGCCGTGGTCTCGCGGCTGAACAGTTCGAACAGCTTCGGCAGCATCTGCGGGCTGATGCCCATGCCCGTGTCCTCGACACGGACCACCACGTCCTGGTCTTCCTGCGTCGCCTTCAGCCAGATGCGACCGCCGGCCGGCGTGTACTTCAGGGCATTGCTCAGGAGGTTCAGGATCACCTGCTGGAAACGCTGGTGGTCGATCTGCACGTGCAGGGGCTGATCGGGCACCAGCGTCTGGAAATCGAGGTCTCGCGCCTTGGCCTGCGGGTCGAACGCCATGCAGGCGTCGCGCAGCAGGGCGCACAGGTCGACGGTGCGCAGGTCCAGCTCCACCTTGCCCACGTCCAGCCGCGTGACGTCCACCAGGTCGTCGGCCAGCCGCTTGAGGGAGCCCAGTTGCGCGTCCATGATCTGTAGCGCGCGTTCGCCGCGCGGGTCGGCGTTGGTGCGCTGAAGGATCGCCAGCGCGCTCTGCAACGGCGCCAGCGGGTTGCGCAGCTCGTGGCCCAGCGTCCGCAGGAAGGTGCGGGTGCGCTCGATCTTGTTCTCGGCGGTGTCCAGGCGCACCCGGAGGTCGGAGCGGTCGCGCAGCACCTTGACGAACCCGATCACCTCGCCGCGGCTGTCGCGGATGCCCTGCACGGCGCCCGTGACCCAGATGCGCGTGCCGTCGCGCCGTACGTGCCAGCGGTCGTCCTCGGAGCGGCCGTCCCGGCGCGCCACGTCCAGCTCGTGCCGGGGCAGCTGCCGCGCCTGGTCTTCAGGCGTGAAGAGGAAGCCGCAGTGCCGGCCCAGGACCTCCTCCTCGGAGTAACCGAAGATCTGCTGGGCGCCGCCCAGCCAGCCCGACACGGTTTCGTCGGGCTCGATGCAGATGAGCGCGTGCTCGCGGCTTTGGGCCAGGAAGCCTTCGATCAGCAGGGCAGGATGGGTGCTGGAGGGCATGCGGTTCGATTGTGCGACGCACGGAACTCGGCCTTGCGCTCCGTTACGTCTTGCAATCAGCTGGCCTCACTGCACCAGCGCGGCCGACTTCACCTGGGCCCAGACCGGCTGTCCGGGCGCGAGCGCCAGCGCGTCGGCGGCGCGCGCCGTGATCCGCGCCAGCAGGACCGCGTCGCCCCAGGCCAGCTGCACCAGGCACTGCGACGGATGGCCGCCGGGCGCGATCGCGCGCACCGTGCAGGGCAGCAGGTTCTGGATGCTGGTGTCCAGGGAGCGCTCGATGGCCAGGCTCACGTCGCGGGCCAGCACCCGCACGCGCACGGCCTGGCCCAGTGCGATGTCACTGTCGCGCAGCCAGAGCGAGCCGCTGTCCACGCCGACCCGCAGCAGGTGCCAGCGCGCGTCGCGTTCCAGCACGGTGCCCTGCAGCAGGGCGCCGGCTTCCTCGCCAGCCGCCAGGGGCCCTTCGGCGCGGGCCATCACCTCGGCAGTGGGGCCGCTGGCAGCCACCTGCCCCTGGTCCAGCACCACCAGGTGGTCGGCCAGGCGCGCCACCTCGTCCGCCGAATGGGTGACGTAGAGCATGGGCAGGCGCAGCTCGCGCTGCAGCCGCTCCAGCCAGGGCAGGATGTCTTGCCGCCGCGCGGCGTCCAGCGCCGCCAGCGGCTCGTCCAGCAGCAGCAGCCTCGGCTGCGTGGCCAGCGCCCGCGCGATGGCCACGCGCTGGCGCTCACCGCCCGACAGGTCGGTGGGGCGGCGCCCGAGCAGGTGGGCGATGCCCAGCAGCTCCACGGCGGCTTCCAAGGCCAGCCCGCCGACCGTGGCGCTGCCGCTGCGCCGCTGGGCATAGGCCAGGTTGCCACGCACGTCCAGGTGGTCGAACAGGCTGGCCTCCTGGAACACGTAGCCCTGGGCGCGCCGCCAGGGCGGCAGGAACACGCCGCGTTCGTCGTCCTGCCACACCTCACCGGACACTTCGATGCGGCCGGCAGCGCGCTCCAGGCCGGCCACGCAGCGCAATATCGTGGTCTTCCCCGACCCGGAAGGGCCGAACAGTGCGGCGATGCCCTGGCCCGGCAGGGCCAGGTCGACGTCCAGCGCGAAGCCGGTGGGCCGGCGCAGCCGCAGCCGAACGGTCAACGGGGCGCCGCTCACGGCAGCACCCGCACCGTGCGCCGGTTCACCAGCCCCAGCGCCAGCAGCACCGCGAACGAGAACAGCACCATGGCGGCCGAGAGCGCGTGGGCCTGCGTGTACTGCAGCGCTTCCACGTGGCCGTAGATCTGCGTCGAGACCACGCGGGTCTTCTCGGGGATGTTGCCGCCGATCATCAGCACCACGCCGAACTCGCCCACCGTGTGCGCGAAGCTCAGGATGGCCGCGGTCACCAGGCCGGGCCGGGCCAGCGGCAGGGCCACGCTGAAGAAAGCGTCGAGTGGACCCGCCCGCAGCGTGGCCGCCACCTCCAGCGGGCGCCTGCCGATGGCGGCGAAGGCGTGCTCCAGCGGCTGCACCGCGAACGGCAGCGAGTAGAGGATGGAGGCCACCAGCAGCCCGCCGAACGTGAAGGGCAGCAGCCCCAGTCCCAGCGACTGCGTGAGCTGCCCGCCCCAGCCCTGGGGCCCGAACACCACTAGCAGGTAGAAGCCCAGCACCGTGGGCGGCAGCACCAGGGGCAGGGCCACCACGGCGCCCACCACCGCCGACCAACGGCTGCGTGCGTGCGCCAGCCACCAGGCCAGCGGGGTGGCCAGCACCAGCAGCGCGGCCGTGGTCGCGGCGGCCAGCTTGAGGGTGAGCCAGATCGCGCCCAGGTCCTCGCGGCTGAACATCAGAGCTCGTACCCGTGCGCGCGGATGAGGGCGCGCGCGCCCTCGCTGCGCAGGAAGGCCATGAGCGCGGCCGCGGCGGGGTTGTCCTTGCCGGCGGCCAGCAGCACGGCGTCCTGCCGGATCGGGGCATGCAGCGCGGAGGGCACCACCCAGGCCGAGCCTTTCGGAATGCGGCCGTCCACCATCACCTGCGACAGCGCGACGAAGCCCATGGCGGCATTGCCGGTCGAAACGAACTGGTAGGCCTGGGCGATGCTCTCTCCCTGCACCAGCCGCGGCTGCAGGGTGGCGGCCACGCCCAACTTCTGCAGCACTTCCATCGCCGCCGCGCCGTAGGGCGCCAGCTTGGGATCGGCGAGCGCGACCTTGCCTTCGCCTGGCCTGCGCAGCACCTCGCCCTGGCTGTCCACCACGCCGGAGCTGGCGCTCCACAACACCAGGCGGCCGGTCGCGTAGGTGAAGCGCGAGCCTGTGACGGCAAGGCCTTCCTTCTCCAGCCGCGCCGGCGTCTCGTCGTCGGCGGACAGCATCACCTGGAACGGGGCGCCGTTCCTCACCTGGGCGTAGAAGCGGCCGGTGGACCCGATGGACAGCACGGCCTTGTGGCCGGTGGCCTGCTCGAAGGCGGCGGCGATCCTCTGCATGGGCGCGCTGAAGTTGGCCGCCACGGCGACCTGCACTTCGGCCGCCTGGGCAGCCGCGGCCAGCAGGATCGCGGCAGCGGCAAGAACGAAGGGGCGCATGGCTCGCTATTCAAAAATGGAATAGCGCCCAGTATAGGCGGCACAATGGCCCCATGGCACGACAACTGAAGCTGGCCGGCGCGCTGGGCACGGGAACGGCCGACCGGCGGCTGGACATCCTGCGGCGGGTGGGGCAGAGCGGCTCCATCTCCCAGGCGGCCCGGGAGGCCGGCGTCAGCTACAAGGCGGCGTGGCAGGCGCTGGACATGCTGTCCAACCTGGCGGGCATGCCGCTGGTGGAACGCACCGTGGGCGGCAGCGGGGGCGGCGGGGCGCGGCTGACGCCCGCCGCCGTGCAGTTGCTGGAGGTCGCCGGCGAAATGGCCAGGTCGCGGGAGCAGGTGCTGGCCCGGGCCGGCGCGCTGGCTCCGGGTGCCGGCGCCCTGGCGCTGCGCACCAGCATGCGCAACCAGCTGCCCTGCCGGGTGGACACGCTGCAGGCCACCGGCGCGCTGGTGCAGGTGACGCTGGTCCTCGGCGAGGCGGGCGTGCTGCGCTCGCGCATCACGGCCGAGAGCGCGCAGCTGCTGGGGCTGGCCCCGGGCATGCCGGTG
>CAZZAW010000049.1:12062-13401 GCA_964652405.1 uncultured Ramlibacter sp.
AGCGTGCGCCGCCGGTCACTTCCTCGCCAGCTTGCGGTAGACCGTGGCCCGGCTGATGCCCAGCATGCGGGCGGCCTCCATCACGTTGCCCCGGGCTTCCAGCACGGCCTTGCGGATCAGCTCGGCTTCCAGGTCTTTGAGCGGCAGGCGCCGGTCCGGGGCCGCGGGACGTGGCAGCGGCTGCGCGCCCGCCGGTTGCGCCAGCACCTGCAACGTGAGGCCGGACCACAGCGGCACTTCCAGGGCTTCGTGCCCGCTGGCGTCGAACAGCCGCTCCCAGGGCAGCGCGAACAGCTCGCTGCAGTGCGACCGGCCCGGCGCCGCGAGCTGCGACAGCATCTGCCGGGACGCCGGGTTGGCGCTGACGACCCAGCCTTCGCCGTCCACGCACAGCAGGCCTTCGGATTCGTCGCCGAAGCCACGCCCCGGCCAGTTCAGGCGCAGCAGCAAGGCATGCGGCACCGCCAGCGCGAGCGCGTTCTCGATGCTGCGCGCGGACTGCGCGGCCAGGTGCTTGAGCTCGGGCCGTCCGACCACTTCGATGCCGGTCAGGTCCAGCATGCCGGCGCAGCGCCCGTCCGGCCCGAAGACCGGGGCGCCCGCGCAGCTGTAGACGCTGGTGTCGTGGAAGAAGTGCTCGCCCCGGTGCAGCCAGACCGGCTGCAGCTCGGTGAGGGCCGCGCCGATGGCGGTGGTGCCCACCGCGCGTTCGGAAAGGTCCACGCCGATGCGCGTGATCAGGTGGGCACGGCGGTCGCTGCGGTCGATGGGCCCGTTCACATCCACGACCACGCCCTGGGCGTCGGTCAGGATGGCGAAGTAGCGGCTGTGCGCGATGGCGCGGCCCAGGCGCTCCAGCACGGGACGCGCGGCCTGCAGCAGCGCATGGTTGCCTTCCTCCACCCGGCGCAGTGCCTGGGCCGGGATGGTGTCGAAAGCCACCCGGTGGTCGGGACGCTGTCCCTGCGCCAGGCAGCGCCGCCAGGAGCGTTCGATCCAGCTGCGCTCGAACCAGGTGTCCACCAGCACATCGGTGGCGGACCCTCCCTCCGACATAACGGCGCGGCGCGCCTGATCGATCTGCAGCAGGCGCAGCTCGGCGGGGGAATGCAGGGACGCGGACATGGCTTGCGGATGGGCTGGCGGCAGCGTCGCACGCGGGCGCGACGGGTCATTGTTCCATTTTGAGAATTTCATGTCACCCGCCTGGGGCACCTAGGGTTAGGCCTTAGGAAGGGCGCCGGAGGCGGCTCGAACAATCAGCGCCCGCCCACCGAAAAGGAGACAAGCCATGCAGGTCCAATTCACGGTCAATGGCCAGGCGCAGCGGCTCGAGGTC
>CAZZAW010000050.1:0-5636 GCA_964652405.1 uncultured Ramlibacter sp.
CTCAAAACCGCTCCGGGTGAACACCCGCAACAACCTATTGAACCTTCACACCTAGGCCGCGACAGCCGACCTAGATGCAGTACTTCTCGCCCGCTTGTTGCGCACCGACGGTCTTTCGACTTTGTGCCGGCGACCATCGCGCACCACACCAAACCGCGCCCAGACGGCTGGATCGACCTTGAGAGGTGTCACCATCATCTGCGCCAGGTTGATGAAGGCGCCGTGTGCTTCGATCTGTCCTCGCGTGAACAGGTTCCAGAGAATGTTCATCGCGAAGTCCGAGACCGCGGAGTTGATGTAGAGCGACTGCTTCTCCAAGGCTTCGGCCAGCGAGCAGGAGGGCCCCTCATCGGGATCCTCGGCTACTGGATCGACCAGCTGCGGATACAGCTCCGCGATGTGCGGCAGCCGCAGCTTGTCGTCGGTCACCCTTTTGCGAGATGGAACCTGACCGAGGACCGCCTGACCATCGTTCGCACGATTGCCGGTGTCCAGCCAGTACCGGCTCCCGCTCATGCAGTTTTCCAGTGCCCGAAGAATGCCGAGGCGCGCCGAGCGGTTGTCCACCGCGCCGATCACGAGATCGAAGCCTTCGAGGCCCGCCCTGGTGTCGACCTTGGCGATCTCGCTAGTCCATTGCACGTTTCCGAGAGCCATGTTTGCGCGGTTGACGAGCACATCGGCCTTGAAGCACCCGATGTCTCCAGGGTAGAAGGCCTGGCGGCCGATATTGGCCGCGGAGACCGTGTCCGGATCCACAACCGTCACCTGCAGTCCGCCGGGATGCCCCTTCGCGACGAGCGCGAGATGCAGGCATACCAGCTTCTCCAGGATTCGGCTGCCAGTGCCTCCGGCACCGACGAGCAGAACGTTCACCCGTTGCGCCAGCAGCTTGGCCGGCAGGCGATGTGCGTGCTTCGCGATGCTCATACGACCTCCAGGAGGCCGTCGTCGTCGAGGCGGACTTCGTTCATCACCAGCCCGGCCATGCAAAGGCGCATGCTTGACGTCGGATGGTCCTTGTCGAGGTTGCCGAGCACGAGGCTGAACTTCATCGCTCCGGCATCGTCCGCGTCATCCTCCGAGGAGAAGAACGCCGGGTGCCGGCCGTGGCTGTGCACGTCGATGACGAGATGCTCGCCATCGAGCGGTCTCACTTCTTCGAAGTTGATGTGCGCGGTACCGGAACTGGTCGCCTTGCGCTGCTGGTACCGCCATGTGTTGGTCGGCTCGTGCCAGAGAAACACGCCGGCTACTTCCTGCGGACAGGCTTCACGGGCATGCGACACGAACTCTCGGATCACGTCGCGAGGTATTCCGCCGCACCTGACGTCTACCAGCTGCTGCAAGCTGCCGTAGGGCAGTTGCAGTTCCGCGGCCGCGACGTGGTGCCGAACTCGAATCCACGGAAGACTGATCTCCCGCCAGATGCCGTCGCTCGCTACCAGGTAGCGCGTCCCGCAACTTGCAGCAGGACTGACGTCACCGCTTCTCGGAACCGCCAGCAGCGGAAAGGCCGCTTGAATGGCCGTATCCATGTTCATCAGAACTCTCCTTTCGCGACCGGTATGGCCTCGAGCTTCTGGGGGAGGTCGATCGACAGCAGGTCTCCCACCGTCAATCGCAGGTCAAACAGCACTTCCTCGCGAAAGGACGTGCCAGGTTGGTTGATCTGGGCTTGCCAGAACTCGATGGGGTTCACGCCGACCGTGAGGCGGTCCCTTTCGGTGAAGTTCGGATGCGTGAAGTGGGATCCGAAGAACATCCGCTCCCACGCGTCCAAGTCGTCACGCTGGTCGTCGCGCGGCGCAAAGGCATTGCCTACGCACACCTTCCCGCGCGACCACACGTTGAAGAACGGCGCCTGGAACAGCTTGGTCGCCGGTGTAGGACTGCCGTCCCCCTTGAACGCGTACACGAACATGCTGCCGTCCATCACCATGAACACGAGGCCCGGGGTGGCGCAGACGCCGCGGCCGGTGAAGGTGTTGGCGTTGTACGTGCTCTTCTTGAAGAAGAGGCTGCGTTGCTTCGGCGCACTCCACCAGATCAGGCGTCCGAGTCCGCGCGCCAGCAGACGCGGATCGTTCCACTGCATCCTTGGCTGGTCGGAAGGCTTCATCGCCTTCACGAGCGACGTGTAGTCCCGTTCCGAGAACGGAGTGCCCGGCCGGATGATGGGGCGACCTGCAAATGCTTCCACGTCGTGCTTCGTGGCGAAGGCATGGTGCTTCTGCTTGTTGGTGTAGATCAGCACTGCGGCAGACAGCTCGTAGCTGTCTCCCTCGTTGCTTACTTCAAGTTTCATCGTCGTCCTCCCAGACAGGGAAGCTGGATAGGAGCTTGCCGAGAAGCGCCCATCGGTTGAAATAGTCGACTGTCGCGCGCGCAAAGGTGCGCAACTCGTCGTCTGTGACTGACTTGGTCAGGTCCAGTGCGTGCCGCGCGAATGCCTCGACGCACTGTCCGCCCTGATACTGGTTCTGTTCGTAGTGCGAGATCGCCTCGAGCAGAAGATGCGGGCTGTCCCAGCACACAAAGCACAGGGCTCCCATCGAGTCCAAGTCGTCGGGGTGTCCACCCCAGACGAACAGACGCTCCTGGTCTTTCTCGCAGGCCTTGAGCAGCTCGAGGCCGGTGCGCACCGCCCCGGCAAGAGGATGGTCTGCGTGATGCTTCAGCCAGTGCCGCACAGCGGAGGGCTTGAGCTGCTTCTGGCGTCCTTCGCCCAGGCCAAGGAGGTGCTTGTGCCCTTCGACTTCGTCCAGTACCTCGGAAGGCCAGAACGAATATTCGCTGCGCAGTCTCTCCATCGTGTCAGGCGGAACGTCGCCTTCCGGCGCCTCCTCGCCTTGGTCTTCCATGAGGCGCTTGGCATAGGCCTGGTCCGTGAATTCGGACAAGTCCCAGTGGAGGCCGTCGAGGATGTAAGTCGCACGGCTCATGTCGTACTGCTCGTGCCCGTGGTAGCTGGCCGTTTGCAGCACTCCTTGCAGAAACCAGCCGAGCCCCGGTTCATCGCTTTCGAGCTGGTTGACCACAGGCCGGAGTTGGTACACGTTCAGCCTGGTGCATGCGCCGATCACCACGCTCAGGGCGTCATCGGTCACAGTGATGGTGGGCTCGCCGCGGACGCCGGCGAAGACGTCTTGGGGATACGTCCTTGCCAAGTACTGTGTCCACTGCGCCTTGACGACCTCCTCGATCGACAAGAACTCGCCGGCGGGCAACGGCACTCCTACGCTGACGCTCGCCTTCGCCAGCTGGGCCAAGGTGCGTGCGCGGTTGGAGTCTTTGGTGAGAACCGGCGGAATCGCCGGGTCGATGGCTGGTATGAGGAAGCTTCCGCGGGAAGCGCCCCGAGCAACCAGCCCTTGGTTGAATGACATCGGGTTCTCCGAGAAATCGGGGAACCCGCCCCACCCGGGGAGCAGGCTCCCCGCAATGGGTTGAAGAATGCGCCACAAGCAGCGACGCGGATTCGCATTGGCGAAAACAGTTGCATTCTGTGGGTGAGCAAGGGGTGGGTCAAACGATCGCGGTCAAAAGAAAAGGGCCCCGACTTTCGTCAGGGCCCTCTTCGGCTGGGGATGGCCGGCGATTAGCCGAAGATCCCGAATGCCTGGGTGGGAACGCGCAAGGGCGCTCCACCCGGCTTTGTTGACGCGGCAATCGCAATGCATTGCGCTGCCCGCTGATACCGGCCATCGGTGGCCAGCTGCAGCAGATCGTGCGGATCGTCGCTGTTGCCGGAAAGCGCACGTTCCAAGACGACTTTGGCCGGAGCCTTCGTCGTGGCAGGGGCGCCTTTCGCTCCAGCGGCTCTCGCGAAGCTGTAGGTCGCGATTCCCGCCTTGGTGGTGGGACCTTCCACCACCGCGTTCAAGAGCTCGGGGTACTGCGATGCGTAGAACTGCCGCACGTCATCCGGGCCGAGGCTCGGATTCGGGTCGGGAAGATCCACACTGTTGTACTTGAAGTTCCTGGTGATCTCGACGACTTGCACGGCGCCTCCTCAGAACAAGGCCGGGCTCAGCGCGTTGGACGCGCCTTCCTGGCCACCTTGTGCCGCGCCGGCGGTGCCGGCGTCGGCAGGAGGCGTCGACGTGCCCGGAGCGGCATCGCCGCCGCCGCCCGTGTTGAGCGTGGTTCCGGTCTCGTCTCCAGCGCCGGCGCCGTCATCGTCATCGACGTCTTCATCACCAGCGCCGGTCATGCCGGCCGTGAAGTCGCGGCGCTTCGGGGTTCCCGTTGCGACCTTCGATCCGGGTTTGGACGGCGCCTTTGTGTTGGAGCGCTTCTCCTCGACCGCTTTGCGCGCTTGCGCAGCAGCGGCGTCCTCGGCCTGTTTGAGGTCCTGGTCGGCGTTCGCCACCACGTCGGCGATGCGTGTCACCGAGCCGGCGTACTTCTCGACGAAGGCTTCGAGGTGTTCGTCGAGGTCGGCGGCCGACCCCAGCAATGCGCGAGGGGGAAGGGCCACGCCCGTCTTGGTGTCCTTGCCGGAAGGCAGGATATCCAGCTGGATCTGATCGCCAGCGGCGGCCAGTCGGAACGTGAGGGTCACGCCATTCCTGATGAGCGCCTCGAACGGCTGAATCAGTTTCATGTGTTGTTTCTCTTTCTGGGAAGGAATGGAGCTCCGCCGTCGGGCGGAGCTGTGTTGATGTCAGTCGGTGGCGGACCAGCGCATGAGCTGGGGCACGGCACCTTCGTAGCGGAAGCCGTCGACCTTCAGCATCGCCTTGATGTAGTCGGCCTTCTTGCCGTTCTTCAGGCTGTCGTACGTCTTGCCGGCGGCTGCGGCCAGGCCGATCTCCTGGCACACGGCGTCGAGTTCGGTCTTGGTCAGGATGTCGAAGAAGGTCTCGTTGACCTTCCAGAACGCCTCGATGCGGATGTCCAGGGCCGCGAGGAATCCCACGACGTCGCGGATCGGCATTTCTGCGGTGATCTGCGCGGGCACGTGGAAGTACGCCTTGGCGAGCTTCTCCTGATCGAACTCCAGCAGGGAGCGCATCAGCGCCTCGGTGCTGGTGCCATGCACCGGCACGTCCGTCCCGAGTTCCTTGTTGATCCGCCCCATCGCTGCCGAGCCGTCCAGGTAGGAAGGCCGGTGTGCGATCAGCGCCAGCAGCAGGGCTCGGCTCTGAAGCACAGGCAGCTTGACCATGGCGCGCTCGAACACCATGCGCCAGATCTTTTCGCGGTACTCGCGGATCGCGCCGCGCACGGAGCTCGTTGTTGCCGGCGCCGTCTTCGCAGAGGATGCGGGCGGGTTCGCCTTGGAAGTGGCTCCGGGCTTGCCGTTGCCAGCGGTTCCCGCAGGCTGGTCGACGACCGTCTGCCCCGGGTCCTGCGGCTGTGCCGCCTCCTGCGACTTCCGGAAGGCCTCGACCTTCTCGTCGTTGCAGGGCTTGTTGAAGCAGATGTTCTCGTAGACCTTGCCCAGCGAGTCGGGGACAGCGGATACGCAGGCACCGAAGTCACCGCAGGTGCGGCAGGCCTTCGCCTGCTCTTCGCCGACGGGGCGCTTGCCTTCTGCTCGCAGCGGAATCACGGTGGAGTTGTCGCCAGGGCGCACGATGCGAACGACGCCAAAGGTTTCCTTCAGACGGTTCTGCCTGGCTTCGAGC
>CAZZAW010000050.1:5646-11228 GCA_964652405.1 uncultured Ramlibacter sp.
GCGCTGTAGCACTCCTTGTTCGTGCACCGGCTTCCCGAGAAGCTCTGCTCGAACAGCGCCTGTTGGTTACCCGTGTTGAACTGGCAACCAGCGCACTCGCCGCGGTCGAAGATCGCAGCTTCCAGGCTTTGCAGCGATTGCTCGGCCATCGCCTTCAGCTGGTCGACGGTCGGGACCTTCGGCTGCTTGAGCATGACCTCGATGACGCGGTCTTGCACTTCCTTTCGGAGAGCAGCGAAGATCTCGACGTGGCCGACGCCGATCTTGTCGTCGAGGTAGGCGTCGCGGACCGTCTGGGTCGCGTTCATGAGCGCCAAACGACGCGTGAGCATCGTCAACGACCAACCGAGCCGGAGCGCCGCTTCGTCGCGGTCCCCTTTGCAGAGGCCCAACATCCTTGCGGCCAGCTCGGCGTCTTCGATCACCGAAGGATCGGTTCGCTTCCCGTTCTCGGTCGCCATCCAGGCGGTGGCTTCCTCGTCCGAGAGGATCTTGATTTCCGACTGGATGGGCGCCTCGGCACCCATCGCCTCGACGAAGGCCCGATAGCGCCTGCCGCCGACGATCAGCTGGAAGCGGCCGTTGTCGCGCGGGCGGATGACCACCCGTTGCATGAGCCGGCCCTTGGCCTTGATGTCGTCGCGCAGTTCGGCCATCGGGCCGGGCGCGTAGCGTCGCCGGTAGTTGAAGTCCGCGTCGATCAGGTCGCACCGGATCTCTGCGGGTCCTTCTTGGACTTGTTCCATGGAATCTCCAAAAAAAGCGGGATTCCATGGCCCCCCGGAGCGGGACATGGAATCCCGTCGGGGTGTTGTGGTCGTGCACGCGGCACGAGCGCCTCAAGAAAGAGGTAGCGGAGTGATTCTGCTTGCGTGCCTGCTAGGGCGCAATCGATGGCGTCCAGTCGCCGGCGCCGGACGGGCGGGGGCGGTTGTCCGCCTGCAGGTAAGGTCTCCCGAACAGGCGCGCCATCCCACGCGAGTGCCACGACTGGATGGCCGCAGACGCGGCGTGAGGGGCGGCCCAGGTGTTGCGCATGGCGACGTAGACCGTAGGCCGGTCAAACGCCTCGTTCAGCAGATATAGCAATGGCAGGTATTCCTCGTAGCAGAAGAGGATCGCAGCACGGTCGCCCTGGCCAAGATTCAGCACGTTGTGGTGGCGCCAGTCGGCCACGAAAGTGTCTGTGGACTGCCAAGGTCGCCAGAGGGATCCTGGAGCTGGCTGACGGGCAACCGCCGTTGCCGAGGATCCGTCAGGGTAAAACGCCACCGCGGCGTTGAGCAGCCGGTTTCCTCGCATTGGGACATCCATGCCGATGATGTGGACCCGCCCTGCCCTTCTCGCGTCATTGAGAAGCTCCAGCTCCATGACCGGGTAAAGGTGAGGCTCGTACCGGCCCAAAATGCTTTCCGGCCAGATCACCGCCACAGCGCGCGACTCTACCCGGGCTCGCCCCATGCGTTCTATCCTGGCCAAGGCTTCATCCACGCCGGCGATGTGGCCCCAGGTGGTTGTCACTGCGAGAATTCCTCGAGCGCCCGGTACGTCCCGCTGCTGCGCGGTCAAGAGTGCGCCGGCTAACGCGCCCACCGCCGCCAACGCGGCGATCGCGCCGAAACGACTCCGCGCACGCAAGCTCGGGACTCCGGCCGCGACAGCCGCGGCCAATCCGAGCGCAATGACCACACCTATCCATCCCCAACCAGGCAGCACATATCCCACTGCGACGAGCGGATGGCCCGGCACCGCCAGCGTCAGCGGAGGAGCAAGCGCCAAAAGCCACGCGAGTGCCATCGCGAGCGCACGTCGATGCACGGGCGTCGAAGCCCGCGACCAACCGACGCACCACACACCTCCGGAAATGATTGCGTAGCTTGCAACAGCGGCCGACCCAATCACCAGGTTGTTGCCGAACCAGGTGCCGATGAATTCCGGGGTGTGCCGAAGCAACGCAGCAACATAGCCGGCTGCAAGAAGGAATGCGTGCAGGCGGGTCGCACAGAGCATCAACGCCGCCGGAAGCAGCAACGCCAGGATCGGGACACGGCCCTCACCCCAGGCCCCGAAGCCCAACAGCGCGCCGCAGAGTACTGCCAAGACTGGCCGCGCGAACGCCGTCATCGGGATTCCGCGGCCGTCGCCATGCGCCCTACTCGTCGCAGCATCGCGAGTTGCCCGTCAGCAGAGAGCGCCGGTCGACTGAGCTGCAGGGCCAAAAGGCAGAGTTCGCCCCACGTGTACGCCTCGGGGGGCTCTACCGGTACTGGGATAACCGTTCCCTGCTGCCGCACTCGCACGAACAAATGTCGACCCTGATCGTGCACGCTGAGCGACTTGTCGTTGCTGGGGCCGTGATTGTTGAATTCGATGGAGCTGCCGGCGAACCCCAACAGAAACGCTGCCATCAGGGGCAGTTCGCGCGTGGTCACCTGAAACTGGATCTTGCGATCCCAAGCGAAGCCTGTGCCCGCGTTCTTCCTCGCCCCTTCCACTTGGACGGTGTAGGAGCGTCGTTCGTCCTTGCTACCGAGGCAGTCGAGCTCGATCTTCAGCGCCGCGGTGCGGCCGTAGATGTGAACGCCGTTGTCGCGAAGGAACTGCGTATGCGCGTCCACCGATTTCGCAGGCTGAAGTTGGACGGGCCGCTCGACGCGTGGTCGCGAAGCTGTGACATGAGTCGTCTCGCTAGGCGCAGTCGGAACAGCTCGAATCGCCTCCAGCAACTCAGGAACGTCACTGGATGCGTCCACGCCGAGCGCAATCCGTCTCAGCCTTTCGGTTTCGCGAACAATGGCTTCCGTGTCCAGGCCGCGCAAAAACGCTGCAATTTGCTCGAGGTGCGGAGGCTGAATGCCTCGACCCCTGAGCACCTGGCTTACGTAGCCGTGGTGCAGCACTCTGCCCCTACCTATGCCGGCGAACGCCTGACGGTCCTGATGCGTCCTTCGACCTGGGCGCCGTCAAAGGACTTGAATGCGCCTGCGGTGATGTTGGCGCGCGCGTGAAGCGTTTCAGCAAGGAACACCGTTCCCAGGATGTCGAGCTCACTCAGACGATCCTCAGTGACGGCGTGAACTTTGCCGAATAGGTACGCCTCGCCATCTGCCCGGATCGTCCCTGTTATTTCTCCTTCGGGCATCAACACAAGCGGGCCACCGACTACCTCAATGTCGCCTTCGACGCGGCCCTGGACCAGCAGTCCGCCCGAGCACTTGTAGGTCCCGGTCTGCACGCTACCGGGAGCGACTCGGTTGACTATGTTCATCGCTGCCGGATCGATGATGATGCTCTGGCTGTCAGGGGTTTCAGTCAAGGCTGTACTCCTTCGCGGAGGTGACAACTTTGCCCTCCTTGTAGTCGATGGTCCGGACGGTTTCACCGGTAGGTAGGCTGTCACCGACCTTGAACTGCTCGGGAAGGCCCGTCTTTGGATTGGTGAAGACCGCCAGCTTCCCGTCCGGGGTGATGGTCACAAGGCCGCGGCCTCGCGGAACTGTGGGCTTCGCGGATTCCGGCGCGCGCACTGCAACCGAGCTTCCGCTCGCCGCCGGCCTGGCCGCGGCCGCGCTGCGAGCCACCGGCGAAGGGTCATCCAGGAGCACGGCTGCCGGCCTCGGCTCCGGTTCTTTCTGCTTGGCTGGCCCCGCCGACTTGTTGGGTTCCGGCGCCACCCGCTGTGCAGGAGCTGCAAGAGGTCCAGCGCTGGGCACATGGTCGGTCGAGATTGCAGCGGTCGGCTGCGGCGACGCGTTCACAGCGGAAGGAGCCAAGGGTGAGGCGAACGGGAGCGGTGCGATGGGAAGCGGAGGCGCACCTGCAGGCATCGGCTCAGTGGCATACGGCGCGCTCACGACAGTCACACTCGACGGTTCAGCAGCGCGCGCAATCGGCAGTGACACGCCGGGAGATTGCTGCTTGCCGGACCAATACCATGCTGACGCGGCGCCCAGCGCTATTAGCGCTGCGGCCACGGCGACGGGGCGCCGGATCGTCGCGGCGGCCGCTGTCGCTCGCTTGATGCCTTGGAGCGGCACAGCAAAACTGCGCGGTGCCAGAGCTTCGCTGAACTTCGTGCGATTGGCGACCCACGCCCCGTCCTGCCAGCGCAAAGCACCAGCCTTGCCCGCAGGAGATCCGGCGCGCTGTCCCACGGGCCGGCCCAAGTGAACCTTCATGGCCTCACCCACTACGAGGCGGGTGACGACGTCTTCGCTCATGGTGTCTCCGCAACAGGTGCCGCGGCCAGGCTCACTGCCTCGGCGATGGAAGTGGCCGCGAGTCCTGGCACCGCCGCAGCTGCGCGAGCTGCCCTGGCAGGCGTCGTGATCGGCTCCGAGCCGGTTCGACGCGTCGACTCGGCGCGATAGAACTCACTAACGGCCGGAAAGTCGACGGCCGCAGCAGCAAACAAGCTCTCGGTTTCGCCATGCTCAAGCATGCCGTCAAGGTCATCGGAGACTCCTGCCGTCTTCAGCGCTTCGCGTTCCGTCGTCACCTTTTGCATCGCTTCGGCGAGCGAGGGCGCGTCGAGCGCCAGTTGCATCAAGCTGAACGGCTCGAACCCGCTGAGCTCATTGCTGGCCTGCCAGAGGGTGAGTTTCAGCGGCACGTGCCGCAGCCCCCCGAATTGACGTTCCACCAGCTGCAGCTGCGCTCGAAGTGCGCGGTAGGTATTCAGGGAGGACGTTCGGACCTCGAAGACCGAAAGGGGATTGGCCTGGCCTTCGATCTGCACCGGCATGCGCACCTGCCGCCGGCAGACAGCAGTCCCGGTGGCGACGAGATCGCACAGCTCCGGGCCCGGGCACGCGACTTGTTGGATCGTGGGTGTTTTGTCGGCGGCCGTCACAAGGCGTTGCGCGTCCTTCCCGTTACCGGAGCACACCGGACGATTACCGGCGACTTCGTACGCCTGGTAGCGGATGCTCAGGGCATTGCTCGACTTATTGAAGAACAGTCGAATCGGAATCTCGGTGATCTTGGCCGCGCCGCCCTCTTCCGCCTTCTGCAGCGTCTCTCCGATGGGGTGGGGAGCGAGCTTCGTCGGTTCGGCCGGGTTCACATGGTGGCGAGCAGTCACCAGGAACTCCATCTTCGTGCGAGCCTCCCCGAACAACGGATCGTCTTCGGCCGCAACCTTGATGAAGCCTTCCGCGTGCGGGGTGATGGCGATGGTGTTGAGATTCATAGTGGCTTCTCCGTGTTTCCTCCATGAAAACACGGAAGGAGATCAAGTCAAGTCCAGCGTCCTGCGCTCTTGCTTTGTTGGAGGCGCGTCCATGGGGTTGTCCAGCATCGGCGCGAGCGCATGCAACATGGTCAAGACGCCGTCCACGCCCTCGAGCCCGATCTGATGCTTGCGGATCGTGAACTGCGTCAAGGGCACACTGTCGTTTTCGAGCGCCAACGTTACCTTGACGACATCGGGACTTGCGGCGCTGGGGATCGCGGTCCAACCCTTGATCCCAACCGCTTCGTCGAGCTGCTGCAACCACAGCGCGATGCCGTCCGCCACGGCGAACTGCAAGCGGTCGGGAGTGAGCACGAGTGGCGGAGGAGACTGCGGACCAGGCTGGAGG
>CAZZAW010000050.1:11238-13370 GCA_964652405.1 uncultured Ramlibacter sp.
CCTGTTGTCGCGCACTACGTCGACCGCCGGCGTCCGCAGCCAGCCAGCGTCATTGGTCACCACGATGCAGATGAAACCGAGTCGCGGAGCCTCCGGCGGGCAATCGATCGTCTCTGTGAGGAACGAGACTTTCAACTGCTGGCCCGGGATCGTGCTGTGGAGATGGCACCGCAAAATGCCCGGCTGCCAACCGCCAATCCAGTCATAGGGCTGGATTCCAGCGAACACTGTCTTTCGAGTTTTCGCCGGAAGCCATGACTGCAGTGCTTCATTGACGCAGATGTCGGCCTGGCGCCAGATCGCGGCGTCATTCAGGAGCTGAGTTCCCGGCGCTTCGATGATGGGAACGAGATACAACTCGCTAAATCTCGGTCTGTCGCCTACCTGGTATGCGAGCCGCGCAACCTGCTGCGCGACCCGGTGGTGGGCCTCCGCCTTGTCCGCGTGCTGATCCACGAGACTCCAAAGGCGTTGGTCGTCGCCTGACCGTATGGCCTGGTCGAGGTCGATCAGCCACTGGGTGGTGGTGGATCCTGCAGATGTCAAGGGCGAGTTCGTCATACTTTTTTGTCGAAACCAGTTTGGCATGGAAGATTTGCTTGTCTAGGGCGCCAACTCGCGATTCACCACTCGTTGTCGGCGGCATCTGGGGTTGACACCGGGTGCTTTCGTGGTTCCATAGGTGAGCGAAGGCAATCCCCGTACATCAACTATGCAAACCGTCCCCCTTACTCACGCGTTCTCGGCAGCACCGGCAAACGAGCCCCCACTTCCTGGCGTGGCTGGCAGCAGTTGCCTGCACAAGAATCTTCCGGCGCATGAGTACCATGCGGACCGGGATGCATTGAGCTGCTCGCTCTTGAAGCCGCTACTGACCTCACCGGCGCACTTTCAAGCCGGTCTGATCGCGGCCAACACGGCCACTCGCGCGAAGGACTTTGGCACGCTGGTCCACCTTCTGTTGCTCCAGCCGCGGGCCGCGACCCAGGACTTGGCCGTCTATCCCGGCGTCGCCGATCGAACTGCAGCCTTTCTCGAGTTTGAAGCCCAGCACTGCGACAGGCTCGTGATCGACGAGCCGACGTTCGCGCGGGGGCGCCGCGTTGCCGAGAAGATCGCGTCGACCCAGTACAAGGGACGCCCGCTTCAACGCTTCATCGAGGAGTCGCTCACCGAAGCGACGATCTACTTCACAGAGCCGACCACAGGGCTGCGCATGCGCGTTCGCCTCGACGTCTTCCACCCCGACATCAGCTTCGACCTCAAGTCAACGCGTCATGGAACTGCGCGAGCGTTTCTGCGTGACGCCGTCGACATGGCCTACGATCTTCAGGCTTACATGTACAGCCTGGCGCGGTGCATGTATGAGGGCCGCAAGGTTGCGCCGCCCTTCGTCTTCATCGCGGCAGAGAGCACGGCACCGCACTCGGTCAGCACTCTCGAAGCTGGCGAGAACTTCATGGGGAACGGCGCCCTGAAGTTCAAAGCCTGCGCGGCCGCATTCAAGGCTTGCACGCAAACCGGCTACTGGCCTGACCTGGGGGTGGATGCCGTTCTTGAACTTGAACCGTGGCAACAGTTCGCGGCGAATACCGGCTGGCAAGCCGGACTCGCGAGCGCCCAATGAAAACGCTTACGTCAACAGCTTGGTCGCGGCGTTTCGAAGGCTGACAGCGCCAAGGCGTAGTGGCGCCTTCTTCACGTGGACGGTGTCACCCACGAACTGGTAGGACAGCAAGAACCCGATTTCGACGAGGCGATCGAGCGCGTTGCGCACCCTGCGCTTGAAGAAGCGAATCTCCTTCTCGTCGCTCTTGGCCAGCTCGTGGAGTTTCTGCACCGAGATCGGGAGCGGTTCTCTGTGACTCGCGAAATAGGAGTGCAGCCACAGGGCCAGGCTGGCTCGCGACCCAATCAGCTTGCGCTGCTCCCAAGCGAGGAACGTCACCGAGTCCTCTTGGAAGAGCTCGGCGATCATGGGTTCAAACCGGACCATCCACTTCACTTCACCCGTCGGTGTCTCGGCCTGCCACGCGTATTCACGGATGAGTGATCCGGCGTAAGCGCCAGTTCCGGTCTTCACTTCGACCTTCAGTTCATTGGCCTTGAGGCGCGAGATGCTTTCCTTGCAC
>CAZZAW010000051.1:0-13261 GCA_964652405.1 uncultured Ramlibacter sp.
GTGGCTGATCAACACGCGCATGGGCGTGCCGCCGGAATTCAACCTGCCCAAGTTCCGATGACGTGCTGAACCGGGACCCCATCGCAGCGATCGCCACGGCCCCCGGACGGGGCGCGGTGGGGATCGTGCGGGTCTCGGGCCAGGCGGTGGCCGCCGTGATCGACGCGGTCTGCGGCCGCCAGCTCAAGCCGCGCGAAGCCACCCTGCTGCCCTTCCGCGCCGCGGACGGCGCGCCCATCGACCAAGGGCTGGCGATCCACTTCCCCGCGCCACATTCCTACACCGGCGAGGACGTGCTGGAGCTGCAGGCCCATGGCGGGCCGGTGGTGCTGCAGCTGCTGCTGGCGCGCTGCCTGGAGGCCGGCGCCGCGCAGGGGCTGCGGCTGGCGCGGCCCGGCGAGTTCACCGAGCGGGCGTTCCTGAACGACAAGATCGACCTGGCGCAGGCCGAGGCGATCGCCGACCTGATCGACGCCAGCACCGAAGCCGCCGCGCGCAGCGCCGGGCGCTCGCTGGCCGGCGAGTTCTCGCGCGAGATCCACCAGCTGCGTGACGCCTTGGTTCATCTGCGCATGCTGGTGGAAGCCACGCTGGACTTCCCGGAAGAGGAGATCGACTTCCTCAAGAAGGCCGACGCCCAGGGCCAGCTCCAGCGGCTGCAGGCCCTGCTGGCGGGCGTGATGCAGCGGGCGCGCCAGGGCGCGCTGCTGCGCGAAGGCATCAAGGTGGTGATCGCCGGCCAGCCCAATGCCGGCAAGAGTTCGCTGCTGAACGCGCTGGCCGGCGCGGAACTGGCGATCGTCACGCCCATCCCGGGCACCACCCGCGACGTGGTGAGCCAGACCATCCAGATCGAGGGCGTGCCGGTGCACGTGATCGACACTGCCGGCCTTCGCGACAGCGAGGACCCGGTCGAAAAGATCGGCATCGAGCGCGCCTGGGAGCAGATCCGGGCGGCCGACGCGGTGCTGTTCCTGCACGACCTGACAAGGGCGAATGCTCCTGAATACATAGCAGAGGACGCCCGTCTGGCGGGCGCCCTGGCCGGATTGGTGCCTGAATCGGTGCCGGTGCTCGACCTGTGGAACAAGGCCGACGTGGCCCCCGGCGCCCCGGGCCTGGCGATCTCGGCCAGGACCGGTGCAGGCTTGGCCGCGCTGCGGGCCCGGCTGCTGGAGGTGGCCGGCTGGCAGTCCGCGCCCGAGGGCGTGTACATCGCCCGCGAGCGGCACGTGCAGGCGCTGCGCCGCGTCGACGCGCACCTGATGGAAGCCGCCGGCCAGCTGGCACGCGAGGCCCAGGCGCTGGACCTGCTGGCCGAAGAGCTGCGCCTGGCGCAGAACGCGCTCAACGAGATCACTGGCGCCTTCGGCGCCGACGACCTGCTGGGCGTGATCTTCTCGAGCTTCTGCATCGGCAAGTAGCCGGGACGGGCGGCGGCCCTGCGCGGACGGGCGGCGCTGGGCCCGTATCACCTGTAAGCGACCGTTAACGAGCCTTGCCGCCATGGCTGAGGCAGAGGTACCTTCGCGCGACCATGAACGCTCCCCTGCCCACCACGCTCACGTTCGAGATCAAGGGCCTGGTCCAGGCCGTCGCGCACAACCACTCGAACGACAGCTTCCAGCCCACGCTCACGCCCAGCCAGTGGGAGCAGCTGGGCAGCTACATGCAGCCGTTCGCGCTGGCCCAGGGCCAGAAGCTGATCGAGCAGGGCGCCAAGGACCGGACGCTCTACCTGGTGGAGACCGGCACCTTGACGGTGCATTACGAGGACGTGAAAGGCCGCGTGCGGCTGGCGATCGTCGGGCCGGGCTCGGCCGTCGGCGAAGGCGCGTTCTTCACCCGCATGCCGCGCAACGCCACCGTGCAGGCCGCCAGCGCCTGCAAGATCTGGAGCCTGACGCCGATCCGCTTCACCGAGCTGTCCAACCGCCACCCGGCGCTGGCGCTGGAGGTCGCCATGGCGCTCGGCTCGCTGGTGTCGCGCCGGCTGATGAACAAGCCCAAGCGGGTGGCGGTCACCTGAGGGCCGCACGCCTGAGAGGGGCCGGTTTTTCCAGTGCGGCTTCTCCCCAACTTTTTCACGGAAGCGGCTTGAGGGCCTGGCGGCAAGCTCAAGCACGGCATTTACACTGGTTCGCATCCCCCTGCGGCAAGAGGCTTCCCCCATGTCCCTGATCAGCTGGCTGTTCCCGCCGAAAAAGAAAAAGCAGGCCAAGAGCGCCCCGCCCAGCTCGGGCCTGTCCCGCATGGAGCCCACCCGCCCGGCGAACCGCCGCGGCACCACGGCCGAGCCCCCGCCGGGCCAGCCCGCCAACCGCAAGGGCGAGCGCATGGCCCGCCGCGAGCTGCTGTACGGCGTGGTGCGCGAGGCCATGATGCGCGCCGGCGTGCTGTCCTCCAGCTACAAGTTCAAGGTGCTGTCGCTGGACAGCCGGGGCCGTCAGTTCCTGCTGATGGTCGACCTGTCGCGCGAGCACAGCGGCGAGACCTCCCGCCTGGCCGAGATCGAGGCGCTGATCGCCCAGTCGGCCAAGTCCCGCTTCGACATCATCGTCACCGCCGTCTACTGGCGCATGAACGAGCATGTCGCCGTCGGCGTGCCCAGCGCCCGGGCCACGCCGTCCCAGCCCATGCCGCTGGAATCGCAGCCGGCCGTGCTGGATTCCTCGCCGGCCCCGCTGGCGGCGGCCAAGCCCGCGAACCGCTTCGAGCCGATCGACGCCGACGAGGTGGCGGCCTTCAAGCAGGCGCTGGCCGCCGGCATGGCGCGTCCCGCGCCGTCCTCCGCCCGTTCCTTCGACGGCACCGCCGTGCACGGCCCGCAGAGCTACACCCTGCTCACCGGCTACGAAGACACCGAGATGCCGGACGAGCCGCGCTCACCGGCCCTGAGCGGCACCCAGTACGGCGACCTGCGCTAGCGCGCCTCAGGCCAGCAGCTTCTGCTCGGCCACCGCCAGCGTTTCCGGCTTGCCGGACAGCACCAGCGTGTCGCCCCCGGCCAGCGGCGGGTCCTCCTCCAATGGGGCCGGCTGGCCGTTCGACCGGCGCAGGCTCACCACCCGCACCCCCATGGCATGCAGCGCGAAATGCCCCAGCCGGCGGCCGATCGCACGCGCACCCAGAGGAACTGTCACGGTGGACAGGCGCTCGTGCTCCAGCTCGTCCACCCCATCGTCGTCGGCCCCGTGGAAGTAGCCGCGCAGCAGGTTGTAGCGGGCATCGCGCTGGTCCTGCACGATGCGGATCACGCGCCGCATGGGCACCCCCACCAGCGCCAGGGCGTGGCTGGCCAGCATGAGCGAGCCCTCCAGCGCCTCGGGCACCACCTCGGTGGCGCCGGCGGCCTGCAGCTTCTCCAGGTCGTGGTCGTCCTGGGTGCGCACGATCACCGGCACCTGCGGCGCGTGGGTGCGGGTATTGGCCAGCACCTTCATGGCGCCCGCGACGTCCAGGTAGGTGACCACCACGGCGCTGGCGCGCGCCAGGCCTGCCGCCATCAGGGCCTGCAGCCGCGCGGCGTCGCCGAACACCACTGAATCGCCGGCAGCCGCCGCCTGCCGCACGCGGTCGGGGTCCAGGTCCAGCGCCATGTAGGGGATGCCCTCGCGCTCGAGCACCCGGGCCAGGTTCTGCCCGCAGCGGCCGTAGCCGCAGATGATCACGTGCTTGTTGGCGTTGATCGACTTGCGCGCGATGGTCGTCATCTGCAGCGACTGCTGCAGCCACTCGCTGGCGACCAGCTTCATCACGATGCGGTTGCTGTACATGATGATGAAGGGCGTGGCGATCATCGAGATCACCATGCTGGCCAGGATGGGGTTGAGCAGCGTGGCCGGGATCAGGTTGTTCTGCTGGGCCAGCGCCAGCATCACGAAGCCGAACTCGCCGGCCTGCGCCAGGTACAGGCCCGTGCGCAGCGACACACCCATGGAGGCCCCCAGCCAGCGCGCCAGCGCGGTGACCAGGGCCAGCTTGAACAGCACGGGGACGGTCACCATCAGCAGCACCAGGCCCCAGCGCTGGGCCACCAGGCGCCAGTCCAGCATCATGCCGATGGTGATGAAGAACAGGCCCAGCAGCACGTCGTGGAAGGGCCGGATGTCGGTCTCCACCTGGTGCTTGTACTCCGTCTCCGAGATCAGCATGCCGGCGATGAAGGCGCCCAGCGCGAGCGACAGGCCCGCCAGCTCGGTCAGCCAGGCCAGCCCCAGCGTGATCAGCAGCAGGTTGAGCACGAACAGCTCTTCGCTCTTGCGCCGCGCCACCAGGGTGAGCCACCAGCGCATCAGCCACTGGCCGCCCACCAGCAGCACCGTGATCAGCACCGCCGCCTTGAGCGTGGCGACCGCCAGCGCCGTGAACAGTGTCTCGGGCTTGCTGCCCAGGGCCGGGATCAGTACCAGCAGCGGCACCACGGCCAGATCCTGGAACAGCAGCACGCCCATGACGCGCTTGCCGTGCTCGGACTCCAGCTCCAGCCGTTCGGACATCAGCTTGACCACGATGGCCGTGCTGCTCATGGCCAGCGCGCCCGAGAGGGCCAACGCGGTCTGCCAGCTCATTTTCCAGAGCGTGGGCGCCAGGGCCGCGAGGAACAGCGTGCCCACGGTGCCGATCACCACGGTGAGCACCACCTGGAACAGCCCCAAGCCGAACACGTGGCCGCGCATGGCCCGCAGCTTGGGCAGGTTGAACTCCAGCCCGATCACGAACATGAGGAAGACCACGCCGAATTCGCCCAGGTGGCGCACGCCTTCCTCGTTCTGGCCCAAGGCCAGCGCATTGGGCCCGATCAGGATGCCCACCACCAGGTAGCCGAGCATGGGCGGCAGCTTGAGCGAGCGGCAGGCCACCACACCCAGCACTGCGGCCAGGAGGTACAGCAGCGTGAGTTCCAGGGTGGACATGGGGCGATGCTATCGCGCTCTAGAATTCCGCCATGAGTTTCGACCCTGCCCGCGCCCTGCGCCTCGCCCAGGAAACCTTCGACATCGAGATGGCGGCGGTGCAGGGGCTGAAGGCCCGCACCGGCGAATCGTTCCCGCGCGCAGTGGAAATGATCCTGGGCGTGCGCGGCCGCGTGGTCGTGATGGGCATGGGCAAGAGCGGCCACATCGGCCGCAAGGTCGCGGCCACGCTGGCCTCCACCGGCACGCCCGCCATGTTCGTGCACCCCGCGGAGGCCAGCCATGGCGACCTGGGCATGATCACCGCGCAGGACCTGGTGCTGGCCATCTCCAACAGCGGCGAGGTCGAGGAGCTCACCACCATCCTGCCGGTGGTCAAGCGCATGGGCACCCCGCTGATCGCCATCACCGGCGGCGCGCGTTCCACGCTGGCGCGGCATGCCGACGTGGTGCTGGACAGCAGCGTGGAAAAGGAAGCCTGCCCCCACAACCTGGCGCCCACGGCCAGCACCACCGCGCAGCTGGCGCTGGGCGACGCGCTGGCGGTGGCGCTGCTCGACGCGCGCGACTTCGCCCCGGAAGACTTCGCCCGCTCGCACCCCGGCGGCTCGCTGGGCCGCAAGCTGATCACCCTGGTGTCCGACGTGATGCGCGCCGGCGACGCCGTGCCGCGCGTCGGCCCGGAGGCTGGTTTCGGCGAGCTGATGCGGGAGATGGGCGCCAAGGGCATAGGGGCCTCTGCCGTGGTGGACGCCGCCGGGCACCTGCTGGGCATCTTCACCGCGGGCGACCTGCGGCGCCATGTCGAGAAAGGCACCGACCTGCGCTCCAGCACGGCCGGCGAGCTGATGAACCGCCATCCCCGCACCATCCGCTCGGACGCGCTGGCTGCCGAAGCCGCGCAGCTGATGGAGCAGACCCGCGTGACGCTCGTCTTCGTGCTCGACGAGCAGGGCCAGGTCTGCGGTGCGCTGAACGCCAACGACCTGCTGCGTGCCAAGGTGATCTGACCCCCATGGCACCAGCGCTGACCTTCCCGCCCGAGCTGCTGCTCGCCGCGCAAGGCATCCGCGTGGCCTTCTTCGACGTGGACGGCGTGCTCACCGACGGCGGGCTGTACATGTCGGACCAGGGCGAGACGCTCAAGCGCTTCCACATCCTCGATGGCCTGGGGCTCAAGCTGCTGCAGCGGGCCGGCATCACGCCGGCCGTGGTCACGGGCCGCGACTCCAAGCCGCTGCGCGGCCGGCTGGCGGCACTGGGCGTGACGCACGCGCATTTCGGCACCGAGGACAAGGCGCCGGCGGCGCAGAAGACCCTGGACGAGCTCGGCCTGGACTGGTCCCAGGCGGCCGTGATCGGGGACGACTGGCCCGACCTGCCGGTGATGCGCCGCTGCGCGTTCGCCGCCGCGCCGGCCAACGCGCACGTGGAAGTCAAGGCGGCTGCGCGCTACGTCACCACCCTGGCCGGCGGGCACGGCGCAGCCCGCGAGTTCTGCGACCTGCTGCTGGTGGCCAGCGGCCGCTATGCCCAGCTGCTGGAGGCCTACCGGTGAGCCTGCGCGCGGGCTGGCTGTGGCTGCGCGGCGCGTGGGACCGCGTGGCCATCTACCTGCCCGTCATCCTGATGGGCCTGCTGGCGCTGGGCACCTACTGGATGGTGCGCAACACGCCCGCGCTGCTGGGGCCGGCCGAGGCGCAGAAGCCGCTGACGCACGATCCGGACTACTTCATGCGCAACTTCTCGGTGAAGACCTTCGACGCCGCCGGGCGCCTGAAAAGCGAGGTGTTCGGCACCGAGGCCCGCCACTACCCCGACACCGACACGCTGGAGATCGACCAGCCCCGCATCCGATCGTTCAACGAGCAGGGCGAGCTCACGGTGGCGACGGCGCAGAAGGCGGTGAGCAACGCCGACGGCACCGAGGTGCAGCTGATCGGCAATGCGGTGGTCACGCGCGAGCCGGGCGCCGGTCCCGATGGGCAGAAAGAGCCCCGGCTGGAGTTCCGCGGCGAGTTCCTGCATGCCTTCCTGGGCGGCACCGAGCGCATCAAGTCGCACAAGCCGGTGACCCTCACGCGCGGCACCGACCAGTTCACCGCCGAGAACATGGACTACGACAACCTGGACCGGGTGCTGGAGCTGCGCGGACGGGTGCGCGGCACGCTGTCACCGGTGAACCGGCAGCAGGGGGCGGCCCCGTGAACAAGCTGGTCTTCATCACGGGCGCGTCCAGCGGCATCGGCCAGGCGCTGGCCTGGCGCTACCACCAGGCCGGCTGGCGGCTGGCGCTGGCGGCCCGGCGCACGGGCGAGATCGAGGCCTGGGCCCGGCAACAGGGGCTCGCGGCCGACCGCTATGCGGTCTACGGCGCCGACGTGGCCGACACCGGCAGCATCGTCGCGGCCGGCCAGGCCTGCCTGGCGGCGCAGGGCGTGCCGGACGTGGTGATCGCCAACGCCGGCATCAGCATCGGCGTGGACACCGCCGTGCGGGAAGACCTGGACGTGATCGCGGCCACCTTCGCCACCAACAACGTGGGCCTGGCCGCGACCTTCCATCCCTTCGTGCAGCCGATGGCGGCGCGCGGTTCGGGGGCCCTGGTCGGCATCGCCAGCGTGGCCGGCATCCGCGGCCTGCCCGGCCACGGCGCCTACTGCGCCAGCAAGGCGGCCGTGATCAGCTACTGCGAGAGCCTGCGCGGCGAGCTGCGGGGCACGGGGGTGAAGGTGGTGACGATCTCGCCCGGCTACATCGACACGCCGCTCACGCGCCAGAACCGCTATTCGATGCCGTTCCTGATGAAGCCCGAGGATTTCGCCGACCGGGCCTTCCGCACCATCGAGGCGGGCGCCAGCTACCGCGTGATCCCCTGGCAGATGGGCGTGGTGGCCAAGCTGCTGCGGCTGCTGCCCAACCCGCTGTTCGACAAGCTGCTGGCCGGGCGGCCGCGCAAGCACCGCAAGACCGAGGCGCCCCGGCCATGAAAAAAGCCCGTCGATGACGGGCTTTTTGCTGGGGTGAAGGCCGGCTAGTAACCGCCACGGCCGCCACGGTCGCCGCCGCCGCGCGGGCCGGAACCGTAGGGGCTGCGGAAGCCGCCGTCGTTGCCGCCGCCGCCACGGCCGCCGCGGTCACCACCGCCGCCGCCATAGCCGCCACCGCCGCTGCGGCCGCCGCCGCCGCCGTAACCACCGCCGCCACCGCCGCCGTAGCCGCCACCACCACCGCCGCCATAGCCGCCGCTGCGGGGAGGCCGCGATTCCATGGGACGGGCTTCGTTGACGACCACGCTGCGGCCGCCCAGGGGCTGGCCGTTCATGCCGTTGATGGCGGCCTGCGCCTCGGCGTCAGAACCCATCTCGACGAAACCGAAACCCTTGGAGCGGCCAGTGTCGCGCTCCATCATGACCTTGGCGCTGGTGACGGCGCCGAACTGGCTGAACGCCTGTTCGAGGTCGTTGTCGCGGACCGAGTACGGCAGGTTGCCGACGTAGAGTTTGTTGCCCATCCTGGGGACTCCTGAAATGACACGTTGACCTGAGCGATGGAGTCCCGAAAACGCATTCAACCGGCAGAGCGACGCGAAAGTGACCTGTTCACCGCAAACCCGCGTGGCACTGCTCGATCCACGCGAGGCCATTATGTGGCAGATATCCGCAGGGTGGGCAAGAGGGCCTTGCCGCATGAAAAAAGGGCCCGTAGGCCCTTTTGCTTGCATTTGCCGATGAGCAGACGCGGAAATCAGTAGCCGCCGCGGCCGCCACCGTAGCCGCCGCCACCGCCGTCACGACGGCCGCCACCGCCGCCGCCGCCGCCGTAACCGCCGCCACCATAGCCGCCGCCACCGCCGCCGCCGAAGCCACCGCTACGGGGCGGGCGCGACTCCATCGGACGGGCTTCGTTGACCACCAGGCCACGGCCACCGACCTGCTGGCCGTTCATGCCCTGGATGGCGGCCTGCGCTTCGGCCTCGCTGCTCATTTCGACAAAGCCGAAGCCCTTGGAGCGGCCGGTGTCGCGCTCCATCATGACCTTGGCGGACGCGACGGTGCCGAACTGGCTGAACGCCTGCTCCATGTCACTGTCACGGTAAGAGTAGGGCAGGTTGCCCACGTAGAGTTTGTTGCCCATGAAAGGCTCCTATAGAAAACGCTTGAAACGCGATGGAGCCGGGCACGCAATCACAAACTCAAAAACTTCATCAGAGACGCGAAACTGACCTGTCACCGCAAACCAATGTGCCCCACCGGAGCGGGGCACCGGGCCATTATGGGCCCAAAACACGGCCCGGGCGTGAAAAAAGGGTGACGGCCCCTAATCGGCGCTCTCGCTGTAGTGCCGCCAGGCGCCGAAAGCGCCGCGCAAGGTCAGCAGCTGGCGCTCGAAAGCGGGGCAGGCCTTGCAGGCGGCCAGGTGCAGCCGCAACGCGATGCGGTCGGCCAGCGGCAGCGCGCGGTCTTCCCGCGCGATCATCAGCGCGGCGGCTTCGCGGCAGGTGCGGCGCAGGAACATCATGGGGCGGTGCGGGGGTTGAACCAGTTCTGTTCCAGGCATTCGCGCAAGCGCAGGCGGGCGCGGTGCAGCTGGACGTAGAGGTTGGTCGGGGTCAGGCCCAGCTCCTTACAGATCTCCTCGCTGGAGAGCTCCAGCCACTCGCGCATCATGAACACGCGCGCCAGCGCCGGCGGCAGCTTCTGGCAGCAGGCCTCCAGCACCTCGAAGAACTGGCGCGACTGCAGCGCGGCATCGGGCCGGCCCCAGTCGGCCGGCGGCGTGACGTAGTGGCCGTCGGCCTTGAACATCAGCGCGTCCAGCTCTTCGGCGCCATCCGCGCCCTCCTGCTGCTCGTCCAGGCTCACCTCGCGGCGGCGCTGGCGCAGGATGTCGACCAGCTTGTGCTTGAGGATGCCCACCAGCCAGGTCTTGAGCTGCGAGCGGTTGCCGAAGGATTGCGGCTTGGCCAGCGCCGCCAGCATGGTTTCGGAGACGGCGTCCTCGGCCCAGGTGTCGTTGCGCAGTTGCAGCCGGGCATAGCGCAGCAGGTAGGGCTGCAGGTCGGCGAGTTGGCTTTCGATCGGCATGGAGCTCAGCTGTAAGAAGGGATGATGGCACACGACCCACGGGCATGAACATCCTGCTGCCCGCCCTCCTGGCCCTCACGTTCCTGGCCGCTCCCGCTGCCCGCGCGCAGGCGCCGGCCGCCCCGCCCACCATCGAGGGCCGCACCCTGGAGGGGCAGCCCTTCCAGCTCGCCGGCCTGCGGGGCAAGGTGGTGCTGGTGATGTTCTGGTCGACCGGCTGCGCGGTGTGCCGCGACAAGATGCCGGAGTTGCGCCAGAACTACGAAGGCTGGAAGGGCAAGCCCTTCGAGATGGTGCTGGTGAGCACGGATGCCCGCCTCGGGGACCTGCAGGCCTACGAGCAGATCATCTCCCGCACCGTGCCGGTGCAGCAGCGCTTCGTGCAGCTGTGGACCGGCGAGGCCGGGTACCGTGATTCGCTGGGCGTGCGCGGGCAGTTGCCGGCGGCCTTCCTGATCGACAAGGCAGGCCGCATCGTGGAGCGTTGGCAGGGCCGCATGCCGGCCGAGGCCTGGGACCGCATCGCGGAGCTGCTCTAGGGTTTACCCATTCAAGGCGGCTGTAAGAAGCCGTCGGTCCGCCAGACCAACCCGCAACCGGAACGCGCCGCGGCCGGTTCTTCCCTCAACCCTGAACCTACGGAGTTCCCATGAACCAACGCGCCATGATCGCCGCCGCCGCGGCTTCGCTGCTGTCCACGATGCTGGTGGCCGCGCCCGCCGCCGCCCAGGAAAAGGAAAAGTGCTACGGCATCGCCAAGGCCGGCCAGAACGACTGCGCCAACCTCGCCGGCACGCATTCCTGCGCGGGCCAGTCCAAGGTCAGCAACGACCCCGGCGAGTGGAAGTACGTGGCCAAGGGCACCTGCAAGAGCATGAAGGGCATGACGGCCGAGGAAGCCAAGGCCAAGGCCAAGAAGGCCTGAGGCCGTGGCGCCGCCCGTGGGCATCGGGTGGCGGCAGCCGCACTACGGCGAGCTGCTGGAGACCCGGCCCGCGCTGGACTTCCTCGAGGTCCATTCGGAGAACTTCTTCGGCGAGGGCGGCGCGGCGCTGGCGGTGCTGGCGCAGGGCCGCCGCCACTATCCCCTCAGCCTGCACGGCGTCGGCCTGGGGCTGGGGTCCGCGGCCGGCCTCGATGCCTGGCACCTGGAGCAGCTGGTCCGGCTGGTCGACCGCGTCCGCCCCGAGCGCGTGAGCGACCATGCCTGCTTTGCCCGCGGTACGGTGGGCGGGCGTGAAGTCCATGCCGGCGACCTGCTCCCCGTTCCCTTTCACGAGGAGGCGCTGGCCGTGATGGCCCGCCACGTGGACCAGGTGCAGGAACGCTTGCGGCGCCCCCTCCTGGTGGAGAACCTCTCGGCCTACCTGGCCTTGGCCAGCAGCGACCTGACCGAGCCCCAGTTCCTGTCCGAGCTGGTGGCGCGCACCGGCTGCGGGCTGCTGGTGGACGTGAACAACCTTTACGTGAACGCACTCAATGCCCGCGAGCCGGACCCGGTGGCGGCCTGCGCCCGCTGGCTGGACGCCATCCCGGCCGCCGCGGTGGGCGAGATCCACCTGGCCGGCCATTGCGTGCTCCCGGACATCGTGATCGACGACCACGGCAGCCGCGTGGCCCCGGCTGTGTGGGAGGTTTACGCCCACGCCCTGCGGCGTTTCGGCGGCGTGCCCACGCTGGTCGAATGGGACACCGGCCTGCCGCCCTTGCAGGTGCTGCTGGAGGAGGCGGCGCAAGCCAGGGCCGTGGCGGCGGGAGTGACGGCATGAGCCTGGCCCGCCAGCAGGCCTTGCTGCTGCAGGCGCTGGCCCTGCCCCGCCACGCCGATGCTATGGAATTAATAGCTGACAGCGCGCTTGCGGCGGGCACTCCGGGCCGAAATGACCTGGAACGTGGGCTGCAGGCCTACCGCAGCCAGGCCCAGGCCCTGGCGGTGCGGACGCTGTCCGCGGCCTACCCCGTGGTGGCGCAGCTGCTGGGCGAGGAGAACTTCGAGGCGCTGGCGCGCAGCCTCTGGCGCCAGCACCCGCCCGCGCGCGGCGACCTGGCGCAATGGGGCGGGCAACTGCCGGCGTACATCGAGGAGCAGGCGGCGCTGGCCCAAGAAGAGCCGTACCTGGCCGACGTGGCGCGGGCTGAATGGGCGCTGCACGCGATCGCCACCGCACCTGATGGCGAGGCCGACCCGGGCTCGCTGGCCCTGCTCGCTTCCGCCGACCCCGCCCGCCTGGCCCTGGTGCTCAGCCCCGGCGCCACCTGCATCGCGAGCGCCTACCCCGTCGCCAGCATCCTCGGCGCCCACCTCGAGGGCGAGCCCTCGCTCGAAGAAGCTGGCCGCCGGCTGCGCGCGGGCGAGGCCCAGACCGCGCTGGCCTGGCGCCAGGGGTTCAAGCCCCGGCTGCGCCGCGCGCTGCCTCATGAAGCCGCGTTCATCGCCGCCCTGCAAGAAAGGCGGCCGCTGCTCGACTCACTGGCAGCGGCCCCCGGCCTGGACTTCCAGGCCTGGCTGCCGCTGGCGGCGCAGACCGGCCTGCTGCTGGCCGCCCGCGACCTGTGACGAACCCCGAGGAGAACCCATGAACCGTCCCCTGCAACAAGCGCTGGCCCTGTGGCAGCCCCTGGCCCGCGGCCTGGCGTCGCTGCAGCCGGCGGCGGCGCTGGCGGCCCGCCTCTACCTGGCCCAGGTGTTCTTCCTCTCGGGCCTGACCAAGCTGCGCGACTGGGACACCACGCTCGCGCTCTTCACCGACGAATACCAGGTGCCCCTGCTGCCGCCGGCGCTGGCCGCCCTGATGGGCACGGCCGGCGAGCTGGTGCTGCCGGTGCTGCTGGTGCTGGGCCTCGGCGGCCGCTTCGCCGCCCTGGGGCTGTTCGTGGTGAACGCGGTGGCCGTGGTCTCGCTGCAGGAGATCGCGCCGGCCGCCTGGCAGCAGCACCTGTTCTGGGGCTCGCTGCTGGCGGGCCTGGCGATCTACGGCCCGGGCGCCTGGTCGCTGGAGCGCTGGGTCTGGCCGCGGCTCGCCGGGGCTGCCGCGGCGCCCCACACGCCCGTCACCAGTTGACTTCGCGCTCCGGCGTCGAGCCGATGCGGTGGATGGCGAGGTCCGCGCCCTCGTACTCCTCTTCCTGCGTCAGGCGCAAGCCCATCACCGCCTTGATCACGCCGTAGACGACGAAGCCGCAGGCCACCGCCCAGGCCACGCCCAGCAGGCTGCCGATCACCTGGGCTCCCAGGCTCACGCCGCCCAGCCCGCCCAG
>CAZZAW010000052.1:0-13216 GCA_964652405.1 uncultured Ramlibacter sp.
CCACTGCAGGATGCGGGCGTGGGTGGCGTCGAACACCTCCTGGCGCTCCATGCGCAGCGCCGCCAGCGTGTTCACGTCGAAGAAGCGCCGGTAATTCACGTCGTCGCTGGCCACCCGCCAGTGCGCCAGGCGGTAGGCCTGGCGCGCGACCAGGCGATCGAGCAGGTCGAAGCTGGCCGGATCGCCCGGCTGGCCGTTGAGCCGCTGCACGCAGTTGGCGATCCAGTGCGCCAGCCACTCGTGGCGCGCCGCCAGCCGGGCCAGGCTGCGCTTGTAGACCGCGCTGTCGCGCACCCGGGCACGCCGGGCGGCCGGGTCGGGGTCCTGCCGGGACGGCAGGCGGGCGAAGGAATCCAGCACGCTCGCCACCACGGCGTGGCTGTCGCCTTCCGTGTCGTCGTGGACGGCGGGGGCGGGCAGGGTCTCCAGCACCAGCGGGTAGCAGGCCGGGTCGAGGGGGAAGCGGTGGTCCCAGTAGCGCAGCCCGAACTCGCCGGTGTCCGCGTCGAACTGTAGGCGCAGCTCGCCGGACTCCAGCACCTGGCCGTAGTGGTCGCCCAGCACCGGCAGCAGCACCCGGCCTTCCATCTCGGGCGCCGCCGGCGACCACTCGATGTCGAAGGTCTGGGCATGGACCGAGGCCTGGCCGTGCTCCAGCACCTCCAGCCACCAGGCGTTGTCGGCCTCCAGCACGCCCATGTGGTTGGGCACCAGGTCCAGCATCTGGCCCATGCCGTGGCGGCGCAGCACCTGCGACAGGCGGTCGTGCTCGCGCTCGTCCCCCACCTCGGGATTGAGCGCGCCGTGGTCCACGATGTCGTAGCCGTGCGTACTGCCGGGGCGGGCCCGCAGGTAGGGGCTGCTGTACAGGTGGCTGATGCCCAGGGCGTGCAGGTAGGGCACGGCCTGGGTGATGTGCTCGAAACGGCAGTCCTGGTGGAACTGCACGCGGTAGGTGGCCAGCGGCACCTGCGCCGTGGCCAGATCGGGCAGCTCGGCGGGCGCCGCCTCGGGCGCCGGGCCGCTGCGCTCGGCCCGCAGCACGGCGGCCACGGCTGCGAAGCGCTCGTCGCTGGCGAGCGCCTCGAGCGGCACGGACAGCTTGCGCCGCCAGTTGGGGAAGCGGTCCTCGGTGGTGCCCGGCACGTTGACCTGCAGCAGCTGGCCGCTCACGTCCTCCAGCTGCACCCCCACCAACCAGCAGGGCGTGCGGGCCAGGAAGGCGTACACAGCCTCCACGAACGCCGGCGTGGCGTCCGGCAGCGAGGTGGGCTGGGCCGAGACCTCGGGCGGCAGCAGCGATTCGTGCTGCAGCGCCAGCAGCAGCCGCGCACGATCCTGCGAGCGCTGGATCACCTGCTGCTCGCGGGCCGCCTCGTCGGGGAACAGGCCCAGCCGCGCGATCAGTTCCAGGTCCTCGCCCAGCCAGAAACCGCGCAGCGTGGGCAGGTCGTGGGTGCTGACCACGGCCAGCGCCTGGGCCTGCCATTCGGCGGGCGGCCGGAAGCCACCATCCTCGCGGCGCTCGAACAGCAGCGGCTTGTACGACAGCAGGCTGCGCTCGCGCATGGCCTCGCGCATGGCCGGCGCCACGTTGCCCAGGTCCTCGCCGATCACCAGGCACTGGTGGCGGTGGCTCTCCAGGGCCAGCAGGCCCAGCAGGTCCTCGAGCGGGTAGTTGACGTAGGTGCCGCCCTCGGGGCTGGTCCAGAACAGGCGCATCAGCGCCATCACGTGGTCCAGCCGCAGCGCGCCGCTGTGCCGCATGTTGGCGCGCAGGGTGGCGATGAAGGGCTGGTAGCGGGCCGCCTGCAGCTGCACCGGGTTCAGGGGCGGCAGGCCCCAGTCCTGCCCCAGTGCATTGAGCGGGTCGGGCGGCGCGCCCACGTGCATGCCCAGCGCGTACAGCGAGGGCTGCACCCAGGTCTCGGCGCCGCCGCCGTTCACGCCCACCGCCAGGTCGCAGTACAGGCCCAGGCCCATGCCGCGGCTGCGGGCGTAGCGCTGCACGGCGTCCAGCTGCAGTTCCACCAGCCACTGGAGCCAGAACCGGTACTGCACCTCCGCGGCATGTTCACGGGCGAAGGCCTGCACCGCTTCGCCCTGGGGGTCGTGGTACTCGCGAGGCCAGGCGGGCCAGCCCCACACGGTGGGGTCGGCCGCCGACAGGCGCGCCTGCAAGGCCTCGAACAGCGCGTGCGGCCCCAGCGTGGCCTCGCGCTCGCGCAGGTACTGGCCGAAATGCGCGCCCCGCGAGCTGCTCGCACCCAGCTCGTGTTTCTGGAAATGTCGCCACAGGAGCCGCAGGATCTCCTCCTTGGCCGCCGCCACCCCCGGGTAGTCCACCAGCTCGGCCTCGCGCAGGCGCCGCAGCCGGTCCTGGAACTCCTCGCCGTGCAGCTTGCGCACCGCCTCCTCGCAGCCGCTCAGCTCGGCCAGCGCCTGCACGTCCAGGTAGATCGGGTTCAGCGCGTTGCGGCTGGACGGGCTGTAGGGGCTGGCCAGCTCGGGCCGGTGCGGGAACAGGGCGTGCAGCGGCGACAGGCCGATGAACGAGGCGCCCTGGCGCGCGGCGATGTCCGCCAGCCGCCGCAGGTCGCCGAAGTCGCCGATGCCCCAGTTGCGCGAGGAGCGCAGGGCATAGAGCTGGATGGTGCAGCCCCACCAGCGCTCGCCTGCCTGCAGCGCCGGGGGTGTCCAGCAGCGCCGCGGGCAGACGGCCACCAGGCAGTCGGCGCCGGCGGCGGTGAGGGTGTAGTAGCCGATGGGGAGGTCACGGGGCAGGTCGAGGACGAGGTTGTCACCCTCGCGTCTGGCTTGCACCGGCCGGGCGTCCCGGCCGTCCTCCCCGCGAAGGCGGGGATCCAGGGCTTCCGCATCCTGGATTCCCGCCTGCGCGGGAATGACGAAGGTGGCGGGTTCGCCCTCCGTGAAGACTTGTACAGGCGGCAAGGGTCCCGCGGGCGGGCGCACTTCACCAATGCCCTCCAGCGCCTTGCGCAGCACGGCCTCGGGCACTACCCTGTCCTCGCCCCAGAACGTGTGGTAGCGGCGCGCCACGCCGGCACGCTCGGCCCGCTCGAGCAGCTCCTGGAACCCGGTCATAGCGTGATCTCGGGACCCAGGCGCCAGCGCGCGGCCCAGGCCGGCCAGGTGGCCTCACGCGTGTCGGCAGGCCAGCCGTGCCGGAACACCTCCTGCGACTCGACCGGACCCGCGCGCTGGGGCTCGGCCTGCAGCGGCTGCGCGCCGAGGTTGAGCTCCAGCGCCAGGACCTGGCCATCCTCGTAGCGCCATTGCACGGCCAGGCCGGTGGCGCCCACGCGCTGCGCCGTGTGCTGCCCCGTGAGCAGCTGGCCCTGGCGCGGCGTGATCCATTCGCGGCGGGCGGCCAGCGCCTGGCGCACCATCGCCTGCCAGCGCCGTCCCGAGTCGCTGCCGCGCTCGGCCTCGGACGGCCGGCTCGCCTCGAACGTGGCGCTGCTGCACGGGTCAGGCAAGTCGACCGGCCGGCCGTCGGGCCCGTGTGCGGCGTGGCCGAACTCGCGCTTGCGGCCCTCGCGCACCGCCTCGCGCAGCTCGCCCTGCCAGTCGGCGAAATACAGGAAAGGCGTGCCCGCGCCGAACTCCTCGCCCTGGAACAGCAGGGGGATGGCGGGCGTGAGCAGCGCCAGCAGCGTGGCCAGGGGCGCGGCTTCGGGCGGGCACAGGCGCGAGAGCCGCTCACCGAAGGCGCGGTTGCCGACCTGGTCGTGGTTGTGCGCGAAGTTCACCAGCGCGGGCAGCGGTTGCGGCGCTGCCGGCCGCACTTGCTCCCGGGCGCCGCCCGGCTTGCGTGTCGAGTCCTCGAACAGCATGCCGTGGGTGAGGGCGCGGGCCAGCAGGTCGAGCGCGGGCTCCAGGCCGTAGTCGTGGTAGTAGCCGCGGGTCTCCCCGGTCAGGGCCACGTGCAGGATGTGGTGGAAGTCGTCGTTCCACTGCGCGTCGTACAGACCGGGCTGCGGCGTGGGGGCGAGCCGCTCATGGTTGTTGTTCTCGTTCTCCAGCACCAGGTGCACGTGGCGCCCTGCCGTGGCCGCGCGCACGCGGGACGAGAGCTCCTCCAGCACGTCGGGGCGGCTGTCGTCCTGGATCGCGTGCACGGCATCCAGCCGCAGCCCGTCCGCCTGGTACTCGAGCACCCAGTACAGCGCGTTGTCGATGAAGAAGTCGCGCACGGCCCGGCTGTCGGGCCCGTCGAAGGCTATCGCCGCGCCCCAGGGGCTCTGGCGCGTCTTCGAGAAGAACTGGGGGGCGTAGGCGTGCAGGTAATTGCCTTCCGGGCCGAAGTGGTTGTAGACCACGTCGACGAACACCATCAGCCCCAGCCGGTGCGCCTGCTGGATGAAGTCCTTGAGCTCGTGCGGCGAGCCGTAGGCCGCATGCGGCGCATAGGGAAGCACGCCGTCGTAGCCCCAGCCGAAGCGTCCCGGGAAGTCCGCCAGCGGCATGAGCTCCACGGCCGTGATGCCCAGTGCGGCCAGCTCCTGCAGGCGGCGCGCCGCGGCGGCGAAGGTGCCTTCGGGCGTGAAGGTGCCCACGTGCAGTTCGTAGAGCACCACCTCGTGCCAGGGCCGGCCGCGCCAGCCCTCGTCCCACTCGAATTCGAGCGGGTCCACCAGGGCGCTGGGCTCGTGCACCCCGTGCGGGTTGTGGCGCGAGGCCGGGTCCGGGACCAAGAGGCCGCCGTCGATGCGCCAGTGGTAGAGCGCGCCGGGCGCGGCAGCGGGCGCGTGGCAGTCCCACCAGCCCTCGGCATCACGCACCGCGGGCAGCAGGCGAGGCTCGCCACCCGGACCGGTGTAGAGCGCCAGCTCCGCCTGCCGCGCGGCGGGCGCCCAGAGCCGGAAATCGGCGCCGCCGCCGGGCCGCGGCAGCGCGCCGAAGCGCATGCGGTGCACCTGCCTCATGCCGCCGCTTCCCTCGCCTCCACCAGCACGGCCATGCTGTGGCCGTTCAGCTCCAGCAGCGCCTGCGGGCCCAGTCGCAAGGCGCTGGCGGCGTCGAACACGCCCTCGCCGGTATGCACCCGCAGCAGCCACTCGCGAACGACGGGCGGCTGCTGGGGCAGGGTGAAGGTGACCTCGTCCATGGAGGCGTTGAACAGCAGCAGCACGCTGGGGCTGGGCTGCCCGTCCACCGGCGCGAAGCGGCCGTCGAACAGGGCGGCCACGGTGCGGACGGTGGGGGTGGTCCATTCCTCCTCGGTCATGGGCAGGCCCCAGACGCTGTACCAGGCGAGGTCGGCGCGCCCGTCCTCGTCCGCCAGCCCGGTGGGCCAGCTGTTCTGGCGCAGCACCGGCAGCTCGCGGCGCAGGGCGATCAGGGCCTGGGTGAAGTCGATCAGCGGGTCGGCCCGGCGCTCGGGGCTCCAGTCGAACCAGCTGACGCCGTTGTCCTGGCAGTAGGCGTTGTTGTTGCCGCCCTGGGTGCGGCTCATCTCGTCGCCGCCCAGCAGCAGCGGCACGCCGCGCGAGACGAAGAGGGTGGCCAGCAGGTTGCGCTTCTGGCGCTCGCGCAGCGCCAGGATCTCCGGGTCATCGGTCGGGCCTTCGGCGCCGCAGTTCCAGCTGCGGTTGTGGCTTTCGCCGTCGCGGTTCTCCTCGGCGTTGGCCTCGTTGTGCTTTTCGTTGTAGCTGACCAGGTCGTTCAGCGTGAAGCCGTCGTGCACGGTGACCAGGTTGACGCTGGCGCAGGGCAGGCGGCGCGAGCCGGCGTAGACGTCGGCCGAGCCGGACAGCCGGGCCGCGAACTCCTGCAGGCTGCCGTCGGCGCCGCGCCAGAAGTCGCGCACGGCATCGCGGTAGCGCCCGTTCCACTCCGACCAGCCTGGCGGGAAGCCGCCCACCTGATAGCCGAAGTGGCCGATGTCCCAGGGCTCGGCCACCAGCTTCACCCGGCGCAGCACCGGGTCCTGCGCGACCGCGGCCAGGAAGGGCGAGCGGTGCTCGAAGGCGCCCGCGCCGTTGCGGGCGATCGCGGGCGCCAGGTCGAAGCGGAAGCCGTCCACGTGCATTTCCTCGACCCAGTAGCGCAGGCTGTCCATCACCAGGCGGAGCGTGGCGGGGTGGCTGGCGTCCAGTGTGTTGCCCGTCCCCGTGACGTCCCAGCAGTAGCGCGGGTTCTCGTCCAGGCGGTAGTAGGCGGCGTTGTCCAGGCCCTTGAAGCACAGCGTGGGGCCCAGGTGGTTGCCCTCGCAGGTGTGGTTGTAGACCACATCCAGGATCACCTCGAGCCCCGCCGCGTGCAGCGCCTTGACCATGCGCTTGAAGTCGTCGGGGTCGCCGGCGGCGCAGTAGCGCGGCTCGGGCGCGAAGAAGGCGATGGTGTTGTAGCCCCAGTAGTTGGCCAGGCCCAGGTCGATCAGGCGGCGCTCGTCGTTGAAGGCGTGCACCGGCAGCAGTTCGATGCTGGTGATGCCCAGGCGCTTGAAGTGCGCGATGGCCGCATCGCTGGCCAGCCCGGCGAAGGTGCCTCGCAGGCCCTCCGGCACTTCGGGCATGAGCTTGGTGAACCCGCGCACGTGCACCTCGTAGAAGACCGTGTCTTCCCAGGGGATCGCCGGCGGGCGGTCCTCGCCCCAGTCGAAGGCAGGATCGGTCACCACCGACTTGGCCGCGCCGGCGGCGTTGTCGGCGGTGTCCATCACCAGGTCCCGCTCGGTGCTGCCCAGGGTGTAGGCGTACTGCCAGGCGCCGCCGCGCAGCGGGCGGTCCAGGGCGCGGGTGTACGGGTCCAGTAGCAGCTTGTGGGGATTGCAGCGCAGGCCCTGCGCCGGCTCGTAGGGGCCGTGCACCCGCAGGCCGTACAGCGCGCCTGCGCCCAGCCCGGGCACGAAGCCGTGCCAGATGTCGTCGGTGCGGCCCGGCAAGGCCAGGCGGCGCAGTTCGCGCGTGCCGGTGTGGTCGAACAGGCACAGCTCCACCTTCTCGGCCATGCTGGAGAAGACGGCGAAGTTCACCCCGCCGTCCCGCAGGTGCGCGCCCAGCGGCCACGGCCGCCCGGCTTCGCAGCGCTGGGGCAGGGTCACCTCCGGGACCGGAGGCGGGCGGACGGGTCGGTGGGTGCGTGCGACGGCACGGGCCGTCATGCAACGGCCTCCAGCCAGGGCTTGGCCATGGTCTCGGTGGCCGGCACCAGCGCGCGTTCCTTGCGGCGCGGGAAGTAGCCCGCCGGCACCACCACGATGCCGGTCTCGGTGACGTGGAAGCGTTGGCGGTCCTGCGCCAGGTCGAAGCCGATGCGCTCGCCGGGGGGCACGTCGTTGTCCTGGTCGATGATGGCGCGGCGCACCTGGCTGCCGCGGCCCAGGCGCGAGCGTTCCATCACGATGCAGTGCTCCAGGCGGGCGCCGCGCTCCACCATGACCGAGCGGCGCAGCATGGCGTGGTCCAGCTCGGCGCCGTCGACGATGCTGCCCGAGCCCACCACCGAGCGGTTGATCATGCCGTTCTCGATCTGGGCCGATTCGGCCTGGTCGGGGCTGGCATAGATGGGCCACAGGCTGTTGGTCATGCGGAACCGCGGCGTGGCGCCCAGGGTGTCGAAATGCGCCTCGAAGTACGCGTCGATGGTGCCCACGTCGCGCCAGTAGCCGTGCTCCTCGTAGTGCTCGGTGCCGGGGATGATGTTGCGGTTGAAGTCGTAGGCCACCAGCTTGTGGGACTTCACCATGGACGGCAGGATGTGCTTGCCGAAATCGCTGGTGCCGTTCTCGTGCATCTTCTTCAGGGCCGCGAGCAGCACGTCGGCGTTGAAGATGTAGTTGCCCATGGAGGCGAGCGCGTGGCTGCGGCTGCCCGGCATGGGCTGGCAGGTGGTGGGCTTTTCCTGGAACTCCGTGATGCGGTGGTGCTCGTCGGTGGCGACGATGCCGAACTGGTTGCACTGGTCCAGGCGCACCGGCAGGGTGGCGACGCTGGCGTGGGCGTTGGACTGGATGTGGAAATTGATCATCTGCCGCACGTCCATGCGGTAGATGTGGTCCGCGCCGAACACGGCCACGATGTCGGGCTTGAAGCTCTCGATCAGGTGGATGTTCTGGTAGACCGCGTCGGCCGTGCCCTGGAACCACTCGGGGCCGTTGCGCATCTGCGGCGGCACCACGGTGATGAAGTGCTGCGGGATGAAGCGCGCCATGGTCCAGGACTGGCGCACGTGCTCGATCAGCGACTGCGACTTGTACTGCACCAGCAGGTAGGTGGAGTAGATCTCGGAGTTGACCAGGTTGGACAGCACGAAATCGACGATGCGGTGCTTGCCGTTGAAGGGGACGGCGGGCTTGCAGCGGTTGGCGGTCAGGGGGTGCAGGCGCGAGCCTTCGCCTCCGGCCATCACGAAGGCCAGGACATTGTTACGGGCGGGCATTTGGGGGAACTCCGGGGGTGGAAGCGTTGAAGTCGATCGGCCGGTCGGACAGGACCACGGTGGCCAGCGGGGGCAGCAGCAGCGAGGCGCTGGCCGGGTACCCGTCCAGCGGTGCCTCGTCCGCGCTGACGCGGCCGAGGTTCCCCATGCCGCTGCCGCCGTAGTAGGAGGCGTCGCTGTTGAGCACCTCGTACCAGGGGCCCGCATGGGGCAGTCCCAGCCGCAGCCCGTGGCGCGGCTCGGGGGTCAGGTTGCACAGCGCCACCGCCAGGCCGTCGCCCGCGGCGCCGCGGCGCAGGAACGCCAGCACGGTGGAGGGTTCGGCCGTGTGGACCGGCAGCCACTCGAAACCCTGGCTGTGGAAATCGTTGACGTGCAGGGCCGGCAGCTTGCGGTAGGCGTTGTTCAGGTCGGCTACCCAGCGCGCCACCCCGGCGTGCAGGGGGCGTGCCCACAGGTGCCAGTCCAGCGTGCGCTCGTGGTGCCACTCCTCGCGCACGGCGAACTCGCCTCCCATGAACAGCAGTTTCTTGCCCGGGTGCGCCCACATGTAGCCGTAGAGGTTGCGCAGCCCCGCGAAGCGCTGCCATTCGTCGCCCGGCTGCTTGGCCAGCAGGCTGCCCTTGCCGTACACCACCTCGTCGTGCGAGAGCGGGAGCACGAAGTTCTCGTTGAAGGCGTAGACCGAGGAGAAGCGGATGTCGTCGCCATGCCAGCGCCGGTAGAAGTGCGGCCGCGCCGTGTAGCGCAGCGTGTCGTTCATCCAGCCCATGTTCCACTTCATGCCGAAGCCCAGGCCGCCGTGGTGCACGGGCCGCGACACGCCGGCCCAGGCAGTGGACTCCTCGGCGATGACGTGGACGTCCGGGAAGGCGCCGTACACGGCACTGTTGAGGTCCTGCAGGAAGCGCACCGCCTCCAGGTTCTGGTTGCCGCCGTGCTGGTTGGGAATCCACTGGCCCGGCTCGCGCGCGAAATCCAGGTAGAGCATGGACGCGACCGCGTCCACGCGCAGCCCGTCGAAGTGGTACTTCTCCAGCCAGAACAGGGCGTTGCTGATCAGGAAGTCACGGACCTCGTAGCGGCCGTAGTTGAAGATCAGGCTGTTCCACTGCGGGTGGTAGCCCAGGCGCGGGTCGGCATGCTCGTACAGCGCGGTCCCGTCGAATTGCGCCAGGGCGTGCGGGTCGGCCGGGAAATGCGAGCCCACCCAGTCCAGGATCACGCCGATGCCGCGCTGGTGCAGCGTGTCGACCAGGACCATCAGGTCCTGTGGCGTGCCGTAGCGGGCGCTGGGCGCGAAGTAACCGGTGGTCTGGTAGCCCCAGGAGCCGTAGAACGGGTGCTCGGCGACCGGCAGCAGCTCCACGTGCGTGAAGCCCAGCGCTTCGCAGTGGGCGGCCAGGCGCAGCGCGATGTCGCGGTAGTTGAGCAGGCGCCCGTCTTCCTCGCGCTGCCAAGAGCCCAGGTGCACCTCGTAGATGGACATCGGCTTGCGGTGCGACTGCGCCTCGCCCCGTCGCGCCATCCACTCCCGGTCGCCCCAGTTGTGGCTGAGGTCCCAGACCTGCGAGGCCGTGCCCGGCGGGTGTTCGCAGCGGAAAGCGTAGGGGTCCGCCTTGTCCATCCAGCCGCCGTGCGCGCCCTGGATGCGGTACTTGTAGAAGTCGCCGGGGCGCGGTCCCTCGATCCGCCCGTGCCACAAGCCGCTGCCGTCGTGCAGGGGCTCCAGGGGCTGGCAATGCCAGCCGTTGAAGGAGCCCACCACGCCCACGCTGCGGGCATTGGGCGCCCACACGGTGAAGCGCGCGCCGCCGGGTTCGCATTGCGCGCCCATGACGTCGAACTGCCGGTGGTGGTGCGAGGGACGCGCCGCCGCGCGTGCGGGCCCCGGTGCGGGAACTGTTTGGGGCGCGGCGCCCGGCGGGGTGGAAGTCGGCGTCATGCGCGTGAGAATTTGTGAGGAGATTCTGGCGCGCCGCCACCGCTCGGCGTGCAGGAGGCTCAGGCAAATGGCCGTAGTCCGTTGCCTACAACTTCGGGGAGGATCCGCTGACGGGGCGGCAGGTGGCTCCGCCGACGGGGCGGCGAGCGTTTACGGAAACGAAGCAGCCGCTGGCGCGGCCGAAGGATGAGCTACACGCCCAGGTACTGCTCGAGCAGCTCGGGCCGCGCGCGCAGCTCATCCGAGGTGCCGGCGAACACCACTTCGCCCTTGACCAGGATGAGGTTGCGGTGCGTGAGCCGCGTGACGTGCTTCCAGTTCTTGTCGACGATCACGCTGGAGATGCCGGACTCGCGGATCAGCCCGCAGATGCGCCAGATCTCGCGCGCGATCAGCGGCGCGAGCCCTTCGGTGGCTTCGTCCAGGATGAGCACGTCCGGGTTGGTCATCAGCGCGCGGCCGATCGTGAGCATCTGCTGCTCGCCGCCCGAGAGCTGCTGCCCGCCGTGCGACAGGCGCTCGGCCAGCCGCGGGAAGGTCTCGAGCACGCGCTCGTAGGTCCAGTCGCACTGCCCGCGCGTGCCGGGGCGCGCGGCCATCACCAGGTTTTCCTTCACGCTCAGGTTGCCGAAGATGCCGCGGCCCTCGGGCACGTAGGCGATGCCGGCCTGCGCGATCTCGTACGGCGCGCAGCCGGTCATGTCGCGGCCCATCACCTGCACCGTGCCGCCGCGCGGCTTGACCAGGCCCATGATGCTCTTGAGCAGCGTGCTCTTGCCCATGCCGTTGCGGCCCATGAGGCCGATGGTCTCGGCGCGGCCGACCTGGAAGTCCACGCCGCGCAGGATGTGGCTCTGGCCGTAGTAGGTGTGCAGGCCTCGGGCGTCGATGAGGAGATCGCCGGCCATCAGTGCTCCTCGCCCAGGTAAGCGGCCTGCACGCCGGCGTCGGCGCGGACCGCTGCCGGCGTGCCGCTGGCGATCACCTGGCCGTTGACCATCACCGTCAGGTGGTCCGCCAGCGCGAACACCGCGTCCATGTCGTGCTCGACCAGCATGATGGCGTGCCCCTCCTTCAGGCGCAGCAGCAGCTGCACCATGCGTTCGGCTTCGGCAGTGCCCATGCCGGCCAGCGGTTCGTCGAGCAGCAGCACGCGGGGCTCGGTGGCCAGGGTCATGGCGATCTCGAGCTGGCGCTGCTCGCCGTGGCTGATGGTGCCGGCCACGGCATCCTTGCGGTGTTCCAGGCCGGAAAGCGCCAGAGCCCGCGCCGCGCGGTCGTTGGTAGCTACAAAAGATGTAGCGTCGCGCAGCCACCGTGCCGCGTGCGGCGCGCGCGACTGGGCCGCCAGCCGCACGTTCTCCCACACGGTGAACGGCAGGAAGATGTTGGTCTTCTGGTAGCTGCGGCCCAGGCCGGCGCGTGCGATGCGCTCGGGCGACCAGCCGGTGACGTCCTGGCCGGCCAGCGAGACGGTGCCCGAGGTGGGCGCCAGGTCGCCCGAAAGCAGGTTGGTCAGGGTGGACTTGCCCGCGCCATTGGGGCCGATCACCGCGTGGATGCGGCCCTGCCACAGGTCCAGCGAGACGTCGTTGACCGCGGCAAGGCCGCCGAAGCGCTTGGTCAGGCCGCGCGCGCCGAGCACGGTGTCAGCCATCCCGCCGCTCCCGGCCGCGCGTGAGGCGTTCCGCCAGGCCGAGCAGCCCGCGCGGCGCGAAGGCCACGATCAGCACGATGAACAGGCCCATCCACAGCTGCCAGTGCTTGCCGGCGCGGAACGAGCCCATGTCCGGCAGGTCCTTGAACTCGTGCAGCAGCCACTCGAAGGCGAAGGCCCCGACGATGGCGCCCGCGAAGTTGCCCATGCCGCCCAGGATGACCATCATGATCGCGTGCGCGCTCATGTGGAAGCCCATGAGCTCGGGGTTCACGAAGCCGGTCTGCGCGCCCCACAGGTAGCCCGCCAGCCCGGCCAGCGCGCCGGCCAGCGTGAAGGCGGCCAGCTTGTAGCCGAAGGTGCCGAAGCCCAGCGCGCGCATGCGGTGCTCGTTGACGCGGATGCCGGCCAGGGTGCGGCCGAACGGGCTCCACAAGAGGCGCCGCAGGAAGAGGTACACGCCCACCAGGCAGGCGAGCGTGAAGTAGTAGAAGACCTTCTTGTTCTCCAGGTCGAACAGGTGGGCATCGGGCTTGAAGTTGATGTACAGGCCGTCCGAGCCGCCCAGCACCTTGTTGTCGAAGAACAGGTAGAAGACCATCTGGGCGAAGGCCATGGTCACCATGATGAAGTAGATGCCATGGGTGCGGACCACGAAGAAGCCGATCACCAGCGCGGCCAGCCCCGAGCCCGCCACCGCCAGGGGCAGCGTCCACCACAAGCTCACCGGCTCGCTGGCCGGGGTGAGGAAGGCCAGGGCGTAGCCCGCCAGCCCGAAGAACGCGGCATGCCCCAGCGACACCAGGCCCGTGACGCCCTGCAGCAGGTCCAGGCTCATGGCGAAGATGGCCAGGATCATCATGCGCGCCACCATCTGCGCGTAGAAATCGGTGCTGACGAAGGGAAACGCCGCCAGCGCGAGGAAGCCCAGCACCAGCAGCAGCTGCAGGCTGCGCGGCAGGACTTCGAGGTGGGCCTTCGCTGCGCTCATTGCTTGAACAGTCCTTCCGGCTTCCACAGAAGGACGGCCGCCATCAGCATGTAGACCAGCATGCCCGACACGGCGGGCAGCAACACCTTGCCGAAGGTGTCCACGGTGCCCACCAGCAGGGCCGCGATCAGAGCGCCGCGCACCGAGCCGATGCCGCCGATCACCACGACCACGAAGCACATGATCAGCACCTGCGAGCCCATGTTGGGGTACACGC
>CAZZAW010000053.1:0-13077 GCA_964652405.1 uncultured Ramlibacter sp.
CGCCCCGACCACCGCACCGGCGCCGGCACCCACCCCGGCGCCGACGCCCGCTCCCACCCCGGCGCCTACGCCTGCGCCGACCCCGGCCCCCACGCCCGCGCCTACGCCCGCTCCCACCCCGGCGCCTACGCCGGCGCCCACCCCGGCCCCCACGCCGGCCCCCGCGCCGGGCGTGACGCCCGTGACCGGCAGCACGCAACAGGCCGTGCCCAATGGCCAGTACAGCGTCACCGCGACCGGCACCCAGACCGTGGTGATCACCCTGCCGCCCAACGAAGCCCTGCAGGCCGGCGACAAGGTCACGGTCACGGGCAACAGCGGCGCGCAGTGGCGGCTGGCCCAGAACGCGCGCCAGTGGGTGATGACCCCCAACCTGCCCGGCAACGTGGTGCCCGGCACGACCTGGACCGCGCGCGACCCGGATCCCGCGTCCCCGCGCAACTGGACCGGCACCGCCTCGTCGGCCAGCGGCAACCGCATCGCCGTCATCGCCAGCCCGGGCGGCATCTACCTGTCGGCTGACGGCGGCGCCACCTGGAGCCGCAGCGGCGCTCCCTCGGCCAACTGGTCGCAGGTCGTGATGTCGGCCGACGGCGCGCACCTGGCCGCCCTGGCCGGCGGCCTGCTCCACACCTCGTCCGACTACGGCCAGACCTGGACGGCGCGGCCCGGCAGCCCCTACCTCAACGCGGTGCACATGGCCGACAACGGCACGCGCATCGTGGCGGTGGGCAGCGGCGGCATCCATGTGTCCGTGGACCGCGGCGCGAGCTTCACGCCGGTGGCCGGCGTGCCCGCGTCGGGATGGATGGCGATCGCCGGCTCCGGCAACGGCACCCACCTGGTGGCCGTGTCGTCCGTCTACGCCGGCGACCCGGCGACCGCGGGGGTCTACGTGTCCACCGACAGCGGCGCCACCTGGACGCTGCGCCTGCGGGCGGAACAGAACAACTGGGGCTTCGCCGCCGTCAGCCACGACGGCCGGCGCATGGCGGTGCTGCACCAGGGCGGCCATCCCTGGATCAGCGACGACGCCGGGGCCACCTTCACCCAGCGCTTCAGCTACAGCGGCTGGGCCGGCCTGGCGGTCTCGCGCGACGGCCGCGTGGTCGCGATGCAGGAGTCCCGCAACGACGACTTCAACCACCCGGGCTACGTCTTCGTCAGCACGGACGCCGGCAACAGCTTCCCCCACTGGCATGGCGGCCACGGCCACCCCACGCTCAACAACTGGTGGCGCGGCGTCACGCTGTCCTGGGACGGCAACTGGATCGCCGCCGTGGACAACGGCGCGCCGGGCTCCAGCGGCGGCCGCGTCTACACCACCAGCGGCAACCGCACCTCGGGCGGCACGCTGGGTTCGATCACCGGCGGGCAGAACCAGTCCATCGAGGTCACCTACCAGGGCAACGGCCGCTTCACCGTCACCGGCCAGGCCGGCGGCCCGTTCACGATTCGCTAAGGGAAGTCTCCAGGGACTTGGGGTCGGGCCGCGAGGTCCGGCCCCTTTTTTTGCTGGGTATGCTGGGCGCATGCAACGAGCGCAGATCCCCGACAAGGAAGCCATCGCCCTGCTCGAGCCGTTCGAGCGGCTGCCGCTGGAGCGCATCGAGCTGGTCGCCGAGGCCGCGCATGCGGAGCGCGCGGCGGCCGAGCTGCTGCAAGCCCGGGTCTGGGGCTTCGACACGGAGTCCAAGCCCACCTTCCTGCAGGGCGAGGCCTCGGACGGGCCGCACGTGCTGCAGCTCGCCCTGCCGGACCTGGCCTTCGTGTTCCAGCTGCACGACGAGGACTGCCGCGCGGTGGCCGCACGCCTGCTGGCGCATCCGGGCGTCGTCAAGGCCGGCTTCGGCCTGGGCGACGACCGGAAGCGCATCGTTCGCAAGCTGGGGGTGGAGCCACAGGACGTGCTGGACCTCAACGCCGTGCTGCGCCAGCGCGGCTGGCGCCGCGAGATGGGCGTGAAGGCCGCAGTGGCCGTGCTGTTCGGCCGCCGCTACCTCAAGTCCAAGAAGGCGGCGACCTCCAACTGGGCCAACCGCCAGCTCACGCCCGCCCAGCTGCTGTACGCCGCCAACGACGCCTGGGCGGCGCTGCGGGTCTACCAGGCGCTCGGCTTGCCTTGATCAGGGCGAAAACAGGCTGCAGCCCGCACGCGGCGGGCGCAAGCTGCTATCTTTTCCAGAGCAAAGGCCGCATCATCCAGAGGCCGGCCAGGGGTCCCGCGGCCAGCCAGGGCAGCACCGTGGCCAGGGGCAGGCGCTGGGCCAGCGCGACGAACAGCTCGATGCTGAGCACCGAGATCGCGAAGCCTATGCAGTTGGTGAAGGTGAGCACGCTGCCCACCACGGCCGGCGGCGCGTTCTGCGCGGTGAGGGTGGAGAACTGGGGCGAGTCGCCGGCCACGGTGGCGCCCCACAGCAGCAGCCAGGCGATGAAGGCCGGCAGCGGGGCTGCCAGCATCAGCGGCGCCGCCAGGCAGCAGGCCGCGCTGGTGGCCAGCTGCAGCTGCGCCGACCATGCGCTGCCGATGCGGCGCACCGCCAGCCCACCGCCCACGCAGCCGAAGAATCCCGCGGCGATGGCCGCGAAAGCCCAGCCGCTGATGGCGGCCGGTGCGCCGAAGCGGCTGGCGACCACCAGCGGCACCAGCACGATGAAGGCGTACAGCTCCCACATGTGGCCGAAGTAGCCGAACACCGAGGCGCGCAGGCGCCGGTCCTGCCACACCAGCCCCAGCGCGCGCGGCGTCACCGGCGCGCCGGGCGTGGACGGGCGGTCCGGCACCAGCAGCCAGGTGGCTAACCCGCCCGCGGCGGCCAGCGCCGACACGGCCAGGATCACCGCCTGCCAGGGCAGCGGGCCCATCCAGCCGCTGGCCGCCAGCGCCCGCAGGCCGTGCGGCAGGGCCGTGCCCAGCACCAGCGCGCCGACCAGGATGCCCAGCACCGCGCCCAGCCGCTCGCGGAACCACGCCGCCGAGATCTTCATGCCCACCGGGTAGATGCCGGCCAGCAGGAAACCCACCGCGAAGCGAAGCGCCAGCAGGAGCGCCAGCTGCCCCCCGGCCAGGAGCGTGGCCGCGTTGAGGACCGCACCCAGGAGCGAGCAGGCCAGGAACACCCGCGGCGCGGGCAACCGGTCGGCGACCATCAGCAGCGCGAACACCAGTGTCCCGGCCACGAAGCCCAGCTGCACCGCCGACGACAGCGAGCCCAGGGCGGAAGCCGGCAGGCCCCAGGCCTGCTGCAGGTCGGGCATCACCGCGTTGACCGCGAACCAGAGCGAGGTGCCGGCGAACTGGGCCAGCACGATCACGGGCAGGATGCGCCGCGGAACGGGTGTCATCCCGACGAGCTTACTGGATCAGTTTCCAGATCCGCCCGAACACGTCGTTGATGATCTCCTGCACGATGTCCCGCTGCGGCTCGCGCGGCCTGGGCCGCGGGCGCGGGATCTCGAACTCGGCGTTGGCGTCGATCCAGCGCGAACGCTGCGACTGCGCGAAGAAGTCGCCGACGATGGGCAGCGCGCTGCGGGCGCCCTCGCCCCAGGCGCCCATGGCGGCGCTGTTGTCGTCGTAGCCCACCCAGGCGCCGGCCACCAGCTGCGGGTGCATGAGGATGAACCAGCCGTCGCTGTTGCCCTGGGTCGTGCCGGTCTTGCCCGCCACGTCGGCGGTGATGCCGTGGCGGGTGCGGATGGCGGTGCCCGTGCCTTCGTCCACCACCCCGCGCATCACGTTCTGCAGCGTCAGGGCCTGGGCCCGCGGCAAGGCCTGCTCGGTGCGGCCGGGCACGAAGGCATCCAGCGTGCGGCCGGTGCGGTCCTCGATGCGCAGGACCAGCAGTGGGTCGATCCAGCGCCCGTTGTTGGCGATGGTGCCGTAGGCGCCGACCATCTCGCGCAGCGTCACCGGGCTGGTGCCCAGCGCCAGCGAAGGCACCGCGTCCAGCTTGCTCTCGCGCACCCCCATGGCGCGGGCCAGCTGCGCCACCCGTGGCGGGCCCACCTGCTGCATCAGCTGCGCCGTGATGCTGTTGCGCGACTGGACCAGCCCGTCGCGCAACGTCATGGGCCGCCCGGTGGGCGGCGTGGCATCGCGCGGGCTCCAGACCTCCCCGCCCCGGCTGGTGATGGCGACGGGCTGGTCGATGAAGGTGTCGCGCGGGCTGCTGCCGTCCGCGAACGCGGCGGCATAGACGAAGGGCTTGAAGGTCGAGCCGGGCTGGCGGCGGGCCTGGTTCACGTGGTCGAACTGCGAGGTCTCGAAATCGCGGCTGCCCACCCAGGCCCGCACGTGCCCGTTGCGGGGGTCCAGGGCCATGAAGCCCGCCTGAAGCAGTTGGCGCTCCTCGCCCCTGGGCCGGCTGCGGTCGGCCAGGGCCTGCAATTGCGCCATCTGGCGGGACACCGCCGCGTTGGCCGCCTTCTGCAGCCGGGTGTCGATGGTGGTGCGCACCACCAGCCCGTCGGCATGGATGTCGTAGCCGTTGCGGTCGGCCCAGGCGATCAGCCACTTGCGCAGGTGCTGGGCCGCGTGCGGCGCCGGCCCCAGCGGCTCCTGCTGGCGCTCGAAATCCACGCGCAGGGGGCGCTGGGCCAGCTGCTCGGCCCGCTGCGCGTCCAGCTTGCCGCGCTTGACCATCTGCGCCAGCACCACGTTGCGCCGCGCCCTGGCCCGCTCCGGGTTCAGCACCGGGTTGTAGTAGCTGTTGCCCTTGAGCATGCCGATCAGCGTGGCGCTCTCCAGCACGTCCAGCTGGCCGGCCGACTTGTCGAAGTAGGTCCGCGCGGCCATCTCGATGCCGAAGGCGTTGTAGAGGAAGGGCACGGTGTTGAGGTAGGTCTCCAGGATCTCCCGCTTGGAGTACACCGCCTCGATCTTGAGCGCGGTGATCGCCTCCTTCACCTTGCGGTGCAGCGTGGGCGAGCGGCCGATCTCCTCGGGGTAGAGGTTGCGGGCCAGCTGCTGCGTGAGCGTGGAGCCGCCCTGGCGCGTGCCGCCCAGGGTGCGCACCACCGCGCCGGCCGTGCGGTAGAGGTCGATGCCGTGGTGCTGGTAGAAGCGGTGGTCTTCGGTGGAGATGAGCGCGTGCACCACGGCCGGCGAGATCCGCTCCAGCGGCACCCATTGCCGGTTGACCCGCTTGAACTCGGCCAGCAGCTGGCCGTCGGCCGAGATCAGGCGCGCCGGCGCCTCGACCTTGGCCTTTCGCAAGTCGGCCGTGCTGGGCGTGAGCGGGACCAGCACCAGGAGGTACAGCAGCAGCAAGGCCGGCAGGAACAGCCCCGTGCGCCACGGGTGGGCGCGCGCGAGAAGCACGGCCCGGCGGCCGCGTTCCACGGCGGCAGCACGAACGCGGGCAAGGGCCTGTCTCACCGCGAAAATTCTAAGGTGGCGCCTGCGGCCGGGCTGTAGGACGGCCGCGCGACGAGGTGGGGCGAAAATCGTGGCACCCCGCCACCCTACACCCATGAGCCCCGACCTGCCCTACGCCCTGCTGGCCGACCTGGTGCTGGCCCTCCACGTGGGCGTGGTGCTGTTCGTCGTGGGCGGGCTGGCCGCGGTGATCGTGGGCAACCTGCGCGGCTGGGCCTGGGTGAACCGGCCCGCGTTCCGCCTGCTGCACGCCGCTGCCATCGCCATCGTGGTCGCCGAAGCCTGGCTGGGCCTGGCCTGCCCGCTCACCACCTGGGAGATGGCGCTGCGGGCCCGGGCCGGGGCAACGACTTACGCCGGGAGCTTCGTCCAGCACTGGCTGCAGGCCCTGCTCTACTGGGACGCCCCGCCCTGGGTGTTCACGCTGGCGTACACGGCCTTCGGGGCCCTGGTGGCGTTCACATGGTTGCGCTATCCGCCCCGGCGCGGCTAAGCTGCCCAGCCCGGCCGCAGAAAGCCGGCCCAAGCGAAACTGTCCGACACCCGCGGGACAACCCCAGCCTGAGAATCCCCCGAGTTCCTACCCACGACAACTTATGGCCATCAACGAACAACAAGCCGGCCGTACCGCCGGTCACGGCGGTTTTTCCACCTCCCGTCGCCGGCCCGCTGCCGGGCCCCTGCGCGACAGCTTCGAGTTCCTGCGCGGCTTCGTGCGCAACCCGGCCCAGGTGGGTTCGGTCGTGCCCAGCTCGCGCCTGCTCGAGCAGCGGCTGGTGCGCAACGCGGGCATCGCGCAGGCCAGGACGGTCGTGGAGCTGGGCCCGGGCACGGGGGGAACCACCGCCGCCTTCCTCAAGGCCATGTCGCCCAAGGCCAGGCTGCTGGCCATCGAGCTCGACCCGCTGTTCCACCGCCACCTGGGCCAGAGCCTGCCCGACCCGCGCCTGATGGTGGAGCTGGGCAGCGCCGAGCGGCTGGCCGAGTTCCTGGAGGCGCGCCGCCTGCCGGCGCCGGATGCCATCGTCTCCGGCATCCCGTTCTCGACCATGCCGCCCGAGGTCTCGGACCGCATCGCGGCCACCATCGCACAGGTGCTGCCCTCCGGCGGCCGCTTCGTGGCCTACCAGGTGCGTGCCCACGTGGCCGGGTTCGCCTCGCCCTACCTGGGCGAGCCGGACAAGCAGTGGGAATGGGTGAACGTCCCGCCGGTGCGGGTGTTCACCTGGGTCAAGGCCTGAGGACCTACTTGTCGAGGCTGGCCGCGCCCGGCTTGCGCTGCGGCTGCCAGCCCACGAACTGCGGGTAGTAGCGCTGAACCACGGCGCCGTTGAAGTCCCAGGCGATGCAGCGGCCCAGGTGGTACGGCGGTTCGCTGCGCTGCGAACCGGCCTCGCCCCGCTCGCGGCGCTGCCGCTCGCGGTACGGAAACACCGTCTGGTACGCCGCGGTCGCCATGTTGAACAGCAGCTCGCGCAGGTGCGTGCAGCCGCGCATGCCGCCCAGCGCCTTCTCGATGGCCTGCCGCCAGCCGGGGCCCAGCTGCACGCCCACCATCTGCTGCATGGGGTCCACGCCCTGCTGGCATTCGCCGAACGGCGTGTGGTCCATGGCGCTGGCGATCTCGCGGATGGTCATGGACTCGTCCACCGTGATGCGGATGGCCATCCCGTGGATCGGCGTGCCCGGCGGCATGTCGCGCCCGTCCGAGCGCTGGAAGCCGTAGGTCTTGACGTCGGACATCTGCGCTTCGATGTCCCACAGCCCGTCCTCGCGCAGGTAGCCGCGGTACTCGACAGCGCGGGTGTGGAGATGGGAACGGGCTTGGGGGGCAGGCAAGGGCATAACCCGATTTTCGCAGGATCAGCCCCGGCGCCTCGTGTAGAACCAGATGCCCAGCACCCCCAGCACCAGGGCCGGCAGCAGCAGGCCCTGGTAGCGCTGCAGCGCTTCGACGATCTGCTCCCAGCGCCCGCCCAGGTAGCGCACGCCGTAGACCAGCAGCGGCAGCTCCACCAGCAGGGCCACGCCGTCGTAGAGGAACAGGTGCCGGTAGGGCATCTTCAGCGAGCCCGCGGCGAAGTACAGCGCCGTCCGCAGGCCCGGCATGAAGCGCGCGCAGAAGATGTAGGCCGGCCCGTAGCGCAGCATGGCCGCCTGCATGGACACGACCCGCTGCGCGGGCGCCACCCGCGCGATCAGCCGGTGCTCCAGCAGCCGCGTGCCGAACAGGCGCCCCCAGTGGAAGATCAGCCCGTCGGCGATCAGGATGCCGGCGCCCGCCGCGGCGATCAGCGGCACCGGCTCCATCACGCCCTTGAGCGTGAGCGCCGCCGCCACCAGCAGCAGGATGTCCTCGTTGACCGGCAGGCCGAAGCCGCTGCCCACCAGCACGCCGAACAGCAGGGCATAGGCGGGCAACCCCTGCAGCGACTGCAGGAAGGCCATGACCGACTCCAGGAACGTCATCCGCCCATTTTGGCGGCCACCGGAACGTGCGTGCGGGCCCAGCGGGCAATGCCGGCCGACGAGGTCACGGCGCCGGCCTGGCGCGCGACCTCACGGCCGTTGATGAACAGGGCCAGGGTGGGGATGCTGCGGATGCCCAGCCGCGCCGCGAGCGCCGGCGCCTCCTCGGTATTGACCTTGGCCACCTGGATCTGCGGCTCCAGTTCGGCGGCCGCGTCGGCGAAGGCCGGCGCCATCATGCGGCAGGGCCCGCACCAGGGCGCCCAGAAATCCACCAGTACCGGGATCTGGCTGCGGCCCACGTGCTGGGCGAACGCGGCCTCGTCCAGCGCCACCGGCCGGCCCTGGAAGATGGCGCGCTTGCACTTGCCGCAGTCGGGCGCGCTGCCCAGGTGCGCAACCCGAAGCCGGTTGGTGGTGTGGCAGTGGGGGCAGACGACGTGCAGCAGCTCGGACATGCACCCGATGATTGAGGCTGAACCGTCGCTTTGCAAGCTCAGCGGAGCCCCGGACGCTCAGCCGCCGGCGCGCTTGACCGTGTAGCCCTGCCGTTGCAGCAGCTGGAGCACGCGGTCGGCATGGTCGCCCTGCACCTCGATCACCCCGTCCTTCACGGTGCCGCCGCTGCCGCAGGCGGTGCGCAGCTGTTGCCCCAGCTTGGCCAGCGCGGCCGCCTCCGCGGGGACGCCCCGCACCACGGTCACCGCCTTGCCGCCGCGGCCCTTGGTCTCGCGCAAGACCCGCACGATGCCATCGCCGGCCGGCACCGCAGGCGCGCGCGGGCAGGTGCATTGCGCCACCGGCTGGCGGCAGCCGGGGCACATGCGGCCGCCGTCGGTGGAATAGACCAAGCCCCCGGAAGATGCACGCGACTTCATGCCGCGATTGTGGCCCGGCGCCTGCGCCTACACCCGGCGCGGCGGCGCCGCGCTACGGTGGGGCCTTGAACCCGTTTCCTGGAGTACGCATGGAACAGCAGCAACCCGGCGTGGAGCCGGACCGCATCGACGTGAACGACCCTGCCGCCTGTGGGCGGTGGGCCCGCAAGCTGGACGCGAGCGAGGAACAGCTGCGCCAGGCCGTGGCCGAGGTCGGCGACAAGGCCGCCGACGTGGAGATGCACCTCAAGGGCGCCCGCAGCACCACCAACTCGGACCGGGTGCGGGAGCTGGGCGGCGCCTGAACGCCGGCTCAGGGCTGCAGCGTCGCCAGCACCCTGAGCGAGCCGTCGGGCTGGCGGCCCACCACCACGCCCTCGGCGGACGCGGCGCCCACGCCGGTGAGCGCCGTGATGTTGACCTGGTGCGTCACCACCACCAGCGTCCCCGGCCCGCGCCAGCGCGCGATGACGTCGCGGGCACGCCGGGTCTGTGCGTCGCGCGCCGATGCCTCCTGGCCGAAGAAGGAGTTGAAGGCGGGTTCCTCGCGCACCTGGTCGCCGAAGGCCAGCCGGGCCGTGTCCCGCGTGCGGCACCACTGCGAGTGCAGCACCGCGCCCACCTGGACCTGGCGGGTGCGGAACAGCTCGCCCAGGCGCCGCGCTTCGGCGCGGCCCTCCTCGCTGAGGTTGCGCTGGGTCCTGCAATCGTCCAGCTTGAAGCCGGCGGGGTCGCCCACCCCGGGTGCGGTGGCGTGGCGGAACAGGACGACGGCGCCGGGTTTGGCCAGTTCGGCCCAGGGGTCGGCGCCCTGGGCGAAAGCGGAGGCTGACACCAGGGCCAGCAAGGCAGCGGCGGCACGCAGGGCTGGGTTCATGGGCGCACCGTACCAAAACTCCGGAGTCCACTCGCGCCACTGGACTACAGCCCAGCCGTCGCGGGCTGCCTACTCTCGAGCCATGGGTGCAACCTTCTGGATCGGCCTGTCCGCCGGCACGGCGGTGCTGCTGCTGGTGATGCTGTGGTCGGCCAGGCGGCACCGCAGCCCGCTGCTGAACATCGAGTGCGAGGACGGGATTTCCTCGCTGATGGCCTCGCTGGCGGGCCTCACCTCGGGCGCCGCCCTCCCCGGCAACCGGGTGCAGGTGGTGGAGAACGGCGCCTTCTTCGACCTGCTGATCGAGCGCATCGCGGCCGCCCGCAAGACCGTGCACTTCGAGACCTTCCTGTGGAAGGAAGGCGAGCTGGGCAAGCGGGTCGCCGACGCGCTGTCCGAGCGGGCCCGTGCCGGCGTCAAGGTGCGCGTCACCCTGGACGCGACCGGCTCGCGCAAGATGGGCCGCTTTGTGCGCGAGCAGATGGAAGCCGCGGGCTGCCGGCTTGCCTTCTTCCACCGCTGGTCGCTGCACAACCTGGGCGTGATGGCCGACCGCGACCATCGCAAGCTGTGCGTGATCGACGGCCGCGAGGCCTTCGTCGGCGGGCACTGCGTCACCGATGACTGGCTGGGCGACGGCGAGGACGGCCAGCACACCACGGACGTCAGCGTCTGGTTACACGGCCCCATCGTGCACAGCGTGCAGGCCGCCTTCAGCGAGAACTGGGGCGCCGAAACCGGCGAGCTGTTCGTGGGCGAGGACGTGTTCCCGCCGCTGGAGCCGGCCGGCGACATCTGCATCCACGCCGCCTACGTCAAGCCGGAGCGCTCGGCGCCGGCCGTCAAGATCCTGCACCACGCCGCCATCTGCCTGGCGCGCCAGCGCATCTGGATCCAGAACCCCTACTTCATTCCCGAGCCCGAGGCCATCGAGGCCTTCGGCCAGGCGGTGGCGCGGGGCGTCGACGTGCGCGTGCTCATGCCCTCCACCGGCGGCAGCGACAACCCCATCGTGCAGCACGCCGGGCATCGCAACTTCGAGAAGATGCTGCGCCTGGGCGTTCGACTCTTCGAATACCCGCACACCCTGCTGCACCAGAAGGTGATGACCATCGACGGCGTGTGGAGCGCCATCGGCTCCAGCAACTTCGACGACCGCTCCTTCGACACCAACGACGAGATCACGCTGGGCATCCTGGATGCCGGCACGGCGGCGCGGCTGGACGCGATCTTCGAGAAGTACGTGGCCCGCGCGCAGGAGATCCGGCTGGACGCCTGGCAGCGCCGCGGCGCGCTGCACAAGCTGGTGGACAACGCCTGCTACCTGGTCAACGAGCTGCTCTGACGGGGCGTGCAAGCCCGCCAGCCCGCGGGCAGCGCGCTCGGGAAATGGCCGCCGGGCCGCAGGCGCAGTTCGCGCCCGTTGGACACCAGCCGCAAGGCCACCGGGACCTGGCAAGGACCCTGCGGGCCGCTGCCCCAGCCGCTGCCTTCGAAGCTGTGGGCGGCACGCACCAGCACCTGGCCCGGGGCCAGCGCCAGCGGCAGCTCGGAGGCCGGCAGTTTCCAGCCCGAGCCGGGGGTGTCGCCTTCGTTGACCACCAGCGTGCTGATGCGCTCGGGCCCGGTGGACTGGTTCAGCAGCACGACGTAGAGCTCCGCGGGCTCGCCGCCGTCCTCCAGCAGGTACCAGGTGGCCTGGAACGGCTGCGTGGTGCCGCAGCCGGCCAGCAGCAGGGAGGCCAGCCCCAGCACGAAGCCTGCGAGCCGGTTCATCGCGCTTCTCCCACGGCACGCATGTTCCGCCGCGGCACGGTCTCGCGGGCGGCCGCCTCGATGCTTTGCAGGGAGGTGCGGATGCCTTCCAGCGTTTTGACCAGGGGCGCCGTGTCGACCGGCGTGGGCGCGGGCAGCTGGTCGATGCGCGCGCGGATGCTGGCAAGCGTGCGCTGCACCTCGCGAACGTCGTCCTGCCGCGGCAAGGTCCGCCGGGCGTCCTCCACGGCCGTGGCCAGCGCACGCACGGCCGGCGCCAGGTCGGCGTTGCCGTTCTCGCGGGCCAGCTTGTCGGCGGCGGCCTGCAGGTCCGCCGCGGCCTCGGCCAGCGCCCGCAGGTCGGCCGGGGCCACGGGCATGCCGCGCACCAGCAGCGCCCGGTCCCCCTCGGCCAGCCTGAGCTCCACGCCCTTCTTCATCAGCTCTCGGTCGGCGTCGCTGAACTGGTGGGTGACCAGCAGCGTGGCGGCACCGGACACGACCGCGGCACCCGCAAGGCTGGTGAGGAACATCTTCTGTCCCACCGATCCCGCCTCGCGCACCCCCTCGCTCCACAACGCCGGCGCGGCGCGGGCCTCCTCGCGGGCGGCCATCGGGAAGCCCAGGGGTGCCGCAGCCGAGGCGGCGACTGGCGCGAAGGCGACCCGGGCATGCACCGGCACCAGGCCCAGATGGGGCCAGGTCGTCCGGCCCATCGCCTCGAACGCCTTCTCGGCCGAGTGCAGGCCCAGTGCGCGGTAGCTCTCGAACTGGGCCTCGTCGAAAAACTGGTCCGACGTAGGCTGGTGCGGGAACGCGGCACCCGGCCTGGCGTTGTCGGCGGCGTAGCGCAGCACGTCCACGGGCTCGTCACCCAGCACCACGGGCTTCAGGTAGACCAGGCGCCCGGCCGGCGCATCCTTGCCGTCGACCTCGGCGTAGTGGATGGTGCCCAGGCCCAGCCGCCCCGGCACCTTGGGCTCCCGCGCGCCGGGCAGCCCGCCCGGGAATTCGATGCGGATGCCCAGGTCCACGCGGATGTGGCGGATCGTGCGCTCCAGGTCGCCGTACTCATAGCGGGGATCACAGGTCGCATCGACCAGCACGATCAGGCGGCAGCGGCGCCGCACCATCTCGTACAGCCCCAGGTTGTCGAAATGCCCGCCGTCCGAGAGATAGACGCTCGACTTGCTGCCCGTGGCCTTGCCGAGCGCCTCGTCGCGCAGCGGCGTCATGGCGGAGGCGGGTTCCGAACGGTGCCAGTGGGCGCGCCAGCGCGGGCTGGGGTTGGGCAGCCACCAGCCCAGGCGCACGTTGAACAGCGTCATGACGAAGGCCACCAGCGCCGAGGTGTGGTACCCCATGTTGGGCGAGGCGGCGGCGCCCGAGATCGTGAGCGCGCGGCCCAGGGAAACCCCCTCGGTGCCCGCGTAGGAGCCCGTATCCACGTACCCGGTGGAGGCGCTTCCGCTGTGCAGCGGCGTGAAGGTGAAGGACTCGGCCTTGCGCTGCTGCCACTCCAGGCGGCCGCCGGCCGGCTCCACCAGGTTCAGGGCGGCATTCACCACGTGGAACAGCCTGCCGCGCGACCGGGGCGCGAGGTTCGCGAGCGGCAGGTTGTCCTTCGGGTCGAAGCCGGTGAACCAATGGGGCTGGCGGTCCTGGCGGCTGGCGCCCAGGAAAGCCCGCACCAGCCGGTTGCCGTACATCGCGTG
>CAZZAW010000054.1:0-12966 GCA_964652405.1 uncultured Ramlibacter sp.
GAGGAAGAGCGCGGTTGCTGCGCCAAGGCAGACGCGGCAAACCACATGCCCATCACCCGAATGGGCCCCCCACGGCGGCCGGCCCAGCCGCTATGCTTTCCGGCAGCAGTCATCAGGGAGCCTCCATGCAACTCAGCAAGCGCCGCTGCCTCGCGGCCCTGGCCTTCGCGGCCGCGCTGCCCTGGCCCGCGGCGGCCCAGGTGCCGCGGGTCGGCGTGGTCCTGCTGCACGGCGCCGCCGCGCGCTCCGACAGCATGGCCGGCCTGGCCGGCAAGCTCAGGAGCCAGGGCCACCTGGTCGCCAACCTCGACATGCCCTGGTCCAGCGAAGTCCATCACCGCGTGCCGCTGGAATCGGCCGAACGCCAGGTGCTGGCCGGGCTGCAGGACCTGCGCCGCCGCGGGGCGGGCAAGCTGGTGCTGGCCGGCTTCAGCAAGGGCGGCCTGTTCGCCGCCTACATGGCCACCCGCGTGAACGTGGACGGCCTCGTGGCCATCGCCCCCAACGGCGGCGCCGACCAGAAGCGGCTGCAGGACGAAGTGGCCAGGGCGCGCGCGCTGGTCGCGGCGGGACGTGGCGAGGAAAGGACGCTGCTTCACGACGGCGACGTGACCGGCGACGGCCGCTATCCCATCCCCGATTCCGTGCCCTCGGCCTGGCTGACCTGGTTCGACCCGCAGGGCGCGCTCAATTTCGACCGCATCTTCCGCAGCCAGCGCGCCGGCATGCCGGTGCTGCTGGTGGTCCCCACGCAGGACCTGGAGAACCTGCTCAAGGTCAAGCAGAAGGTCTGGCAGGGCCTGCCGCCCCATCCCGGCCACCGGCTCTACGAGCCGCCCACGAACCACCTGGGCGCCGTCGCGCACTCCGAGCAGGAGGCGCTGCGCTGGATCGCCGAGGTGGTCCAGCAGGGGAGCTGAACGCGACTGTAGGCGCGGGACGACGCCCGGCCCCGCCCTGCTCTTGCGCGCGCGGGCCTCGCGCGGGCCTACCTTGAGGGTCTTCATCCCACTGAAAGGAAGCGCCATGAACGAGCATCAGGTCAAGGGCAAGCTCAAGGAAGCCGCCGGGGAAACGCAGGAGCAGCTGGGCAAGGCCACCGGCAATCGCGAACAGGCCGCGCGCGGCCACGCCCGCGAGCAGGAAGGCAAGGTCCAGAAGAAGGCCGGCGACGTGAAGCAGGGCGTGAAGAACATCCTGCGCAAGCCCTGAGCTTCACAAGCCGTAACAGCTCCACACCGGGCCGACACCCACGCGGCTCGTCAGCAGGGCCCAATGGCGCCATGAAACGCCTGGCCTTGTTGCTCCCCGTCCTGGTGGTGTCCGGGTGCGCCGTGGTGGACCCGCACGCCACCGTGGTGGCGGACCCCTGGTACGCCAGCCCGCCGCCGGTGTACGTCCACCCCGGCCCGGCCTGGGGCTCGCCGTACTACGCCGCGCCCGCCTGGAGCCGTCCGTACTACGCGCCGCACCCCTACCGGCACCCGAGGGCGCGCGGGCCCGGCGCGGGGCCGCGCACCCCGCCCGCCGCCGCAGCCCCGGCGCCCCAGATTCCGGCCCTGCCTGTCTGGCCGGGAGGCGACAACGCGCCCTACGGCCGCGCCGAGCCGCCGTTCTGAGGCGGCGGCGCTGCCGCATCGCCGGCCAGCCCCGGGCCGTACAGCGCCTGCAGCACGGTGAGCGCCAGGCCCTGCCACTCGGCCGCCAGGGCCGGCACCGCAGCCCCCGCATCGCTGCTCGCGCGCGCCTGGGCCCACAGCGCCTGCAGCCGCGGCCGCGCCTGCCCCACGGCCTGCGTCACTTCACCGGGCCATCCGGCCGCGGCCAGCTCGGCGCCGCGGCCCTGGTGGATGACCGCGAGATAGTCCAGCAGCGACAGCTCGGCCAGGCCCTGCAGCATGTCGTCGCTCAGCTGCAGCGTGGAGGCGCCCGAGGGCGCGGTGCGGTTCTTCCAGGCCGCCGCCACATAGGCCGCGCCGCCGCCCACCAGAGCGCCCAGCGCCGCAGCCGCGCCCAGCGTGATGCCGCCCACCATCAGGTCCACGGTCGCGCCCAGGGCCGCGCCGCTGGCGGCTCCGGCCATGCCGGCTTGGGGTGAATCCACCGCCTCGTTGACCCGGAAGCCCTGTGGCTCCCGCAAGGCCGCGTGCTGCGCTTCCCCCGCGGCGGGCTGCACGGCGTAGAGGGCCTGCAGGCGCTCGCGCGTGCGAGCCCTGCCCTGCTCCAGCCGCTGCAGCACCGTCTCGATCGCCGCGCGGCGCGCCTGGCCGCCCGCGTCGCGCTCGGCGGGGTCGACCAGGCGCCGCAGGTTCAGGGGGCCGGACTGCACCTCCTCGCTCTCGCGCGCCGCTTCGACCAGGCCCGCCGCCACCAGCCGAGCCGATTGCGCCAGCAGGCCCAGGTGGCGCTCTTTCCAGGCCTGCGCGATGCGGGCCATGCCGGGCGCCTTGTACGAGGGCAGGCGGCGCGCGATGGCCTCCAGCAGCGCCGCATCGGCCATCCAGCAGGGCACGGGCTCCAGGGCCACCACGGGCGCGGCCGAAGGCAGCGGCTCAGGCGCCGCTCCTGCGCCGGGCATCAGCAGCAGGTCGGCACCGTGCCCCGGATCGACGGGCGGGGCCTGCGGGGCCAGCGCCTGCAGCCGGGGCAGCCAGCGGGCCAGGGCCGAGGGGCGGGACGGCGGCGCGCCTGCCGGGCGCGCCGTGGCGCAGTCCAGCAGCAGCAACGCATCGCCGCGCGGCGTGAGGATCACCCCCCACTCGCTCCGGCCGGGCGGCTGCTGCGCCACCTGGCGGAAGGCCTGCAGCAGGCCGGCGCGCGTCGCCGGCTCGGCGGGCAGCACGGCCAGCACCACGCGGGCCGGGCTCACGCGCCCCAGCACCTCCACGAAGTACCGGTCGGCCAGGTCGATCTTCACCGCCCGGCCCAGCCGCCAGCGGCGCCAGGCGGCGTGCAGGGCCAGCAGCAGCCGCGGCAATGCCACCAGCAGCAGGAGCAAGCCCAGGTACAGCCCCACCCACCGCCGGGCCTGCGCCGCATCGGGCGGCGCGCCCGAGCGCAGGTGCAGCTGCGCCACCTCGGCCAGGCTGAAGGGCTGCACCGGCAGCAGCGCCGTGAGCGGCGAAAACAGCACGCGCAGGAAGGCATGCACCTGGCCGGCGTCCAGCCAGGTGCTTTCCCAGCCGACGCGGTACTCGCGCACCAGCCCGCCGACCACGATGGACAGCGCCACGCCCAGGGCCCAGGCCAGCGCCGAGGTGTGCAGCACCTGCTTCCAGCGCTGGGATTCCAGGGCCCCGGCCGCCTGCCACCAGAGCTGGTGGAAGCGCGCCGGCACGCCAGCGGCCGCCTTGCCCCAAGGCGCCCCATCCAGCCAGCGCCAGCCGCCGGCCGAGGCCCGGGTGCGCCGGGGCAGCAGCCAGGCGATCCCCAGGCCCAGGTACACCAGCAGGTTCCACAGCAGGAAGGCGAGCAGCGGCGGCGACAGCAGGTTGACCTGGTGCGGGTTATCGATGCGGTCCAGCGCGGCACCGGCCAGCAGTGCCGCGAGGGGAAGCGCCCAGGCCACGGCGCGGCGCCACGCCGCCGGCTCCTGCAGCCCGGCGACGCGCGCATCGCGCAGGCTGGCCGCGGCCAGCAGGTGGCGGGCGCGGGCCTGCAGGTAGCGGCCGGGGTCCAGCGGCGCGCCGGCCGGACGGGTCTCGTCCAGCGCGCGCTGCTCCGCCTGGTCGCGCTCGACCTGGCTGATGAGCTTGCCCTGCGGATCGGCCTCGTCGACCGCGCGGGCCAGCAGCAAGCGGCGCGCGCCGGCCTCGGGCAGGGTCAGGGAAGTCGCGGGGGGCGCCACCGGTCGATTGTGGCGCGGCGGCGGTCAGTGCTTCTCGCGCTGCTTCTCTTCGGCCAGCCGCCGCGCTTCGCGCATGACGACCACGCTGGGCTGGTTCTCGAAAGGCATGGGCGGCAGCCCGATCAGCGCCTGCAGGTAGGCATGGGCCCGGTTCATGTCGGCGCCGATCATGGCCAGGGCGACCTCATGGTCGGGCTCGTTCTGGGCGATCTCCATGTAGGCCGCGCGGAAGCGGGCATAGTCGGCTTCGGCCCGCGCCACGCGGCGCTGCACCGCCTGCATGTTGGCGTACTCTTCGCGGGTGTAACGCATGATGGATTCATGCTAGCCGCGGCCCCGCGGGGCATGTGAAACAAGTCACTACCAGCGGTAGCTTTCAGCCGCGCGTCACGCGCTCGATGGCCTGCGCCAGCACCTCGGGCGTGTAGGGCTTGGGCAGGATCTCGAAGCCCATGCGCGTGATGGCGTCGATCTGCTCGGCATAGCCGGTCATCAGGATGACCTTCACCGTGGGCCACCGGTCGCGCACCAGCTGGGCCAGGCCCGCGCCGTCGAGCTCGCCCGGCATCACCACGTCGGTGAGCAGCAGGTCGGGCAGCTGCTGCTGGGCGGCCAGCCAGTCCCGCGCGGCTGCCGCGCGGTCCACATAGGTGACGCTGCAGCCCATGGCTTCCAGCAGCGGCACCAGGCCGGCCGCCACGTCCGCGTTGTCCTCCACCAGCAGCAGCCGCTTGCCGAAGTGGCGCCGCTGCAGGGGTGCGGGCGCCTGCCCGGCGACAGGCGGCCCGTCATACGCGGGGAAGAACAGGCTGACGGTGGTGCCGCGGCCCAGTTCGCTTTCCACCACCGCCGTGCCGCCGGCACGCTGGCACAGGCCGTAGACCTGGCTCAGGCCCAGCCCCGTGCCCTGCCCCACGGGCTTGGTGGTGAAGAACGGCTCGAACACCTTGGCCAGCAGTTCGGGGGCGATGCCGCTGCCGTTGTCGCAGGCGCGCAGCCGCACCATGGGCCCGCTCAGAAGCGGCGGCAGGGGCTCGGGCGCGTTGTCCGCGATCAGCTCGAATCGCCCGTCCTGGCCCAGCGCGTCGCGCGCATTGATCGCCAGGTTGAGCACCGCCAGTTCGAACCCGGCCGGGTCCACCCGGATGGGCCGCGTGTCCGCTTCCACCGTGACCGCGAGCTGGACCTGGCTGCCCAGCACAGGCGCGAGCAGGTCGCGCAGCAGCGGCAGGCGCTCCTGCAGCAGCATGCGCTCGGGCACCAGCGCCTGGCGGCGGGAAAACGCCAGCAGCTGCCGCGTGAGCTTGGTCGCCGACGACAGGGCCCGGCCCATGGAATCGGAAATCGTGCCGGCCGCCTCCGGGTGCTTCATCTTCAGCAGGGCCAGGTTGTTGCTGACGACCATGAGCGCATTGTTGAAGTCGTGCGCCACCCCGCCCGTCAGGCGGCCCAGCGCCTCCAGCTTCTGCGACTGCAGCAGCGCCTCCTCGACCCGCTGGCGCGCTTCGGTCTCGCGCTGGAGGCGCTGCGCCGACTCCAGCGCCTCGCGGCTGCGGCGCAGGGCCACGCGGGCCACCAGGTACAGCGCCAGCACCGGCGGCAGGCCGAAGGCGGCCAGCCAGGCCATCTCGTCGATCCAGCGCTTGCGGATCTCGCCCACATCCATCCCGGTGCCCAGGTAGATGGGGTACTCGCCGACCTTGCGGAAGGCCAGCAGGCGCTCGCGGCCGTCCACCGACGAGACGCCATGTGCGGTCCCCGCGGTCATCCCCTGGCGGATGCGCGACATCACCGGGCTGTCGGGCGCAAGCCGGGGCGGCGTGTTCGCCAGGGGCGGCGAGCGCGAGAAGATGGCACCGTCCTCGCGCAGCATGGTGATCGCCAGGCCAGGCTCATCGGCAATGAGCTTGGCGTGGAACTGCTGGAAGTAGCCCGACAGCAGGCTGATGGAGAGCACGCCGCCGAAGCTGCCGTCGGGCTCGGCGCGGCCGACGCTGACGTCGAAGAACGCTTCACCGGTGCTGCGCGCCACCAGCGGCTGTGAAACATAAAGTCCGCCCCGCCCCTGCTGGTGATGCAGGAAGTAGTCACGGTCCAGGACGCTCACGTCCGGCGCCGGGTGGAAGCGGCTGGTGGCGAGCGGGCGCCCCTGGGGGCCGAAGATCCAGATGCCCTGCAGCTGCGGCTTGCCCTGGGCCATCGCGCGCAGCTGCGCGTGCAGCGCGGGCTCGGAGGCGGCCAGCTGCGCACTCGGGCCGACGGCGCGGTCCTGCACGCGGGCGAGCAGCGCGTCGGTGGTGTCCATCACCTTGAGCGCGTGCTCGGTCGCGATGCTCAGGGCGCGGTCCAGGCGGACCTCGGTTTCCACCCGCAGCTCGCGGTACCGGTAGCTGCCCACGCTGATGTAGGCAACCAGGGGGAGCACCACGCACAGCAGCGGCAGGAGCCGCAGCGCGGTGAGACGGGCGGAAGTCGGGCGGTCCAAGGCCCGCCGAGCGTACCTGAAAACGAGGGTCAGAGCCGCTCGACGGCCACGCGCATCGAGGTGATTTCCAGGGGCCCGTAGTTGGACATGAAGGCGACGTCGGCGATGTCGCGCCCGTAGCCCACCACGATGCGCCCGCCGCGCGGCTGGGCCTGGGTGGCGTCGAAGGTGTACCAGCGCCCGCCCACGAAAGCCTCGTACCAGGCATGCATGTCCATGGGGTCCAGCTCGTGCAGGTAGCCCACCACCAGCCGAGCCGGGATCTGCAGCGCCCGGCACAGGGAGACCCCCACGTGGGCGAAGTCGCGGCACACGCCGGCGCCCTGCTCCAGCGTTTCCAGCGCATCCGTGTTCTCGCAGCTCACGCCGTAGCGGTACTCCAGCGTCTCGTGAATCCAGTCGCAGACGCGGGCCGCCTGCGCGTACCCGGGCGAGCAGCCCCGCACGATCTCCCGCGCACGGTCGGCCATCTTGTCCGAGGGGCAGTAGCGGCTTTGCAGCAGGTACACCAGCGCATCGTCGGGCAGCATCTCCACCGGCGTGTACGGTGCGTGCGCGTCCACCGCCACCTGGTCGGGGACCTCGACCTCGCTGACCACCTTGAGGGAGAGCTCGCCCTGGGGCACCACGAATCGCTGGCACAGGTTGCCGTATCCGTCCACGAACTCGGTGGCCGGCACCCAGGGGGTCAGCTCGTAGCGCTCGGCCACCACCCACTGCTGGGGGCCGCTGCGGGGGCGCAGCATGGCCACCAGCGGGCAGTCCTGCTCGCAGCGCACGGTGAGCTCGTTGGTGGCCTTCAGGCGCATGGCGGCGGGATCGAAAGCGCAACAGCCGGTCAGCGCGCCTGCCGCAGGAAGCGGCGCACGTTATCCGGGTCCGGGCCCATGCAGTCCACGGCATGGCGCAGTTCGTCCTCGCTGCAGCGCAGCCACTGCATCCAGTTGCGGCGCTCCCAGTCGTGCTCGAGGCTGATCACCAGCTCGTCGCCGGCGGTGGACATCAGGCTGTGGTCTTCTGACATGGCCTCAGGGTAGCCCCGCCGCCGGCCGCGCGAAGCCGGAGCGCGCAGGTGCCTGCCGTGCGACAAGGGGGTGGCGCGCTGTAGTCCCAGGCCGTCAGCAGAGCTTGCAGGGCGGCTCCTACCACGGCTGCGCCAGCGTGCCTACAGCGCGGCGGCGGCGCCTGCCTATCCTGTGGGATCGAGTCACGCCAAGCAGTTTCATGGCCAAACAACGAAAGGCGCCTGCGGCCTCACCGGGCAAGGGTCCCAAGGGCGACGCCGCCCCCCGGCGCACCGGCCAGGGCGCCGGGAGTGCGCTGCGGGAGATGCTGCGCCGCCAGCGCGAGAATCCGCACCCCGCGACACCGCCCACCGGCCTCGACGAGGACCGGCCGAAGCCGCGCCGCGAACCCCGCTGAGGCCCCCGGCCGGCGGGTCGCATGGCATCATGGAACGATGCCCATGACCGAACCGGACGGCGACGAAGCCGCGGCCAGCGAACTGCGGCTGCGGACCCTGGCCACCACCACTTCCGCCGTGCTGTGGCACACCTCGCCGGACGGTTCCGTCACCCGCGAGAACCCCTCCTGGGAAGCCTTCACCGGCCAGCACCGGGCCGGCTATTCGGGCTGGGGCTGGCTGGACGCCATCCACCCGGAAGACCGGGAGGCCGTGCGCCGCGCCTGGGCGCAGGCGGCGCGGGACCGCCGGTTGATGGACATGCAGTACCGCCTGCGGCGGCGCGACGGTGAGTACCGCCATGTGGCGGCGCAGGGCGCGCCGGTGATGGAAAGCGGCGCGGTGCGCGAATGGGTGGGCATCTGCATCGACGTGACCCGCAGCCGCGAGGCCGAAGCCGCGCTCAAGCGCAGCGAGGAGCGGCTGCGCCTGCTCGACCGGGTGGGCCAGGCCACCCGCGCGTTGACGGAGGCGACCGAGGTCATGGCCGTCACGGCCCGCCTGCTCGGCGACTACCTGGGCGCGACGCGCTGCGCCTACGCCGACGTCGAGGCGGACAACGACCGCTTCACCATCCGCAGCGACTGGGCCGTGCCGGGCGTGGCCAGCAGCGCCGGGGTCTATTCGCTGGCGCTGTTCGGCCCGCAGGCCACCTCCAACCTGCGCCGGGGCAAGCACCTGGTGGTGGCGGACGTGGACCGGGAACTGGGCGACGAAGGGGGCGCCGGCATGTTCAACGCCATCGGGATCAAGGCCATCGTCTGCGCCGGCCTCGTCAAGCAGGACCGGCTGGTGGCCCTGATGGCTGTGCACCAGTCCACGCCGCGCGCCTGGACCGCCGATGAGGTGGCCCTCGTCGAGGAGGTGGTGGACCGCTGCTGGGCGCACATCGAACGCGTGCGCGATGCGGCGATGCTGCGCGAGCAGGACCAGCGCAAGGACGAGTTCCTGGCGACGCTGGCCCACGAGCTGCGCAACCCGCTGGCGCCCATGAAGTACGCCCTGGCGCTGATGCGCATGTCCGAGGAGGCGGGCCGCCGGGCCCAGGCGCAGGAAGTGATCGACCGGCAGCTCACGCACATGGCGCGCCTGATCGACGACCTGCTGGACCTCTCGCGCGTGAACCGGGGCCTGATCCAGCTCAAGCCCGAACGCGTGCGGCTGCAGGAGCTGGTGGACAAGGCCGTGGAGGCCGCCCGTCCCGCGGTCGAGGCGGCCCGCCACGAGCTGCAGCTGCAGCTGCCGCCGCAAGACGTGTGGCTGCAGGCGGACCCGGCCCGCATCGTCCAGGTCATGGGCAACCTGCTGACCAATGCGGCCAAGTACACGCCGGACGGCGGCCACATCCGCCTGTCCGCCTCGGTGGCCGGCGGCCGCGCGGTCGTGGAGGTGGTCGACGACGGCATCGGGATCCCGCCCGGCCAGGAGGGCCGGCTGTTCCAGATGTTCACGCAGCTGGAACACAGCGCCGCGCGGTCCAAGGGCGGCCTGGGGATCGGCCTGTCGCTGGTGCGCAAGCTGGTGGAAATGCATGGCGGCACGGTGCGCGCGTACAGCGCCGGACTGGACGAAGGCAGCACCTTCACGCTGGAACTGCCTTGCGAAGCGGCGCCCGCGCCGCGTGAGGCGCCGGCCGCCGTGGCCCAAGCTGCGGCGGAGCCTTCAGGCACGCGCGTGCTGGTGGTGGAAGACAACCGCGACGGCCTGGAGACCTTGCTGGCGCTGCTCGAGGCCATGGGCTACGAAGTGCAGGGCGCCGCCGACGGCGAGGAAGCGCTGCGCGTGGCCGAGCGCTTCCGGCCGCGGGTGGTGCTGCTCGACCTGGGCTTGCCGCGCATGGACGGCTACGAGGTGGCGCGCGCGCTGCGGGCCGACCCGCAGCTGCGTTCGGCCGCCATCCTGGCCCTCACCGGCTGGGGCGCCGAACGCGACCGGGCCCGCACGGCGCAGGCCGGCTTCGACGGGCACCTGACCAAGCCGGTGGAGCCGCAGGTGCTGGGCGACTGGCTCGCGCGCTACGCCGCCAGTCCCGGCTGAAGCGCGCAGGGCCGTCGTTAAGATGGCCCATGCCCCAAAAACCTCTTGCCATCCTCGCGCTGGCCATGGCCGCGCTGGCGGCCCAGGCCCAGACCACCGCCCCCACGCCCGCCCCCGCCGCCGCCAGCAGCCCCGCGAAAAAGGAACTCGTCGCCCGGATCCTCAAGCTGCAGCAGCCCGGCATCGAAGCGCTGGCGCGCGGCCTGGCCGAGCAGCCGGCCGCCGAGCTGCTGGACCGCGCCGGCGCCGCCCTGCCCACCCGCGTGCCGGCAGAACGGCGCGAAGCCGTCGCCAAGGAAATCCAGGCCGATGCCCGCAAGTACGTGGACGAGACCGTGCCGCTGGTGCGGGAGCGCGCGGTCCGGCTAGCGCCCTCCACCATTGGCGCGCTGATGGAGGAGAGATTCAGTGAGGACGAGCTGCGGCAGGTGCTCGCCATCGTGGAGTCGCCGGTCTACACCCGCTTCCAGCAGATGGGCGGGGACATGCAGCGCGTGCTGGCCGAAAAGCTGGTGGCGGATTCGCGCCCGGTGGTCGAGCCCAAGGTCAAGGCGCTGGAGCAGTCCATCGCCAGGCGGCTGGGCGTCACGCCCCCGGCCGCCGGCGCAGCCGCTCCAGGGTCTGCCGCCCCCGCCGCTCGCCCGCCCGCGCGGCCGGCCAGCCGTTAGGCGCGCGCCCGGCTCATCCGGGTAAAACATTGTTTCGGCCGCAAGCCCGGCGCCCATCGGGACGGGTCGCGCAGGACACTGGGCGCGCCAGAAGTTTGGCCCAAGGAGACGTGATGCGCCTGAGTGTTGTGCTCCCCTGCTACAACGGGGCGGCCACGGTCGGGCTGCAGCTCGAGGCCCTGGCGCGGCAGGTCTGGGACGACTGGGAGATCGTGTTCGTCGACAACGGATCCACCGATGGCTCCCGGGCAGTCGCCGAATCCTTCCGCACGCGCCTGCCCAACCTGCGGATCGTCCAGGCCCACACGCCCGGCACGCCGCGCCTGGGCGTGCCGCACTCCTACAACACCGGGATCGCCGCCGCCACGGGCGACGCCTTCGTCTTCTGCGAGGCGGACGACGAGGTCGGCGAAGACTGGCTGTACGAGATGGGAACGGCCCTGTCGCGCCATGACTTCGTGGCCGCGCGGCTCGACCACCGCAGGCTCAACCCGGAGTGGCTGCATCCCCGGACCGGCGAGGGCTACCAGTCCGAACGCCTGTCGCGCATGCCCGGCTTTCCCTTCATGACCCACGCCAGCGGCTGCTCGTTCGGGCTGCGCCGCAGCCTGTACGAGGTGGTGGGGCCGCTGGACGTGGCCTTTCCCTGCGTGCACGACACCGAATACTCGTGGCGCGCGCAGCTGCACGGCTACGGCCTGCAGCTGGTCACCACCGCCGTGGTGCATTACCGCGAGAAGCAGCTGCTCGCCGCCCGCTTCCGCCAGGGCCGCAGCTGGGGCCGCGACTACGTCCGGCTGCTGCAACGGTATGGCGCGCCCCCCGTGCGGCTGCCGGCGCTGCGGCGCTCGGCCTGGCTGGTTCGCAGCCTGCCCAAGGGGCTATGGGCCGCCGCGCTGGCCACGCTGCACGTTGCCGATGGGCGCCACGCGCTGGGCCAGTGGGTCTGGAGCTTCGGCTGGGCCTGGGGCGAGCTGCTGGCCAGCGTCGGCCCGCAGGAGCCTGCGCAGGCCCCGGTGCTGGCCACCGCCTTCCCGCCGCGGCCGCAGGAAGCGCCGGAGGCCGCGGTGCTAGCCCGGCTTCACGCGGATCATCAGCAGCGCGGCCAGGGCACTGGCGCCCACTAGGCCGGACAGCAGCAACGCCCCGGCGCCCCAGCGGTCCAGCGCCAGGCCGAACACCCAGGGCGCCAGCGCCTGGGCCACGCGGGCGGGCACCATCAGCACGCCCTGCCGGTGGCCATAGCCCTGGGGCCCGAAGATCACCAGGGGCAGCGTGCCCTTGGCGATGGTGAGGATGCCGTTGCCGGCGCCGTGCAGGATGCCGAACACGGCCGCCGCGGGAGCGCCCAGCACGGCGATCACCGCCACCCCCAGCGGATGCAGGGCCGCGGCGATGCGCGCCGAAACCAGCGGGTGCACGCGCCTCAGGGCGCCGAACTCCAGCAGGCGCGCCCCCACCTGCGCCGGCCCGATCAGCGCGCCCACGGCGACGGCGGCAGCCAGCGTGGCGCCGCTGGCCTGCAGCACGCGCGGCAGGTGCGCCGCCATGGCGGTGCTGATGAACCAGGTGGCGGCGAACACGAAGGACAGCAGCGCGGCCGCGCGCGCCGGCACCTCAGCGTCCGCCACCTGTGCGGCCGGCGGCGCCGAAGGCGCTTGCGCGGGATGCGGCGCGGCGCGGGGCAACCAGGCATTGAGCGGCAGGCCCAGCACCAGGTGCAGGCCGGCCCAGGCGAAACAGGCCGTGCGCCAGCCGAATTCGGCCTGCAGCCAGCTGGTGAGCGGCCAGCCCACCGTGCTGGCGAAGCCGGCCAGCAGCGTGATGCCCGTGATCGCGTTGCGCGAGCCCGTGCCGTACAGCCGCACCAGCGCGGCGAAGGCCGCCTCGTACAGGCCGCTGCCCATGCCCAGGCCCAGCACCGCCCAGGCGATGAACAGGCCCCAGGGGCCCTGCGCCAGGGCCAGCAGGGCCAGGCCCAGCGCGAACACGCCGTTGGTGGCCATCAGCACCGGCCGGCCGCCCCAGCGGTCGATCGCCCGGCCGGCATGCGGCCCCAGGAAAGCGGACACCAGCAGCGCGCAGGAGAAGGCGGCGAACACGGTGGGCACCCCGATGCCCAGGTCCTGCGCCAGCGGCGCCGCGATGATGGCGGGCAGGTAGTAACTGGAGGCCCAGGCCAGGGTCTGCGCGGTCCCCAGGGCCGCCACGGTGCCAGCACGCGTCGTCATGCCGCGCATTGTCCCGGAATGCATGAGGCCGACGTGACAAAGCCGCCAGGAGGCGGCTTTTTCCGGTGAAACCGGCCGCTAGCCCGCGACCTGCAAGCCCACCTTGCTATTGAAGGTGTAGCAAGCCGCCTCGAAGCTGCGGATCTCGTGCAGGGCTTCCCGCAGGCTCATCTCGCCGCGTTCCATCAGCTTGCCGGCCAGGTGCTCGGTCAGGGGCTTCAGGCGCTGCAGCAGGG
>CAZZAW010000055.1:0-12841 GCA_964652405.1 uncultured Ramlibacter sp.
CGTGCGCGTCGCGGAAGGGCAGGCCCTTCTTCACCAGGTAGTCGGCCAGGTCGGTGGCGGTGGCGTAGCCCTTGAGCGCGGCCCGCTCCATGGCCTCGGGCACCACCGTGATGCCCTGCATCATGTCCGCGAAGATGCGCAGCGTGTCCTTGAGCGTGTCCACCGTGTCGAACAGGGGCTCCTTGTCTTCCTGGTTGTCCTTGTTGTAGGCCAGGGGCTGGCCCTTCATCAGCGTGATCAGGCCCACCAGGTGGCCGACCACGCGGCCGGCCTTGCCGCGCGCCAGCTCGGGCACGTCGGGGTTCTTCTTCTGCGGCATGATGGACGAGCCGGTGGTGAAGCGGTCGGCGATGCGGATGAAGCCGAAGTTCTGGCTCATCCACAGGATCAGTTCTTCCGACAGCCGGCTCACGTGCACCATGACCAGCGAGGCGGCGGCGGTGAACTCGATCGCGAAATCACGGTCGCTCACGGCATCCAGCGAGTTCTGGCAAACGCCTTCCATGCCCAGCGCCCTGGCCACCGCCTCGCGGTCCAGCGGGTAGCTGGTGCCGGCCAGCGCCGCGGCGCCCAGCGGCAGCCGGTTGACGCGCTTGCGCACGTCGGCCAGCCGCTCGGCGTCGCGCGCGAACATCTCCACGTAGGCCAGCATGTGATGGCCGAAGCTCACCGGCTGCGCCACCTGCAGGTGGGTGAAGCCGGGCAGGATCACGTCCACGTGGCGCTCGGCCAGCGTCAGCAGCGCCTTCTGCAATTCGGCCAGCAAAGTGTCGATCGCATCGATCTCGCCGCGCAGCCACAGGCGCACGTCGGTGGCGACCTGGTCATTGCGGCTGCGGCCGGTGTGCAGGCGCTTGCCGGCGTCGCCCACCAGCTGCGTGAGGCGCGCCTCGATGTTCAGGTGAACGTCTTCCAGGTCCAGCTTCCACTCGAACGCGCCGGAGGCGATCTCCTCTCGGATCTGCGCCATGCCCTTCTGGATGGCCGCCAGGTCGGACGGGGACAGGATGCCCTGCGCCGCCAGCATGCCGGCGTGCGCCAGCGAGCCCTGGATGTCGGCCTCCCACAGCCGCTTGTCGAAGAACACGCTGGCGGTGTAGCGCTTGACCAGGTCGCTGACCGGTTCGGAGAACAGGGCCGACCAGGCCTGGGACTTGTGATCGAGCTGGGACATGTGCGGGCTAGGGGGTTCCGGAGGAAAGGACCAATAATCGGGCCTGGACCCGCGGCCCCGAATGAACGATTCGCAAATTTTATCGGCCTTCCAGGAGCTCGCCGGCGAGCCGCGGCGCAAGCCGGAGCGCGCGCTGGTGTTCGACGCCTGCCATGTGGGCGTGATCCTGCGTGCCGTGCTGTTCGTCGAGGCGGTGATGGGCGTGGGCGCGATGTTCGGCGCCACCGGCCTCCTGGACTGGCTGTCGCGCGTGTCGGTGCTCAGTGGCGCGGCGCTGCCCGCCACCCTGGCCTGGCTGATCGTGGCCTGCAGCCTCAAGCGCGTGCTGGCTCGCCTGCCAAGCGCCGCGCAGCACCTGTTCGGCGTGGCGCTGGGTGCGCTGGCCGGCCTGTATGGCTGCGGGTTGCTCGCCCTGGTCGGTTTCGTCGGCACCGTGCCCTGGGTCGCTTCCGCCTTCGCCGGCGCGCTGCTCGCGGCGGCGCTGGTGGTGGGCCTGGTGCTGCGGGCCAAGGGCCGCACGCCCGCGGCCACCACGGCGCGGCTGTCGGAGCTGCAGGCGCGCATCCAGCCGCATTTCCTGTTCAACACGCTCAACACCGCCATCGCCCTGGTGCGTGAAGACCCGGCGCGGGCCGAGACCATCCTGGAAGACCTGGCCGACCTGTTCCGCCACGTGCTGGTGGACCGGGGGGAGGCGGTGACGCTGGCCGAGGAGGTGGAACTGGCCCGCCGCTACCTGGACATCGAGCAGGTGCGGTTCGGCGAGCGCCTGCAGGTGGAATGGTCGCTGGACGCCGAGGCGGCCCGGGCCAAGGTGCCGCCGCTGCTGCTGCAGCCGCTGGTGGAGAACGCGGTCAAGCACGGCGTGGAGCCCAGCGCCGCGGGCGCCCAGGTGAAAGTCAGCACGCAGCGGCGGGGCAGCATGGTGGTGGTCAAGGTCACCAACACCGTGCCGGCCGGGCAGGGCCCCCGCGGCCATGGCGTCGCCCAGGACAACGTGCGCGACCGGCTGCGCCTGCTGCACGACGTGCAGGCGCAGTTCCAGACCGTGTTCAAGGACGGCATCTACCAGGTGCGCATGGAGGTGCCGCTGTGAAGGAGCCGCGATGACCCTGCAAGTGCTGGTGGTGGACGACGAGGCGCTGGCCCGCTCGCGCATCAAGACCCTGCTGGGCGACTGCACCGCCCCGGCGGCCGCGGTGGCCGGCGAGGCGGCCAACGCCGCGCAGGCCATGGAGCTGCTGCGGCGCCTGCCGGTGGACGCGGCGCTGCTGGACGTGCGCATGCCGGGCGCCGACGGCCTGGCGCTGGCGCAGGCGCTGCGGGCGCTGCCGCAGCCGCCGGCGGTCGTGTTCGTCACGGCCCATTCGGACCATGCCGTCAGTGCTTTCGAGCTGGAGGCGGTGGACTACCTGACCAAGCCGGTGCGGCTCGAGCGGCTGCAGCAGGCGCTACAGAAAGTAGAGCGCTATGTGTCCGCCACGCGCGGGCTGCAGGCCGATCCGGCCCAGGAAACCCTGGTGATCCAGGACCGCGGCCGGACCGAGCGGGTGCCGCTGGCCGAGGTGCTCTACTTCAAGGCCGAACTCAAGTACATCACCGTGCGCACCGCGGCCAGGAGCTATATTCTGGATGGCTCGCTCAGCGAGCTGGAAGAGCGCCACGCGGCGCGCTTCCTGCGCATCCACCGCAATGCGCTGGTGGCCCGGCAGGCGGTGCGGGCCCTGGAAAAGCACTACGACCCCGAAGAGGGCGAAGGCTGGGCGGTGCGCCTGAACGGCGTGGATGAGCTGCTGGCGGTCTCGCGGCGGCAGCTCAGCGCGGTGCGGGAGGCGATCACCCGTTGAGGAGCGGGCCGGGGACTCGGGCGTTGGGAGAGAGTCCGTGGACAGCACGACCGTACAAGACAAGCAGGACCCGGTGCCGGAATCGGCGCACCTGGATCCCATGGAGCCGCCGCATGTGGTGCTGCCGGCGCCGCAGAACATCCGCAGCCTCACCCTGGTGATCCTGGCCACGCTGGGCGTGCTGGCGGTGCTCAAGTGGGCCAGCGCCTTCTTCATCCCGCTGATGCTGGGCTTCGTCTTCTACTACGCGCTGGCGCCGGTGGTGGACGGGCTGGCCCGCTGGCGGGTGCCGCGCTCGCTGAGCGCGGCGGTGCTGATCGTGGGCATCCTGGCGGCCATGGGCGGCTCGCTGTACTCGCTGGCCGACGACGCCAACGAGCTCATCAATTCGCTGCCCAGTGCCGCCGAGAAGCTGCGGGAGGGGATGCGCAAGCGCAGCGCCGGCCCGGCGACGCCGCTGGACACGGTGCAGAAGGCGGCCGCCGAACTGGAACGCGCGGCTCAGGAAACCAGCGGCGGCGCCACGTCGGCGCCGCGCGGCGTGCAGCGCGTGGTGGTGGAAAAGCCGGCCTTCAACCTGCGCGAGCACCTGTGGACCGGCACCCTGGGCCTGGCCAGCCTGGTGGGCCAGGTCACGCTGGTGACCTTCCTGACCTATTTCCTGCTGCTGTCGGGCACCACCTTCCGGCGCAAGCTGGTGAAGATCACCGGCCCGGGCCTGGCCGAGAAGAAGCTGACCGTGCAGGCCCTGGACGAGATCAACGCCCAGATCCAGCGCTACCTGCTGGTGCAGCTGCTGGCCAGCATCGGGGTGGGGGTGAGCACGGGCATCGTGTTTGCCCTCCTCGGGCTGGAGCATGCGGCGGTGTGGGGCGTGGCGGCGGGCATCCTCAACCTGGTGCCCTACATCGGCTCCATCCTGGTCACGGGCGCGGCGGCGCTGGTGGCCTTCGTGCAGTTCGGCGAGGTCAACATGGCGCTGCTGGTGGGCGGCGCCTCGCTGCTGATCAACACCATCGAGGGCTACCTGCTGGTGCCCTGGCTGACCAGCAAGGCCAGCCGCATGAACCCGGTGGCGGTGTTCATCGGCGTGCTGGCCTGGGGCTGGCTGTGGGGCGTGTGGGGGCTGCTGCTGGGCATCCCCATCATGATGGTGATCAAGGCCGTGTGCGACCGCGTGGACCACCTCAAACCTGTAGGCGAATTGCTGGGAACCTGACCATGATGGAACTGCTGACCGACCCCCAAGCCTGGATCGCGCTGCTCACGCTCACCGCGCTGGAGCTGGTGCTGGGCATCGACAACATCGTCTTCATCTCCATCCTGGTGGACAAGCTGCCGCCCGAGCGGCGCGAAGTGGCGCGGCGCATCGGCCTGTTCATGGCCATGTTCATGCGGCTGGGGCTGCTGCTGCTGCTGGCCTGGATCATCGGCCTGACGGCGCCCCTGTTCACCCTGCCGTTCGTGGACCAGGAAATCTCGGGGCGCGACCTGATCCTGCTCGCCGGCGGGCTGTTCCTGATCTGGAAGAGCACGGGCGAGATCCACGCCTCGCTGCAGGGCGACGAGCACGAGGAGGGCCACGTGAAGAAGGCCGCCGCCACGTTCGGCGCCGTGATCGTGCAGATCATGCTGGTGGACATGGTGTTCTCGCTGGACTCCATCATCACGGCCGTGGGCATGGTGGACGAGCTCGCGGTGATGATGGCCGCGGTGGTGCTCTCGGTGGGCATGATGCTGCTGTTCGCGGGCGCGATCGGCCGCTTCGTCTCGGCCAATCCGACGATCAAGATGCTGGCGCTGTCGTTCCTGATCATGGTGGGCATGGTGCTGGTGGCCGACGGCTTCGAGTTCCACGTGCCCAAGGGCTACGTGTACTTCGCGATGGCGTTCTCGGTCGCGGTGGAGATGCTCAACCTGCGCATCCGCCGCCGCGCGACAGTGCCGATCAAGGACCGGCAGGAGTACGAGCGCCGCGCCCAGCAGCGGTAGGACGGGAACCAGCCTGACAGACTCCGTGCCGCAGCGGGCGCACACTGGGGCCAACAAGGAGTACGACATGCTGGGTCTTCCCACCTACGCCTGGCCCTTCCTCCTGGCGGTGATCGCCGCCGGGGCGGGCTGGCTTCTCGTCGGCCGCGTGGGCGACGATGCCGGGTCTTTCCCGGGCTGGATCCTCTACGCGGTGGCCTTCGGCTGCGTGGTGATCGGCTTTGCCACCTTGTGGCTGAGTAACATGCAGTAACCACGCCGCGGTCCTGAATCCGCCCGGCCGTCCGGTGCGTAGCACCGGAACGATGGACACCGACTTCCTCCAGCTGCCCGTGCAGGCGATCCGGCGTTTCGACGTGGTCAAGCTCGCGCGCGACGTGCGGCACTACCGGGTGATGAACATACGCTCCACGCTGGTGCACAAGCAGTCGATCCGGCTGGAACTTTCGACTGCGGATGGTTCCGCCACCGCCGTCCTGGTGCGGCACGCGGGCGAGCTGCTGCCGGTCCAGCCGGTGCGGCAGCTCTTTGCCCGCGCCGCCTAGCCCGTGTTGCGCAGCCCTGCGGCGATCCCGTTGATCGAGATGTGGATGCCGCGCTGCACCCGGTCGTCGGCCTGGCCGGCACGGTAGCGGCGCACCAGTTCCACCTGCAGGTGGTGCAGCGGGTCGATGTAGGGAAAGCGGTGCCGGATGGAGCGCTGCAGCGCCGGGTTGCCGGCCAGGCGCTGCTTCTCGCCCGTGATCTGCTGCAGGGCCTCCACCGTCAGGTGCCATTCGCCCTCGATGGCCGCGAAGATGCGCTTGCGCAGCCGCGCGTCGCCCACCAGCCCGGCGTAGCGGCCGGCCAGGGCCAGGTCGCTCTTGGCCAGCACCATGTCCATGTTGGACAGCAGGGCGCGGAAGAAGGGCCACTGGCGGTACATTTTTTGTAGCAGCGCGAGCGCGTCCTTCCTGGGCTGCGACGGGTTTTCGTTCAGGAAGGCGTGCACCGCCGAGCCGAACCCGAACCAGCCGGGCAGGGTGAGGCGGCACTGCCCCCAGCTGAACGACCAGGGGATGGCGCGCAGGTCCTCGATCTTCTGGCTGGCCTTGCGCGACGCGGGCCGCGAGCCGATGTTCAGCTGGGCGATCTCGCGGATGGGTGTGGAGCCGAAGAAGTAGTCGGTGAAGCCCGGAGTCTCGTACACCAGCGCCCGGTAGGCCTTCATGCTGGCCTGCGACAGCGCCTCGGCGGCTTCCAGGAAGGCCTTCGGGGCGGGCTTGGTGGGCTGCAGCAGCGTGGCTTCCAGCGTGGCAGCCACCAGCGTCTCGAGGTTGCGGCGGCCGATCTCCGGGTTGGCGTACTTGGAGCCGATCACCTCGCCCTGCTCGGTCAGGCGGATCTGGCCGCGCACCGTGCCCGGGGGCTGCGCCAGGATGGCCTGGTAGCTGGGACCGCCGCCGCGGCCCACCGTGCCGCCACGGCCGTGGAACATGCGCAGCTGGATGTTGTGCGAGTTGGCCAGCTGGTCGAACAGCTGCACCAGGGCGATCTCGGCCCGGTACAGCTCCCAGTTGCTGGTGAAGATGCCGCCGTCCTTGTTGCTGTCGCTGTAGCCCAGCATGATGTCCTGCTCGGCACCCGAGCGCTGCACCAGCCGCGCGATGCCGGGCAGCCCGTAGAACTCGCGCATGATGGGCGCGGCGTTGCGCAGGTCCTCGATGGTCTCGAACAGGGGCACGACGATCAGGTCGGCGATGCCCGAGTCATCGAGCGTGCCGCGCATCAGGCCGACCTCCTTTTGCAGCAGCAGCACCTCCAGCAGGTCGCTGACGGACTCGGTGTGGCTGATGATGTAGTGGCGGATCGCGTCGCGGCCGTACTGGGCCCGCATGCGCAGCGCGGTCTCGAAGATCGCCAGCTCCTTGCGGGTGTGCTCGGAATACTGGGCGCCCACCACGCGCAGCGGCCGGGCGTCGCACAGCAGCTTGACCAGCAGGATGCGCCGGGCCTGCTCCTGCAGCTTGCCGTAGTTCGCCTCGATGCGGGCGGTGGCCAGCAGCTCGGCCACCACCTCCTCGTGCTTGTCCGAGCTTTGCCGCAGGTCCATGGTGGCCAGGTGGAAGCCGAACACCTCCACGGCGCGGATCAGCGGATGCAGGCGCTGCGCGACCAGCGCCGCGCCGTGGCCGGCCAGCAGCGACTCGCGGATCACGTTCAGGTCGGCCAGGAAGTCCTCGGCGCGCAGGTAGGGGTTCTGCGGCGGGATCACGTGGCGCGCCGCGTCGCCGCCCGTGAACTGCTTCAGGCTGGCCGCCAGCCGCGAGTACATGGCCGACAGCGCCCGGCGGTAGGGCTCGTCCTGGCGGTGGTCGCTGCCGTCGGGCGAGCTGTCGGCCAGCTGCCGCATCGCCGGCGTGATGTCCACCAGCAGCGCCGACAGCGACAGCTCGCGGCCCAGGTGGTAGACCTCGGTCAGGTAGTGGCGCAGCGCCACCTCGCACTGGCGGCGCAGGGCCTGCTCCAGCGTGTCCGCCGTGACGTTGGGATTGCCGTCGCGGTCGCCGCCGATCCACATGCCCATGCGCAGGAAGCTGGCCACGGGCTCGCGGCCCAGCTCGCGCTCGAGGTTGGCGTAGAGCTTGGGGATCTCGCGCAGGAAGGTGGCGTCGTAGTAGGACAGCGCGTTCTCGATCTCGTCGGCCACCGTGAGCTTGGTGAAGCGCAAGAGGCGCGTCTGCCACAGCTGCATCACCCGGGCGCGGATCTGCGCCTCGTTCGCGGCCAGTTCGCGCGGCGCCAGCGCGTCCTTGGGCAGGGCACGGGCCTTGATCTCGTCGCGCTCGTGCAGCAGCACCGCGATGTCGCGCTCGGCGTCCAGGATGCTCTTGCGCTGCACTTCCGTCGGGTGGGCCGTGAGCACGGGCGAGACGTAGCTGTGCGCCAGTGTCTGCGCGATGGCGCGCGGGCTGATGCCGGCCCAGCGCAGCCGGGCCAGCGCCACCTCGATGCTGCCTTCCTGCGTGTCGCCGGCGCGCTCGTGCACGGCCCGGCGGCGGATGTGGTGGCGGTCCTCCGCCAGGTTGGCCAGGTGGCTGAAGTAGGTGAAGGCGCGGATCACGCTCACCGCCTGGTCGCCGGTGAGCGACTTCAGCAGCGTCTTGAGCGCCGAATCGGCCTCATGGTCGGCGTCGCGGCGGAACGCGACCGACAGCTTGCGGATGCGCTCCACCAGCTCGTAGGCGTCCACGCCTTCCTGCTCGCGGATCACGTCGCCCAGGATGCGGCCCAGCAGCCGGATGTCTTCCACCAGCGGGCGTTCGTTGTCGCGGGCGCGGCGGGTCGGTGAATCCGGGGCGGCGGGCATGTGATGGGGTCCCTCTTGTGCTTAGTTTTTGAGCAGGGCGCATGCTAGCATCGACGCCCCCCAAAGCATTACAAACAGGTTACGAGATTGATGAAGCTTGTGATCGCCACGCGCGAGAGCCGGCTGGCCCTGTGGCAGGCCGAGCACGTGAAGGCGCTGCTGGAGCAGCGCGGCCACCAGGTCTCGCTGCTGGGCATGACCACCAAGGGCGACCAGATCCTGGACCGGTCGCTGTCCAAGGTGGGCGGCAAGGGCCTGTTCGTCAAGGAGCTCGAGACCGCGCTGGAGGAGGGTCGCGCCGACCTGGCCGTGCACTCGCTCAAGGACGTGCCCATGGACCTGCCGCCGGGCTTCGACCTGGTCTGCGTGATGGAGCGCGAGGACCCGCGCGACGCGCTGGTCTCGCCGAAATTCGCATCGCTCGATGTCCTGCCCCCGGGCGCCGTGGTCGGCACCTCCAGCCTGCGGCGCGTGGTGCTGCTGCGCGCGCAGCGCCCCGACCTGCGCATCGAGCCGTTGCGCGGCAACCTGGACACGCGGCTGCGCAAGCTCGATGACGGCGGCTACGACGCCATCGTGCTGGCGGCCGCGGGCCTGAAGCGCCTGGGGCTGGGCGCGCGCATCCGCCAGTGCTTCGAGCCGCAGCAGATGCTGCCCGCGGCGGGGCAGGGCGCACTGGGCATCGAGGTCCGCGGCGACCGGCCCGAGGTGGCGCAGGCGCTGGCGCCGCTGGCGCACCGCACCACCTGGCTGGCCGTCGCGGCCGAGCGCGCGGTCAGCCGCGCGTTGGGCGGCAGCTGCTCCATGCCGCTGGCGGCGCACGCCACCTTTGCCGGCGAGTTCCTGCAGCTGGAAGCCGCCTGGGGCGAGCCGGACGGCGCGGGGCCGCTGCTGCGCGCGCGCGGCGCCGCCGTGGTGGCCGACCTGGCGCAGGCGGCGCAGCTGGGCGCCGAAGTCGCAGGCCGGCTGCGGGCGGCCGGCGCGCACTGACGATGCGCCCCCACGCTCCGCACTGCGTGTCGTCGCTGCCCCCCGAGGGGGCTTCAGCCTCCTTGAGGCGGCTCGGCGGAGGCTGACCACGATGCTCGTCGTCGTTACCCGCCCGGAGCGCGAGGCGCGCCCCTGGACGGCGCAGCTGGCTGCCCGGGGCCACGAGGTCCTGGCCCTGCCGCTGATCGCGATCGCGCCCGCGCCGGACGGGCCCGCCCTGCAGCGCGCCCGGGACGGGCTGGCGCAGTACGGCGCGGCGATGTTCGTCAGCGCCGCCGCGGTCCAGGGTTTTTTCGGATCCAACGAAGCTGCAGCCCGCACAGCGCGGGCGCTGCATGCTATCGAAACGAGAGCATGGGCCACCGGTCCGGGCACCGCCCAGGCGTTGCTGGACGCCGGGTTTCCCACGGAGCGCATCGACCAGCCGCCGCCGGACGCGCCGCAGTTCGATTCCGAGGCGCTGTGGGACCAGGTGCGGCCGCAGGTGCGCGCCGGCCTGCAGGTGCTGGTGGTGCGCGGTGCGGGAGCCGATGGCCAGCCGGCCGGCCGCGAGTGGCTGGCCGAGCGCCTGCTGGAAGCCGGCGCCCAGGTCCACACGGTGGCGGCTTACCGGCGCGGGCTGCCGGCGTGGACGCCGGCGCAGCGGCAAGCAGCGGTGGCCGCGGCCCGCGATGGGTCGGTGTGGCTGTTCAGCAGCTCGGAGGCGCTGGCCAACCTGCGCGCGCTGCTGCCGCAGCAGGATTGGTCGCAGGCCCGCGCGATCGCCACGCACCCGCGCATCGGCCAGGCCGCGCGCGATGCGGGCTTCGGTGTTGTTTGCCCGTCACGACCCGGCGTGGAGGCCCTGGCTGCGACCCTAGAATCGTTCGCATGACCGACCAGCCCGAACGTGAGACCGCCGCCCCGGCGCCGGTGCCCGCGCCGGAGCCGGCGTCCCCTCTCGCCAGTGCGCGCGAGCCCGTGGCCGTGCCCCGGTTCGCATTCGCCCTCCTCATCCTCGTGACGCTGCTGGCGCTGGCCTCCAGCGTGCTGCTCTGGCAGAAGCTCTCGGGCATCCAGGAGCAGCTGGCGCGGCAAAGCGCCGATGCCGGCGCCAACGCGATCGAGGCCCGCGCGCTGGCCCGCCAGGCGCAGGACCTGGCCCGCGAGACCGCGGCCCGCCAGGCGGTGACCGAAACCCGCTTGAACGAGGTGGCCTTGCAGCGCACCCAGCTCGAGGAGCTGATGCAGAGCCTGTCCCGCTCGCGCGACGAGAACCTGGTGGTGGACATCGAGGCCGGCCTGCGGCTCGCGCAGCAGCAGGCCCAGCTCACGCTCACCGCCGAACCGCTGCTGGCCGCGCTGCGCACCGCCGACCAGCGCCTGGAGCGGGCGGGCCAGCCGCGCCTGTCCCGCGTGCGCACGGCCATCACCCGTGACATCGACCGCATCAAGGCCGCCAGCGTGGCCGACGTGCCCGGCCTGCTGCTGCGGCTGGACGAGCTGGCGCGACAGGTGGACGAGCTGCCGCTGTCCAACGCCGTGGCCACCGGCGGCGCCGCCGCCGCGCGCAAGGAAGCGCAGACCGCGCCGGCCACGCCGCAGTGGTGGCAGCAGGCGCTGGGGCTGCTGCGCGAAGAGGCCCGTGCCCTGGTGCGCGTGAGCCGCATCGACCAGCCCGAGGCGGTGCTGCTGTCGCCGGACCAGGCCTTCTTCCTGCGCGAGAACCTCAAGCTCAAGCTGCTGAACGCGCGCCTGGGGCTGCTGGCACGCCAGACCGACGCCGCGCGGCTGGACGTCGCCGCCGCCGCCGCCGCGGTGAACAAGTACTTCGACCCGGCCTCGCGCCGCACCCAGGCCGCCGCCGCCTCGCTGCAGCAGCTGCAGGCCCAGCTGCGCGCGGTGGAACTGCCCCGCATCGACGAGACGCTGGCGGTCCTTGCCACCGCGGCCGCCGGACGGTAGGAGCGCTGCAGATGCGCGCGGCCCTCTGGCTTCTCGCCCTGTTCGGCATCGCGGTGGCGATCGCCCTGTTCGCCGGCAACAACCAGGGCACGGTCACGCTCTACTGGCCGCCGTACCGCATCGACCTGTCGCTCAACCTGGTGCTGCTGCTGTTGCTGGGCGCCTTCGTGTTCCTGCACGCGGCGCTGGGCGCGCTCTCGGCGTTCTTCGACCTGCCGCGCCAGGCGCTGCGCTGGCGCAACCAGCAGAAGGAGCGCGGCCTGCACGCGCTGCTGCTGGACGCGTTCTCGCACATGCTGGCCGGCCGCTTCATCCGCGCCCGCAAGTCGGCCGAGGCCGCGCTGGCCCAGGAGCAGTCGCTGGCCGAAAGCGGCGAGCGCCTGGGCAATGCGGCGCAGGTGCGCACCCTGGCCCACCTGCTGGCCGCCGAGAGCGCGCAGGCCCTGCAGGACAAGGCCGGCCGCGAGGAGCACCTGAAGCTGGCGCTGGAGCAGTCCAGCGGCCGCGACGCGCAGGAGACCCACGAGGGCGCGCTGATGCGGGCCGCGCGCTGGTCGCTGGACGACCGCGAGCCGCACGCCGCCATGGGCTGGCTCAAGGGCCTGCCGCAGGGCGCCGCGCGCCGCACCCTGGCGCTGCGCATGCGGCTCAAGGCCACCCGCCTGGCGCGGCACACGGCGGACGCCCTGGAGACCGCGCGCCTGCTGTCCAAGCACCGCGCGTTCTCCGCCTCGGCGGCGCAGAGCATCGTGCGCGGCCTGGCGGTGGACCTGCTGAACGCCGCGCACGACCCGGCGCAGCTGCAGCGCGCCTGGGGCGAGCTGGAGCCGGCCGAACGCCAGATGCCCGAGCTGGCCATCCACGCCGCGCAGCGGCTGGTCGCGCTGGGCGGCGACGCCCACCTGGCCCGCGACTGGCTGCTGCCCGTGTGGGAGCGCCACCACGAGCTGGGCGACAGCCTCAAGGTCAAGCTGGTGGCCGCGCTGGAGCAGGGCCTGGACTCCATCGACGGTGCCTGGCTGGCGCGCTTCGAGTCGGCGCAGCGCGCCAACCCGCGTGACGCCACGCTGCAGTACCTGGCCGGCATGGCCTGCATGAAGCGCCAGCTCTGGGGCAAGGCCCAGCAGCTGCTCACGCACGCCGCGCTGGGGCTGCAGGACGCGAAGCTGCACCGCAACGCCTGGCGCGCCCTGGCCGTGCTGGCCGAGGAGCGCGGCGACACCGAGGCGGCCGCGCTGGCCTGGAAGCGGGCCGCGCAGGAGTGATTCGTCGTCCCCGCGGAGGCGGGGACCCAGGGCGTCCAGTGCCTGAATGCCCTGGATTCCCGCCTACGCGGGAATGACGCCTGGCTTAGCGCTCTTCAAAGGGCAGCTTCATCTCGCCCAGGTCGCGGCGGGTTTCCACCAGCACCAGCGGGCCTTCGTCGATCACCACGGCGGGCGGGCGCTCGCGGGGCACGCGGATCGGCTGGGGCTCGGCCGCGATGGCGGCTTGCACCGCCGCGATCTTCTCGGCGTCGGAGTTCACCCACTGCAGGCCCGAGCT
>CAZZAW010000056.1:0-11564 GCA_964652405.1 uncultured Ramlibacter sp.
AGCTTCCAGCGCAATCCGGTGACGGCCGACGGCGGCGTGCAGGTGGGCGGTGAAGTGGGCTACGTTCCCCACCAACACACCTTCACGTTCCAGAGCGGTCAACGCGTCCACGCCGACCAATTCGCCTCGAGCGGGCCGGTGCAGGCGCGCACGATGAGCGACGCCGAGCGCCGTGCCATCCAGGAGCTGTACGTCAACTGACGCGCAAGCCCTTCCGCCCGATAACCAAAGGAATCATGATGAAGTACAAGTTCAATGCGGCGCTGGTCGCTGGCGCTCTCTTGATCGGTGCTGGCGGCGCCTTCGCCGCGGGCGACCATGGACAGCCTGCCAAGACTGCAGCTGCTGGTACCACCGCGCCCGCAAGCACGGCGATGACTGCTGGCGAGGTGCGCAAGGTCGACACCGATCAAGGCAAAGTGACGATCAAGCATGAGGCGATCGCCAATCTCGAGATGCCTCCGATGACGATGGTCTTTCGCGCCAGCAAGCCTGAGCTGCTGAAGGATCTGAAGGCCGGCGACAAGATCAGCTTTGCGGCTGAATCGAAGGACGGCGCCATGGTGGTCACCCACATCCAGGCTGCGAAGTAAATCGCGCCACCCCAGGGGGCCTCTGTGACCGCGCGGCGCGGCACAAGGGCCTTCCCGTTTGGGGCTTCAGTGGTTCCATGGGGGCGCAAGCCAGCTTGCGGCGCTCCAGAGGGGCGAGCAGTTTTGCCGGAGCACAGTCGATCAGCTAGAGTCCGACAAGAGGGCCCATGTCGCGGCTCGCAACCTATGGTCTGTTGCACATGGATGACCGCATCGCTGCCCTGATTTCACGTTGGAAGCAGGATCCTCTCAGCACTTACAACAGCTGGTTCCTGTGGGAGGAACGGCTCAAAAACTTCCGATCGATCCGCCGTGGCATTGGCCAGGTGGTCCGCGACATCGATATGGGAACCTTCGGCAATGCCTACCGCGGCTCCTCGCTCGAGACGGTCGTCAACTCGGTGGCCGAGCAGCGTCAGATCTTCAAGGGCGCGGACCATGCGTTTTTATGGAAACCAAAGCTGCGCATCCCTGACATCTATGAGAACCCACAAAATCAGCAAGCATTCGCCCGGCTATTGAATGCCTGCGACTGCTGCGATACAGCCGAAGAGGTCGTCCAGGCAATCCACCGCATCGATGCGCTGTCGATCAAAGGGCTCGGCCCCGCAGTGGCCAACTTGCTTTACTTCATTCATCCGACATTGGTCTGCCCCTTCAACACGGCCATCGTCAGGGGGTTCAACGCCTTGACCGGTGGGAACGTCAAGCTGGGACGTTGGGACCACTACCTTTCCATGCGGGAGAGCGTCATCCGGCTCAATCAGGAACACCGGCAGCAGTTGTCCAACGACTTGGGGGCGGTGGCGGGCCTCCTGTTCGACGTTGGAAATGGTCTGTACCCGGCGCCGCCCGCGCAAGACGATGCCCAAGCCGAGCGGGTTTGGGAAGCGGACCTGCAACGCGTGCGGGAGGAATCGGCGGCCGCGCGCAAGGTCTGGAGTCAAGCCCAGGACACCGATGCGACGCACACAGGCATACAGGGCCAGTTGCGCGATCTTGGCCGCGCGCTGGGCTTCGACGTGTGGATTGCGGCAAATGACCGAGGTCGTGCTTTCGGCGCCGGAAGCCTGGGTGACGGCTGCCTCGAACAGATTCCGGCCGGCCCCGAATCCATGACCGAATCCGTGCGATTGATCGATGTGATCTGGTTCGATCGGGCCGCGCAGCGGGTCGCCGCCGCCTTCGAGGTGGAACACTCGACGTCCATCTATTCGGGGATTGTCCGGATGCTGGACCTTGCCTTGGGGAGCGCGCTTGCTCACCAAACCACCATGTTTCTGGTTGCTCCCGACGATAGGCGCCAGGAGGTTGCCCAACAGCTGCGGCGGCCGGCCTTCTCCCGCGTGGCCGAACTCAACATCCGCTACTTGCCCTATAGCCAGCTTCGGGAGCACGCCCCCGCCATCAGCCGCTTCGGCAGCGGCTTGAAACCTCTTATGGAAATCTCAGAAGTTCTGTGACCGGCTCAGCGAGGGCGCAGGCGCCTCATCCGTCGTTGGTTGAAACACTAGGCTGAAGACCGTTTCTCCAGACTCAGGATCGCTGGCGACGGACACCTGGCCACCGTGCGCCTGCATGATCGAACGCACGATGGGAAGCCCAAGGCCGGTCCCTCCGCTTAAACGAGCGCGGGACGCGTCGACCCGATAGAAGCGGTCAAATATCCGATTCAGATGATCGGGTGCGATCACGTCGCCTCGATTGCGAACTGACAGGGCTGTGCCCGTGCCCGGTGTGGCCTGAATCGTCACATTGACGCTCGACTCCGCATTGGAATGCCGGATCGCGTTGGACATCAGGTTGGTGATGGCGCGTTGTACCAGTACCTTATCCGCCCGCACGGTGGCATCGCCTTGAATCTCCACTTCAATGCCCTTCTCGTCCGCAAGCAGCGCCAGGTAGTCGGCAACTCGTTGGGCTTCCTGCCGAAGCGAGACGACATCCAGCTGCAAGGGCGACTTCTGGTGGTCCGCCTGGGCAATGAACAGCATGTCCGAAATCAATCGCGACATGCGCTCCAGTTCCTCTACGTTACCTTCGAGCACCTCACGCAGCTCCTCCAGGGTTCGACCTTGTGAGAGCGCCACCTGGCTGCGGCCAAGCAGGGTCGATAGAGGGGTGCGCATCTCATGGGCGAGGTCGGCCGAAAATTCTTGAAGGCGCTGGTAGCCACTGTCGATGCGCTCGAGCATGGCATTGAACTCTCGGGCGAGCTCCTCCAGCTCACTAGGCAGCCCAGACTCCACGAGGCGGCGGCCCAGGGACTGGGCGCCAATGGATGCCGCAAGCCGCCGAAACCGCCGCAGAGGTTCCAGGCCCGTTCGAGTGATCAGCCACGACCCTGCGGCGACCACGGTGAGCAGCATCGGTAGACCCAAAAGGCTTGCGCCGACAAAGCCCGTCAACAATCGGTTGTCATGGCGCTGGTCCAGGGATATGTAAAAGCGCACGGGAACACCGTCGCCTACGGGGGCCTCGCCGCGGACGGCCACCAGGCGGGCCCCATTCTGTTTGGAGGTCCACCGCACCACGTTCTGGCCTGGAGAAAGACCGTCCAGGATCGCCACAGACTCCGCCGCGATCGGAGAGAAGGTGGCCAGCACGCTCAGACGCTGGGGGTCGACCAACGCAAGGTGAAGACTCTCGTGGCCAATGAGCAGGTCTCCAAAGCGGTGCAAGTCCTTCGATAGTGTCGTGAAGACGGGCATCTCGGAAAGGACATGCGCCACGAGGTCGCGCTTGCCCTTGACCTCCTCGATGGAGCGTGCCTCCAGCTGCCGAGACAAGGCCCAATAACCCACGGCGATGCCTACGCCGATGATCAGCAAGCCAAAGGCCGCGCTCGTGATCGCGATTCGCAGCGCCAGCGAAAACCGCTCCAGCCTTATCAAGCGCGCCGCTCCAGCACATAGCCCACACCACGCACGGTGTGGATCAGCTTGTCTTCGAAAGGGTCATCGATCTTGGCTCGAAGCCGGCGAACGGCAACCTCGACCACGTTTGTGTCGGAGTCGAAGTGGATGTCCCAGACCAGCGAGGCAATCTGTGTGCGAGAAAGGACCTGACCGGTCTTCTGTGCCAACAGGGACAACAAAGCAAACTCCTTGGCCGACAGATCGATGCGCTGGCCCGACCGGGTCGCCCGATGGCGCACCGGATCGATTTCCAGATCCGCCACCCGGACGACCGGATCGGACGGCACGGCCTGATTGCGCTTGAGCAGGGTCCGTACGCGCGCGAGAAGTTCGGGAAACTGGAAAGGCTTCACCAGGTAGTCATCGGCCCCTAGGTCAAAGCCGCGTACCTTGTCGTCCACGCGATCGCGCGCCGTCAGCATCAGTACCGGAACCTGCCTGGATGTTCTCAAGGCTGAGAGCACCGCAAACCCATCGATGCCCGGCAGCATCACATCCAGAACTACCAGATCATGGTCACCATTCGCGGCCGCGTGCAGTCCGTCTGTGCCGTTGTGCGCCACCTCCACGGTGTAGCCACTCTCGGTCAAGCCTTGACGCAGGTATTCCGCCGCCTTGGGCTCATCTTCAACGACAAGAATTTTCACGGGTGGCCTTTAGTAGATAACAGATTCGTAATCTGATGGTCAGGTCAGGCGATGTTTTGTCGCCGGCAGAGATTCGACAATTAGCTTTCACGTTGCATAGCGTTTGGGTCATCGTAGCGTCAGGCGTCATCATGCAACGAAGGGGTGAACTCGTGAAGTCCGCAATCGTTCTGTCTGCATGTCTTCTCGCCTTGGGTGGATGCGCCACGAGCCAGGAAGGCCCATACCCTTTTTCTCAAGGCTGGCGAGAGGCGCGCGTCGAACGGGTGCTCGATGCGGGCGAGCTGGTGAAGCCATGGTTCTGGAGTTGCACTCGCGGCACTTCGGCTGCTGAGCGCGAGGGACATCGGTACGTGATCCTGTCATTTCGATCGTTTGGCCGGCGGCAATACAGTCTCGTGGAGCACGAAGCGGGGATGAACCTCAGGCCTCGGCAGCAGGTGTACCTCCAGGTGAGTTCTTGCCGAAATGCGGTGGCGCTGCCGGCGGCAGACGGCGCAATGCGGCTGTCCACCTTTGAAGCTTTTCCTCAAATCTGATGGCCGCATTGGCGCCGCTCGTAGAAGGCAGCACAACGTAGTCAAGGCGGTGGTTTTCCTCCAGCGCAGGTCGGACCAGGCGCTGAAACAGCCTGGCCGCCTCCAGCCCGTTAAAGCACACCCGCTGCAAGTTGGCATGTGTAGCGTAGAAGCCGGCAATGTCATTGGGGATGACCGTGGCCTGATCGATTGCGCTGTCAAGGCTTCCCGGACGCACGGCTGTTGCGCAGACGTCCCAGAGGGCAACACCATGATCGGCCAGGATTTCCAGCCTCACCTCATAGGGCGTAGCCAGGCCCGCACCAAAAAGCCGCCCCATCAGGGGCCAGAACAGGTTTCCTGGTTGAGAGTAATACTGGTTCGACGCCAGCGAGCGGCCCCCGGGGAGGGTCCCCAGAACGAGAACACGGGCCGTGGCCCGGCCGGCTGGTGCAAAACCTTGCGTGGTCATGGGATGGCGGCACCAGGTGCACCACCGCCAGGCGGCAACGACAAAGGCAATTTCGAGGCCTTCCTCTCACCGCGCGCCCGGCGCATGAGGAGGTAGGCTGCCGGAATCACGAACATGGAAAGCAACGGCGCGCTGAGCATGCCACCGACCATTGGGGCAGCGATGCGTTGCATCACCTCCGATCCGGTCCCCTCCCCATACATGATCGGGAACAAGCCCGCCAAAATGACCGCCACCGTCATGGCCTTGGGTCGAACACGCAGCACCGCGCCCTCTCTGATGGCGTCCAGCAAATCCTGATCACTTGTCTTGCCGGTCGCCAGGCGGTCGTTCCAGGCGTTTTTCAAGTAGAGGAGCATGATCACACCGAACTCGGCAGCGACCCCAGCCAAGGCGATGAAGCCGACCGCGGCTGCCACCGAAAGGTTGTAGGCGAGCAGGTACAGAAGCCAAATCCCCCCAACCAGTGCGAAGGGTAGCGTGGCCATGATCAGCAGTGCTTCGCCAAAGCTCTTGAAGGTGAGGTACAGCAGGACGAAGATGATCATCAGGGTGAAAGGAACGACGACCTTCAATTTCGCTGTTGCGCGTTCCAGAAACTCAAACTGACCCGACCAGGAAATGGAGTAGCCGGGCTGCAGCTTGACCTTCTCCGCGACCACCCGTTGCATGTCCTTTACCGCTGAGCGCAGGTCGCGCCCGCGGATGTCGACGTACACCCAGCCGGACAGCCGGGCATTCTCGCTGCGAAGCATCGGCGGGCCATCTGTGACGCGAACATCCGCCACATCGGCCAGCGCGAGCCGGGCGCCCCGTTCAGTCACGATAGGCAAGGCGCGAAGCTTTTCCAGCGAGTCGCGGATCTCACGCGGGTAACGCACGTTGATGGGGAAGCGCTGCAGGCCTTCGACTGTCTCCCCAACGTTGTCGCCCCCTACGGCAGAAGAGATGACAGACTGCACATCGGCAATGTTCATTCCGAAACGGGCCGCGGCATCGCGGCGAATGTTGATGTCTACGTACCGGCCACCGGATAGCCGCTCGGCCAGGGCGCTGCTGACACCCGGAACATCCTTGAGCACCCGCTCGATCTCCCCCGTGGCGCGATCGATCTCGGCCAAATCCATACCCGCGACTTTCACCCCAACTGGGCTCTTGATGCCTGTGGCCAGCATGTCGATTCGGTTCCGGATGGGCGGCACCCAAATATTGGCAAGGCCAGGAACCTTCACGATCCGATCCAGCTCCTCTACCAACTTGTCGGTAGTCATCCCTTCACGCCACTGATCCCTGGGCTTGAACTGGATCGTGGTCTCGAACATTTCCAGCGGCGCTGGGTCGGTAGCGGTCTCCGCACGCCCTGCTTTTCCATACACGGTGGCCACTTCAGGGACCGTCTTGATCAACCGGTCGGTTTGCTGCAACAGCTCCGAGGCCTTGCCAGCCGAAAGACCGGGCAGGGCCGAAGGCATGTACAGAAGATCGCCTTCGTCCAGGCGCGGCATGAATTCGCCCCCGATTTGCTGCAAAGGCCACAGGCTCGTGGCAAGCACAGCCGCTGCCACCGCCAGCGTTGCCTTCGGGGCCTTGAGCACGATGTCCAGCAGAGGACGGTATCCGGCAATCAAAAGGCGGTTCAGGGGGTTTTTTTGCTCGTTCGGAATCTTTCCGCGGATGAGGTAGCCCATCAGCACCGGAATCAGGGTGACCGAAAGGCCAGCAGCCGCAGCCATCGCATAGGTTTTCGTAAACGCCAGAGGGGAGAAGAGGCGCCCTTCCTGGGCCTCCAGCGTGAAGACCGGAATGAACGACAGCGTGATGATCAGCAACGAGAAAAACAAAGCCGGACCGACTTCACCCGCTGCTTCGCCAATGACGCGCCAGCGGTCTTGCCCGTCCAGACGCTCATTGGGATGAGCATGCTCCCACTGCTCCAAATGCTTGTGCGCATTTTCGATCATCACCACCGCAGCATCGACCATGGCCCCGATGGCGATGGCGATCCCTCCCAGCGACATGATGTTGGCGTTCACGCCCTGGTAGTACATGACGATGAACGACGCCAGGATTCCCAGCGGCAGGGACACGATCGCAACCAGCGCGGAACGCAGATGAAAAAGGAAGATGAAGCAGACGACTGCAACCACCAGGAATTCCTCGAGCAGCTTGAACTTGAGGTTGTCGACAGCCCGCTCGATCAGGTTGGAGCGGTCATAAACCGGGACGATCTCAACGCCCTTGGGCAGGCTGGCCTGCAAGGACGCAAGCTTGGTCTTCACCGCATCAATCGTCTCCAGCGCGTTCTTGCCTGAGCGCATCACGATTACGCCTCCGACGGCCTCGCCCTGCCCGTCCAGCTCGCCGATGCCTCGGCGCATCTCAGGGCCGACCTGGATGCGGGCCACGTCGCCCAGCTTGACTGATACGCCGGCGGCCGTGCTGGCCAGCGGTATCTGCCTGAAGTCATCCAAGGACTGCAGGTACCCGGAGGCCCGCACCATGTACTCGGCTTCTCCCATCTCCAGCACGGAGCCGCCCGCTTCCTGATTCGACTTTTGCAGCGCCTCCAGCACCTTGGTGTGAGCGATGCCGAAAGCGGCGAGCTTGTCCGGATCGAGCACGACCTGATACTGCCGGACCATTCCGCCCACGGTAGCGACTTCGGCGACGTTCGGAACGCTTTTGAGTTCGTACTTCAGGAACCAGTCTTGTAGAGCGCGCAGTTGGCTGATGTCCTGCGTGTTGCCGCGGTCGACCAGCGCGTACTGAAAGATCCAGCCGACGCCCGTTGCGTCTGGGCCGAGCGATGCCTTGGCGCTGGCTGGAAGACGCGATTGCACCTGGTTCAGGTACTCCAGAACGCGTGAGCGGGCCCAGTACAGGTCAGTTCCGTCCTCGAAGAGGACATACACGAACGAGTCCCCAAAGAATGAGTAGCCGCGAACAGTCTTGGCGCCGGGCACGGACAGCATGGTGGTCGTCAGCGGATAGGTGACCTGGTTTTCGACGATCCGGGGGGCCTGGCCGGGATAGGTCGTGCGGATGATGACCTGGACGTCCGACAAATCCGGGAGAGCATCCAGCGGGGTCCTCATCAGCGCGTACACGCCCCAGCCGCTGACCACCAGCGTGGCCAACAGAACCAGGAATCGGTTCACTATCGACCAATGGATCAGTCGGGCGATCATGGCTTCCTCCCGGCAGGTGCACTGGTGGCCGGGGTGGATGGCGCTGCAGCTGTGCCGGTTGACAGGGGGGCCACGCGAGTCAGCTGGGGCAGCCCGTCATCTCCCATGTGGAACTCAAATGCGACCCTGTCACCCACCTTCAGGTTGCGCGGCATCTGAGCTTGCGCCGGGCGTTTGAAATCCATCGTCATTGCCCCCCATTTGATGGTCGGAATGGGCCCATGGGACAGGGTGAGCGAATCATCTGTAATGGCTTCGATCTTTGCTTCGCTTTCATGACGCTTGGGCGCAGGTGCGGACGCGGCGCTCGACTCGTTGTTCAAACGCGCCTCGACACCGCGCAGGCTCGCTTCGGAATCGATGAGGAATTGCGACGAGACAACGACCCGCTGGCCCGCTTGCAGACCTTTGCTTATCTGCGTCTGACCGCCCGCTTCGGTCCCCGTCTGCACATCGACCGGCCGGAAACGGCCACCGTCCTCGGCAAGGATCACTACCGTACGCTTGCCTGTGTAGATCACGGCCTCGGTGGGCACAACCAGAGACTTCTCGGAGCGCACATCCGTGAAGTTCATCGTCACAAACATCCCCGGCACCAACTGCCCGCGTGGATTGCTCAGCTCGACTCGGGCCTTGAGGGTTCTTGTCGTCGCGTTGATTTCGGGTAGCAAGGCCTCCACCCTGCCTGGGTAGGTAACCCCGGGCGTGGCAGCCGCTTGCGCCTGTACGGCCGCGCCGCGACGAACCAGCCCTGCCTGCCCTTCAGGCACCTCGGCGTTCGCCCAGACCGTCGTGAAGCCATTGATTCGAAACAGGGTGGCGCCGGGCATGATGGCCATGCCTTCCCGCACTGCGACTTCTGTCACCAGTCCGGCTGCCGGGGCTAACACCACGGTACGGGGGTTGGCTTGGCCTGAGCTCTCAATGCCGCGTATTTGCTGGTCTGTCATGCCCGCCAGCCGCATACGGGAGCGAGCACCTTCCACCAACGTCTGCAGGCCGGGGCCCTCCAGGCGACGCACAGCCAGAAACTCCTGCTGTGCGGCAACCCAATCGGGGACATAGAGTTCGGCCAGGGCCTGCCCCTTGGACACCTTGTCCAGAGTGGCCCGTACGTGCAGGCGTTCCACATAGCCACTGGCGCGAGCCTGGATCACAGACTGATCGCGTTCATTGAAAGCAATGTTGCCCACGACGGACAATTGCGGCGCGATGGCCACTTCGCTCACGATCGCAGTCCGCACCCCCAGGTTCTGCTGGACCCGCGGACTGACCGAGACTTTTCCCTGATCCCCATCCCCACCCGCATAGACGGGCACCAGCATCATGTCCATGAAAGGGGACTTGGCCGGCTTGTCGAACTTGTTGCCCGGCACCATGGGGTCGTGGTAGTAGAGGATCTTTCGGCCAGTTGCGGGATCGGTGTCCCCCGCCTTGATTCCCGATTTGATGTGCCTGCGGGTGGCTTCCTCTCCTTCAGCGGCCGTTTGGGCGATCGCGCCTTCTGGCGCGGCCCCGGGTGCGGCCGGTGCCGCAGGTGCGAGCCGGGATGACCGCATCAACAGGTTCATCCCCAGTGCCGCCAAGGACACCACCAACAGCGCCGCAAGGGAGGCAAGCAGCATTTGCTTCTTAGTCATGGCCGGTCCTTTGCATCGCAAGTGCGGTGGGGTTGGGGATGAGAAAGTTCAGTTGGGCCCAAAGCCGGGCCGTCTCCTGCTCCAAGGTCAAGACCTGAATTTGGGCCTCCACTTCCTCGCGGCGCGCGGCAAGTACTGCCATCAATTCGCCCTTGGCTGTTTGATAGGCGGTCAGTGCAGCCTTCGTTCGCAACTGCGCGGCTGGCAGAAGTTGCTCTGTGAGCAGCCCAACCCGCTCCTTGCCGGCCGCCCAATCGTTGAGCAGTGCCCGCAACTCGGCTTCATGTGAGCGAAGCGCTTCGTCGTAGTTCGCACGTGCTTCCGCCAGTGATGCCGCCTTGGCCGCTACTTCACGATCCTGCCTGCGCGCCCTATCCAGCTGCAGGGGAACCGAGATGCCGATGGAGAACATGTCCGGGTAAGCCGAGCCGCGCTGGCTGTACATGGCCTCGACCGTCACGTCCGATCGAGTATTGGCCTGCGCAAGTCGCAGGTCGGTCTGTGCAGCTTCGATCTGCGCGCCCAACACCATCAGATTCGGTAATCGAGAAAGCTGATCGCTGTGTGCACCGGTGGCAACCGTGGATTCGCGCCAGTTCACCGTGCCGGCCAACGGTCGAAGGGCCGCCTCGGCGCCCACCCAGCGAGAGAGCATGACGGCGGCCGACTGCACTTGACGCTCGGTTTGTCGAAGTTTGTCCTGCAAATTGACCAGGGCGCTGCGGCTTCCAAAGAACTCTGCCTGACTGCCGCGGCCGCTGCGATAGGCGATCTCGGCCCCTTGGACTTCGAGTTGAGCTTCCTTCACCTGCTGGCGAAGCAAGTCAACCATCAGCTGGGCATAGTGACGGTCGATCCAGGCCAAGGCGGTGTCGCGCTGGATCTTTGACGTCGCGTCCAGGCGCTCGGCTGAGATGCGGGCGATATCACGGTCGAGCCTTTCGACCTTAAGGCGGCGTTTATCGCTGCGAGTCAGCTCTTGCATGAGGCCCAGGCGCCTCATCGTCATGAAGTCTCTCGAGAGGCTCAGGCGCTCCGGGCCACTCACGGGCACGTTTTCTATGCCAATCTTGAGCACTGGATCAGGCAACTGTCCTGCCGCGATACCTGACTGCCTGGCTGCCGCGATGGCGGCGTCTCGTGATGCCAGCTGCGACGATCGGGAAAGCGCAATTTTCTGAGCTTCCTCGATGCTCAAGGGCTGCTGCGCCCACGCGGGGAATGCCAATGCAAACAGGCAGACGGCCCGATAAAGGACTTCTCGACAATCTATAGGGGACATAGGGATCTCCAAACAGCGAACAAACTGCCGGCGCGGCGCGCCAGCAGCGGCTAGACGCTGTGGGAGATCAGATTCGGTAGCAGCAGTGCGAAATCGCCAGCGGTGGACTGGCGGCGATCCGCAGTAGGGAGACCTGCAGGAATGCCCCCGTGGAGTGAGGGCTTGCGGGCAAGTCGACCGTCAGAGCGGCTGTGAGCGCGGCCGGTTCAGCCGCCGGAGTAGGCTGATGGTTGTCCAGCGTCTTTTGCGCGGATTGGCAGTGCGCATGACAAAGGGCGGTCTGCTCATCGTCCATCGCTTGAGACA
>CAZZAW010000056.1:11574-12773 GCA_964652405.1 uncultured Ramlibacter sp.
CTCTGCGCGCAAGGCATGCCGGCCTCGGTCATTTGGGCAACCTGCACCGCCTTCAAAGCACCCTGGCAAGCGTACGCAGCCACAGCTGTTTGCGTGAACAGCAACGCTAGCAGTGAAAAAACCACTGCCATGAAGCGCCGGTACTGACGCTTCACTCTCGACGTGGAGGTCTGGGGTCGATGCACGGCTGCAGTTTACGTCATTTGCCCGTTTTGAGCGTCCGTGGTAGGGCCACTGTACCGCCGCTCCAACGTTCTTGGGTTGAGCTCGACGGGCCATTCTCCAGGCCGTGTAAGCCCGACGCGGCCGGTCCCGGCGTTGTGGATTGGGACGCGTCTGAGCAGATGAGCGATTGGCACCAACAGCAAGCGAACCACTTGCGCCCACACTTCACTCCAGTGTCCAAGCCGCCAGGCGAAACCGAGCATCGAAATGTGGCTTTGAAGGTGAAGGCCAAAGTGCGGCTGCGCGATGACGTGCGCCAGCTCGTATGCCCGCCACCCACTCACCACGTCGCCTCGACCTTCGCTCGCCAGTGCCATGGAGGCTTCCCGCGCGTAGGCGATACGAGCGCCCTCGTCGCTTCGGGTTTCCCGCGATGACGCCGGTCCGCCCGCAAACGGATAGATGAGCTGCGTCTTGTAGTCGGTTGGGAAGTCTTTTTCGTTGAGGCCTACGTCCGTAGGCCCCAGTTGCGCGGCCGGCAACTTGAAGGTGCCGAACAGGTGATCCCACACCATCCAGAACTCACCGAAATTCACCTGCGCGTCCTCATATTCCCGCTTGTGGTGCCACCGGTGAACTTCAGCTGCGCCTATCAAGAACTTGAATGGGCCCATCCTGTAGTCCAAATTGGAGTGCTGGAAGGCAAGATGCACCGCAAGAAGACCCAGCCACGCGCCCACAGCAATCGCCGGCGCGCCCAGCAGCACGACGGTGACCAGCCCAGGCGCTGCCATGATTCCGGCGTGCAAAGGGTGCCGGCGCTCACCATTGAGCCAATAGAGCCGCTCTGAGCTGTGGTGGATCGCGTGAAAGCGCCATAGCCATGCGCTTCGATGGCTGATCCAGTGCACTGCGTACAAGCTGAGGTCGAGTACGGCTCCGACGGTCAGTGCCTGCGCCCACAGGGGCCACTGCGACGGCCAGATCGTTCCCGGTGCCCACACATTCGTCAGCGCTGCGATAACGCCGTGAAC
>CAZZAW010000057.1:0-12571 GCA_964652405.1 uncultured Ramlibacter sp.
GCGCCCGACGAAGGAGATTGACATGCCGCATCTGTGCCTCGTCGAGGACGACCCCATCATGGGGGAGTCGCTCTCGGACCGGTTCCACCTGGAAGGCTTCACGCTGGACTGGTTCACGGCCGGTGTGCCCGCCGCACAGGCCCTGAAGTCCAGGCACTACGACGCGGTCATCAGCGACGTGCGGCTGCCGGACATATCGGGGGAGACCCTTTTCCTGGAACGCCGGCAGTCTGCCGAACCGGTGCCCCCTTTCCTGTTCATCACGGCCTACGCGGCCGTGGACCGTGCCGTCGAGATGCTCAAGCTGGGTGCCTGCGACTACATCACCAAACCCTTCAGCATCACGGAGCTGGTGGCCAAGGTCCAGGCGACGCTGGGCCCGAAGTCGCGTCCCTCCGGTCCGGAGCCATCATGGACCGGCACTCCCAAGCTGGGAATTTCCTCCGCCATGCGGGGCCTGGAGGTGCAACTGCCGCGGATCGCCGCCCGGGCCCGGACGGTTCTCATCACCGGCGAGAGCGGAACGGGGAAGGAGGTCCTGGCCCGCCACCTGCATTCGCTCGCGCATCCGGCGGTGGATGCGCCCTTCGTCGCCGTGAACTGCGGGGCAATCCCGGAGCCCTTGATGGAAGCCGTCCTGTTCGGCCATGAGCGCGGGGCCTTCACAGGCGCGGACCGCATGCGCAGGGGCCACCTCGAGCAGGCCCACGGCGGAACGCTGTTCCTGGACGAGGTCGCCGAGCTGCCCCCGGCGCTCCAGGTCAAGCTGTTGAGGGTGCTCCAGGAGCGGCGGGTCCAGCGGCTGGGCAGCGAGGAATCGATTGACCTGGACCTGCGCCTGATCTGCGCCACCCACCGCGATCTGCAGGAGATGGTCCGGGCCGGACGGTTCAGGGAAGACCTCTACTACCGCATCCACGTGGTCAGCCTGAACTTGCCGCCGCTGCGGGCCCGGCCCGACGACATCCTCTGGCTGGCCGAAGCCTTCCTCTCGGACCAGGCCGCGCTCCAGGGCGAAGCGATCAGGACCTTGTCGCAGGGCGCGCGGGCCTGCCTGCTTGCCTACGAGTGGCCGGGGAACGTACGCGAACTGCAAAACAGGATAGAGCGGGCTTGCATCCTCGCGGAAGGTACCGTGCTGTCGGCAGCAGACCTGTTCGAGGAACGGGCGCCGGAGACGCTGGGCGTCCACGGGGTCGATGTTCTGCCGCCGCTGGAAATCTTCCTGGCCGAGGCCGAGCGCTCGTACCTGCAGGAGGTCCTGCGGAGATGCGAAGGCAAGGTCGGGCAGGCCGCCGCGTTGCTGGGCATCTCACGCAAGACGCTCTGGGAAAAGTGCCGCCGGCACGGACTGCGGCCGCTCGACTGACGGGGCCGGCCCGCAAGGGGTGGGGCAAGCCTCTGCAAAACCCCGGACACAGGATTGTCACGGTTCCGTCATAGACGGTGACGACACTCGGCACATTCTGTTTCACCACTGGAGGATCCATGAAGCCATTCTTTGCAATCGCCGGGGCTGCGCTGCTGGCTGCGGGCTGTGCGTCGACCGCGCCCGCGCCGGCAGGGATGAAGGCCGGCGAGTTCGTCACGTTCAACTGCGAGGGCGGCAAGCGCTTCCAGGCGCGCCTGGCGCCCGGCGCGGAAACCGTGAGGCTTCGCTACGAGGGCGGATACGAGTTGGACCGCAAGGGCGCCGGTGTCTACGAGGCCGAAGGTTGGAAGCTGGCCATGGGCCCGGGCGGCACGGCCGAGGTCTCCCACAACGGCAAGGCCGCCCTGAAGAACTGCCGTGCCGCTGCCTGACGCTGTCACAAAAAAGTCATATTTCTGCCATAGAGTCTCCTGAACCCCTAAGGAATCACCCATGAACACCCTACCGTTCAAGTCCCTGCTGACGATGTCGGCCTTTGCCGTGCTGAGTGGCGCGCCTTTCGCCGCACTCGCCCAGGTGGTGAAGGTCGACGGTTCCAGCACCGTCTACCCCGTGACCGAAGCGGTCGCCGAAGAGTTCCAGAAGGCCAACAAGGGCCTGAAGGTCACGGTCGGCGTTTCCGGCACCGGCGGCGGCTTCAAGAAGTTCTGCCGCGGCGAGACGGACATCTCCAACGCGTCCCGCCCGATCAGCAAGGCCGAGATGGACGATTGCAAGAAGGCCGGCGTGGAGTACTTCGAGCTGCCGGTGGCGTTCGATGCGCTCACCGTGGTCATCAACCCGCGCAACACCTGGCTCAAGCAGGCGACCGTGGCAGAGCTCAAGAAGCTGTGGGAACCGGGCGCCCAGGGGAAGATCACCCGCTGGAACCAGGTGAACCCCCAGTGGCCGGATCAGCCCGTCAAGCTGTTCGGCGCGGGTTCCGATTCCGGCACGTTTGACTACTTCACCGAGGCCATCGTCGGCAAGTCCAAGTCCAGCCGCGGCGACTACACGGCCTCCGAGGACGACAACGTGCTGGTCCAGGGCGTGTCGGGCGACGTCAACGCGATCGGCTACTTCGGCTACGCCTACTACGCGGAGAACCAGTCCAAGCTCAAGGCCCTGCCGATCGTCGAGAAGGACGGCAAGCCTCCGGTCGCTCCCAGCGAGGCCACCGTGCTGAACGGGACCTACCAGCCCCTGGCCCGGCCGATCTTCATCTACGTCAACGCCAAGTCCCTGGCCAAGCCGGAAGTCAAGAAGTTCGTCGACTTCTACATGACCAGCGGCGCGAAGATGGCCAAGGAAGTGAAGTACGTGCCGCTTCCCGCGGAAGCCTACAAGATTGCCTCGGACCACATCGCCAAGGGCAAGAAGGGCACCGTCTTCGGCGGCAAGAACGAGGTGGGCATCACCATCACGGAACTGCTCAAGCGCGAAGCCTCGATGTAAGCATGGCGGGCGAAGCCAGCCTGTGCCCCGGAGGGAGTGCAGGCTGGCTTTTCTCTTGATGGTCCTTCACCAGCGAAAACGACAATGGAAGCGACGACAACACCCGGCCGAATGGAGAGCCCGGCCCGACTGACGGGCGACGCGAGGCTGGCGGAGCTGGCCGCGATCAAGGAAGCCCGCAAGCGCAAGGACAAGCTGATCGAGGCGGTGCTCCTTGCGGCCGCCTGCGTCTCGGTGTTCACGACGCTCGGCATCGTGTACATCCTGGTCAAGGAATCGCTCGTGTTCTTCAGCAACGTTCCCTTGTGGACGTTCCTGACGGACCGGCAGTGGACCCCTCTCTTCGACGACGCGCACTTCGGCATCCTGGTGCTGTTGTCCGGAACGGTGACCAGTTCAGCCGTGGCGCTCGTGATCGCGATCCCGCTCGGAACGATCATCGCCATCTACCTGTCGGAGTTCGCCGGGTACCGGATTCGCGAGGTGCTCAAGCCGGTGCTCGAACTGCTGTCGGGGATCCCGACCATCATCTACGGCTTCTTTGCCCTGCTGGTGGTCACGCCGCTGATCCAGCGGATCTACCCGGACCTGCCGACCTTCAACGTGCTGTCGGCCGGCATCGTGATGGGCATCATGATCATCCCCTACGTGTCCTCGCTGTCCGAGGACGCGATGCGGGCCGTTCCCATGAGCCTGCGGGAGGGCGCCTACGCCATGGGCTCGACGCGCTTCCAGACCGCCACGCGCGTCGTGGTTCCCGCCGCCTTCTCGGGCATCGCCTCGGCTTACATCCTCGGGATATCCAGGGCGGTCGGCGAAACCATGATCCTGGCCGTGGCGGCCGGCATGCAGCCGAACCTGTCCCTGAACCCCCTTGAGCCCGCGGCAACCATCACCTCCTTCATCGTGCAGGTGGCGCTGGGTGACCTCCCGCACGGCAGCGTGGGTTACCAGACGATTTTCGCCGCCGGGCTGACCCTCATGCTGCTCACGCTGACGTTCAACCTGCTGGGCTACTGGTTGCGGCGCAAGTACCGGGAGGCCTACTGATGAACACCAACCACGGCACCCCGTCCGCATCGCTGAAGGACAGCGAAAAGCGGCTGATCGAAGCTGCCCAGGCGGGCGACGCCGAGAAGATGCGCGGCATGATCCGCTCCCGCAAGCGGTGGGATGTCATCTTCGGCGTGGTGGGGCTGGCGTCCATGTCGGTCGGGATCCTGACCCTGGTCGCGCTTTTCGTCGAGATGGCCATCGACGGCTTCCCGCGCATCAGCCAGGAATTCTTCACCAGCTTCCCGTCCCGCCGCGCCGGGCAGGCGGGCATCCTGTCGGCCTGGGTGGGGTCGGCCTTCGTGATGATCGTGACGGCCGTCTTCGCGATCCCGATCGGCATCGCCAGCGCGATCTACCTGGAAGAGTACGCACGCAAGAACTGGTTCACCGATCTCATCGAGATCAACATCACCAACCTGGCCGGCGTGCCTTCGATCGTGTACGGCCTGCTCGCACTGGGCCTGTTCGTCTACACCTTCGGCTTCGGCCAGAGCATCCTGTCCGCGGGCCTCACGCTGGGGCTGCTCATCCTGCCGATCGTGATCGTCGCAACCCGGGAGGCACTGCGGTCCATTCCGCAGATGGTTCGGGAGGGGGCGTACGCCTGCGGCGCCACGAAGTGGCAGGTCTGCAGCGACCACCTGGTGCCTTACAGCATGCCCGGCATCCTCACCGGCGTGATCATCGGCCTGTCGCGCGCGATCGGCGAGACGGCACCGATCATCACGATCGGGGCGCTGACCTTCATCGCCTTCCTGCCGCCCGTGCCGTTCGCGGGGGAGCCGCCGGCCGGCCTGTTCGACTGGCTGTTCTCCCCCTTCACGGTCATGCCGATCCAGATCTTCAACTGGACATCGCGCCCCGACCCGGCCTTCCACGCCAACGCAGCGGCTGCGAGCCTGGTGCTGGTGCTCCTCACGCTGGGGATGAACGCGCTGGCCATCTGGCTGCGCTACCGGCTGCGCAAGAACATCAAGTGGTGAAAGAAGGACAACGACATCATGGCTTCAACCCTCACGCTCCCCGAGACTCCGCCGGTGCTCAAGGCGGAATCCAAGAACCTCGACTTCTGGTACGGCGACTTCAAGGCGCTGAAGTCCATCACCATGCCGATTTTCGAGAACCAGGTCACTGCGCTGATCGGGCCCAGCGGCTGCGGCAAGTCGACCTACCTGCGGTGCTTCAACCGCATGCATGACCTGTACCCCGGCCACCGCTATGACGGATCGATCGAGCTGCATCCGGACGACGTCAACGTGCTGAGCGAATCGGTGGACCCCATCGAGCTCCGCATGCGCATCTCGATGGTGTTCCAGAAGCCCAATCCCTTCCCGAAGTCCATCTACGAGAACGTGGCCTATGGACTGCGCGTGCGCGGGGAGAAGTCCCAGACCTACCTGGACGACAAGGTCGAGGCGGCGTTGCGCGGCGCGGCCCTGTGGAACGAGGTGAGGGACCGGCTGGACGAACTCGCGGTCAACCTTTCCGGGGGCCAGCAGCAGCGGCTGTGCATTGCGCGTTCGCTGGCGACCGACCCCGAGATCATCCTGTTCGATGAGCCGACGTCGGCACTGGACCCGATCGCCACGGGGAGCATCGAGGAACTGATCAGCGAGATCAAGCACAAGGTCACCATCCTCATCGTCACGCACAACATGCAGCAGGCGGCCCGGGTGTCCGACTTCGTGTCCTACATGTACCTGGGCGAGCTGATCGAATACGGGGCGACCAAGGACATCTTCATGAAGCCCAAGCGCCAGGAAACCGAGGACTACATCACCGGCCGGTTCGGCTGAGGGACCACCCATGCCCGACAAACACCTCTCGACCCAATTCGACAGCGAGCTGAACGCGGTGTCCGCGCGCGTCATGGAACTCGGCGGCCTGGTCGAGTCCCAGATCCGACAGGCCATCTATGCGCTGTCGCAGTTCAGCGCGGATGCCGCCGACAGCGTCATGGAGACGGAGCACAGGGTCAACGCCCTGGAAGTCGAGATCGACGGCGAGCTGTCGTCGATCATCGCCCGGCGCCAGCCGACGGCGCGCGACCTTCGCCTGCTGATCGCCATCTCCAAGACAACCGCCAACCTGGAGCGCGTCGGCGACGAGGCCGCCAAGATCGCACGGATGGTCAAGTCCATCATCGACAACGGTGCGCCCCGCGCGTTGCCTTCCTCCGAGCTGCGCGTGGCCTCCGACCTGGCCTCGGGCCTGCTGCGCAAGGCGCTGGACGCCTTCGCCCGCCTGGACACCGCGACGGCGGTCGCCATCCTCAAGGAGGACGACCTGATCGACAAGGAGTTCGACGGCTTCGTGCGCAAGCTCATCACCTACATGATGGAAGACCCGCGCACCATCTCGGCCAGCCTGGACCTGCTGTTCCTGGCCAAGGCCATCGAACGCATCGGCGACCATGCCAAGAACATCGCCGAGTTCATCATCTACATCGTCAAGGGCGCGGACGTGCGGCATACCTCCATGGAGCACATCGAGTCCGCGGTCAAGTGAAGCTGAAGTTGCAACGCCCATGAAGAACCAGCCGCGCATCCTGATCGTCGAGGACGAGCCGGCCATCGCCGAACTGGTGGCGGTCAACCTGCGCCACAACGGCTTCCAGCCGATCTGGGCCGAGGACGGCGCGGCCGCCCAGCGCGAGATGGACGCGGTGCTGCCGGACGCCATCCTGCTGGACTGGATGCTGCCCGGCCAGAGCGGCCTGGCGCTGGCGCGCAAGTGGCGCGCGGACGCCCGCACCAAGTCCATTCCCATCCTGATGCTGACGGCCCGCGGGGACGAGCCCGACAAGGTGGCCGGGCTGGACGCCGGCGCCGACGACTACATCACCAAGCCGTTCTCCACCCAGGAAATGCTGGCCCGCATCCGCGCCGTGCTGCGGCGCCGGGCGCCGGAGCCGGTGGCCGAAACCGTGACCATCGGCGAGCTCGCGTTCGATTCGGCCACCCACCGGGTGTCCTGGCGTGGGCAGCCGCTGAAGGTGGGGCCCACCGAGTTCAAGCTGCTGGGCTACCTGATGAAGCATCCCGAGCGGGTGCACAGCCGCTCGCAGCTGCTGGACAAGGTCTGGGGCGACCACGTGTTCATCGAGGAGCGCACGGTGGACGTGCACGTCAAGCGCCTGCGCGAGTCGCTGGGCGCGGCCGGCGCCATGGTGGAAACCGTGCGCGGCGCGGGCTACCGCCTCACGGCCCACCCCATGGCCCAGGCCCGCGCCGCCTGACCCCGGTCGGGCCCGCGTGGCCCGACAATCGCTTCCCATGTTCTGGCGAATCACGAGTTTCCTGCTGTGCCAGCTGGGCGGGGGCCTGCTGGGCTGGTGGCTGGCCAGCCACAACGGCGCCGAGGCCGGCATGGTCGCGGGCAGCATCGGGTGGTTCGTGGTCGATGCCCTGCGCGGCGGCCGGGTGCTGCGCTGGCTGAGGCATGCGGATTCGTCCGCGGTTCCGCTGACCACCGGCCTGTGGGCCGAGGTGGCGGAACGCACGCGCCGGGCGCTGCGCGCCCGCGAGCAGGAGACGGGCGAAGCGCGCCAGCGCCTGCACGAGTTCCTGGCGGCGATCCAGGCCTCGCCCAACGGCGTGGTGCTGCTGGACGCCCAGGGCCGCATCGAGTGGTGCAACCAGACCGCAGCCCAGCACCTGGGGTTCGACGCCCGGCGCGACCTGATGCAGCTGATCGGCAACCTGCTGCGCGATCCCGCCTTCACCGCCTACTACGCGTCCGGCGACTACTCGCACGAGGTCACCATCGAAGGCCGTGACAGCTCGCCGGCGCGGCCGGTGCGCATTTCGGTGCACCTGCACCCCTACGGCCAGGGCCGCAGCCTGCTCCTCTCCCGGGACGTCACCGGAGCGCTGCAGGCCGAGACGATGCGGCGTGATTTCGTGGCCAACGTCTCGCACGAGATCCGCACGCCGCTGACGGTGATGACCGGATTCGTCGAGACCCTGCAGAACCTGCCGCTGGACGACGACGAACGCCAGCGCTACCTGGGATTGATGGCCCAGCAGGCCGAGCGCATGCAGACCCTGGTGGATGACCTGCTGACGCTGTCGCGCCTGGAAGGCAGCCCCTTGCCCGGCCCCGGCGAATGGATGCTGGTGCCCATGCTGGTCGACCAGTGCGAGCAGGAAGGCCGCGCCCTGTCGGCCGTGCTCGGCAAGCCGCTGCGGCTGCGTTTCCAGCGGCCGGCCGATGCGGAGGTGGCGGGCGTGCCGTCGGAGCTGCTCAGCGCCATGTCCAACCTGGTGACCAACGCCATCCGCTACACGCCGGCCGAAGGGGAGATCCACGTGCAATGGCGTGCCCTGCCCGAGGGCCGGGCCGAGTTCTCGGTACGGGACACCGGCCCGGGCATCGCGCCCGAGCACATCCCGCGGCTGACCGAGCGCTTCTACCGGGTGGACCGCAGCCGCTCGCGCGAGACCGGCGGCACCGGGCTGGGCCTGGCCATCGTCAAGCACGTGGTGCAGCGCCACGGCTGCGAGCTCAGGATCACGAGCGCGCTGGGCGCCGGCTCCACCTTCAGCATCGAGTTCCCGGCCACCCGGGTGCGGCGCCGGGTCAGCGAGGAGCCTGCGGACGCGAGGCCCGCCACAGCAGCGCCATGAAGAGCGAGGCCGTGAGGGCCAGCGCCGCCGCGCCCATCGCCCAGAACGCGGCCGGCGACTGTGCCGGGGCCAGGCCGGCCACGCCCTTGTAGGCCACGACGTAGCCGCCGCCCAGCCCCACGCCCCACAGCAGCAGGCAGTAGACCACCAGGGGCCGCATGGCGACCCCGTAGCTGCGCAGCAGGAACACGCCCACGCCCTGCATGGCGTCGGCCAGGTGGTAGACGCCTACCCAGACCAGGAGGCTGCCAGCCAGCGCCACCACCGGTTCGTTTCCGCCGGCATAGAGCCGCGCGATCGGGCCGTGCGCCGCCATCACCAGCGCGCCGCTGGCCACGGCCAGGCCCAGGGCCAGTTTCAGGCCCAGGCGCAGCGCATCGCGGGCGCGCTGCGGCTCGCCTGCGCCCAGCCAGTAACTCACCCGGGCGCTGGCCGCCAGTCCCAGCGACAAGGGCATCATGTACAGCACCGCGGTCAGGTTGGCCGCCACCTGGTGGCTGGCCGCCGCGACGGTGCCCAGGCGTGCGATGAACAGCGCCATCAGGGTGAAGGAGGTGACCTCCACCATCACGGCCAGCGCCGTGGGCACGCCCAGCCTCGCGAAGCCGCGCAGCACCTGCCAGTCGGGCCGCTCCAGCCGTTGCCAGATCCGGTAGGGGTGGTACAGGGGGCTGGCCTTCAGGGCCCAGCCGGCCACCGCCATCAGCAGGTAGTAGACGAGCACCGTGGCCCAGGCGCAGCCCTGCAGCCCCATGGCGGGCACGCCCAGGCCGCCGAAGGTGAACCAGATCGACAGCGGCACCTTCAGGGCCAGCGCCCCCAGCTGCAGCCAGGTCACCAGCAGCGGCTTGCCCAGCGCCTGGTTGAGCGTGGACCAGGACCGGAACAGCAGCGCGGGCGGCAGCGACAGGGCCAGCACGCGCAGGTACTGCTCCACCTGCGCCTGCAACCCGGCCGGCACCTCGGCCCAGCGCAGCAGCGGGCCGGGGAACATCAGCACCGGCAGGCCGAAGGCCATGGCCGCTGCGCACAGGTAGGCGGCCTGCCGGACCGACCGCCCGACTTCAGGCCCGGCCCCGGCCCCGCGCAGCTGCGCCCAGACCGGCAGCTGGGCCTGCACCATGCCCTGCAAGGCCACGAAGATGCTGATGAACACGGCCCAGCCCACCCCCAGGGTCGCCAGGGCCTCGGGGGCGTAGCGCCCGGCGATCACCGTGTCGGCCACGCCGAAGGCCATGGTGGCCAGCTGCCCCACGAGCACCGTCCCCGCATGGCGGGAGATCACGCGCAGCTCGGACAAGCCTACTTCTCCCGCCGGAACAGGAGCACGTTGTCCTTGGCGTCGGTGGGACGGCGCACCACGGCCACCGCCTGCCAGCGCTTCATGTCCAGGGCCATGCTGGCGGCGGGCTGGTAGTCGGCCGCCACCAGCAGCCAGGGGCACTCGGCCTTCACGCCGGCGGCCCTGAGGTCCATGCCGCCGTGGTAGCTGAAGGCAGCCAGCTGGCCGCGGCTCAGGCCGAACACCTCGACGCAGCCCGGGGCGTTCATCGCCTGCCCGATGCCGCGCACCACAGGCGTGTAGCTGCGGGCATAGTCCAGCACCGGCAGCCACAGCGTCATCATCAGCAGCCAGCACAGCGCGGCGCCGCCGGCGGGCAGCACCAGGCTTTTCCACAGCACGGCGCGGTTGCGGCCGGCGCGCCACTTGACCAGCCAGCCCCAGGCCAGGGTTCCCGCCACGGCCGCGGCGAATGCCAGCAGCGAAAAGCTGGGCTCGAACCCGGGCGCCAGCTTCATCACGTTCTGGGCCGGCTTCGCCGGCACCCCGGTTTGCAGCGAGACCCACACCACCCAGATCACCACGGCGCAGCCGCTGAAGAACAGCAGGGTGAACCAGTCGATCAGCGCCGCCACGCTGCGCTGCAGGGTGGGCAGGGCGAAGGCGGCCAGCGCCGCCAGGGCCGGCAGCCCGAGCAGCAGGGAGCGGTCGGACGAGGGCGTGAGCAGGGTGGCCGTCACCGACACCGCGATGAACCACAGCGGCAGCGCCACGTGCCGGCTCGTGAGCTGGCGGCGCCAGCGCCAGGCCGTCCACAGCGCCAGGGGCCAGGCCGGCCAGGTGAACCACAGCAGCAGCCGGCCCGAGGCCCGCCAGTCGCGCGAGGCCAGCGTGCCCACGCGCCAGCGCCAGAGGTCCATCTCGGTGGCCGCGACAGCCACCATGCCCGCGGCCACCACCAGGCCCAGCGCCCAGGTGAATCGGCCGCCCCAGGGCCGTGAATCCTGCGGCGGGTCGAGCACGGCGATGGCGGCGCCGCCCAGGGCAAAGGCGATGGCCATGGCCGGCGCGCCGCTCAGGGCCAGCCCGGCCAGCCCCAGCGGCAGGGCCAGGGCGGGCGCCGCATTGCGGTATGGCAGGGCGGCCAGGCCGAAGAAGGTGAGCGCCGTGAAAGCAACCTGCGCCAGCGCGGGCGTGGTCTCGTGGCTCAGCTGGGCCAGGCCCAGGCAGGCGATCAGCGCCAGCAGGCCGCCGTCGGCGATCGCCCGGGCGTAGTCGCGGGGCTGGGCTTCGCCGCCGAAGGCGAAGGGCACGGGCTGGGCGCGGGGCGTGCGTGCCAGGTAGTACACGCCGTACCAGGTGGCGGAAAGCGTCAGCGCCAGCAGCGCGATGAAGGGAACGCGGGCCGCGAAATCGGGCGGCACCCAGGCCGGCGCCAGCTGGATCGCCCAGGCGCCCAGCCAGTAGGGCAGCAGGGCGTCGAAGTCGGCGGGCTGGGACAGCAGCGTGGGCCGCCACCAGTCGCTGCGCCCCGAGGCCAGCTCCCACATGTAGCCGAAGGCCGTCATGTCGGCGTTCTTCCAGGGCTCGCGTCCCAGGAAGCCGGGCAGCACGTAGGCCGCGCAGAACAGCAGCAGTGCCACGCGCGGCAGCCGGCGCACGGCGCTCTGGGCAACGATGGCGGGGGTGGGCTGGTTCAAGCGGGGAATTATCGAACGCGCGGTTCGGGCATGAAAAAAGGCAGCGCGGTTGCCCGGGCTGCCTTCTGGTCGGCGGGAGGCGGCTTACTTGGCGCCCGGCTTGCCGAACTTCTTGAAGAACTTGTCGACGCGGCCGCCCATGTCGTTCACCGACTTCTGGGTGCCCGTGTAGAACGGGTGCGATTCGCTCGAGGTGTCCAGCTTGAACAGGGGCAGTTCGCGGCCGTCGTCGGTCTTGCCCATTTCCTTGGTGTTCACGCAGGAGCGGGTGACGAACTTGAAGCCGTTGGACAGGTCCACGAAGAGCACTTCGCGGTAATTCGGGTGGATGCCTTCTTTGGCCATGGTGATTCCTTCCGGGAGTCAGGTGCGGGAGCCGGGCCAGCCGATCTGGACTACTTTCCGCTGGAAAAGCCCGCCATTATAGCCCTTAGCCGCCGCGGCGCATCATGTCGAAGAACTCGACGTTGGTCTTGGTGGCCTTCATGGACTTCAGCACCATCTCCATGGCCTCGATCTCGTCCATGTTGTACATGAACTGGCGCAGGATGCGGGTCTTCTGCAGGATCTCGGGGGCCAGCAGCAGTTCCTCGCGGCGGGTGCCGGAGCGATTGAGCTGGATCGAGGGGAAGACGCGCTTCTCGTACAGGCGCCGGTCCAGGTGGATTTCGCTGTTGCCGGTGCCCTTGAACTCCTCGAAGATCACCTCGTCCATGCGCGAGCCGGTGTCGATCAGCGCGGTGGCGATGATGGTCAGCGAGCCGCCTTCCTCCACGTTGCGCGCCGCGCCCAGGAAGCGCTTGGGCCGCTGCAGCGCGTTGGCGTCCACGCCGCCGGTGAGCACCTTGCCGGAGGAGGGCACCACGTTGTTGTAGGCGCGGGCCAGCCGGGTGATGGAGTCCAGCAGGATCACCACGTCCTTCTTCAGCTCGACCAGGCGCTTGGCGCGCTCGATCACCATCTCGGCCACGTGCACGTGGCGGGCGGCGGGCTCGTCGAAGGTGGAGGCGATCACCTCGGCCTTCACCGAGCGCTGCAT
>CAZZAW010000058.1:0-12497 GCA_964652405.1 uncultured Ramlibacter sp.
CCAGCGCCTCGATGCGCGGGCCGAACGCAGGCGAAGCCTCGCGCAGCAGGTCGTCGCCGATGGTGCTCATGTTGATCGTCCGGGGCGCGCGCCCGGCCAGCAGGTCGGGCCGCTGCAGGGCGGCGCGGTCGATGGGGAACTGGCCCGAGCTGGACAGCAGCAGCCCGCCTGCCGGGTGGCGCCAGGCACCCACCAGGGCCGGCAGGCAGGCGATGGCCCGCACCGCGTTGCCGCCGCCACGCACCCGCTGCATGCCGTAGTTCAGGCGGATGGCGGCGGGCGAGGTGGTGCCGTAATCGCGCGCCAGGTCGCGGATCTGCTGCGCCGGAACGCCACAGACCTCGGCGGCCCGCTCGGGGGTCCAGCGCAAGGCGCGTTCCCGCAGGCCCTCCCACCCCAGCGTATGGCGGGCGATGTAGTCGTGGTCCAGCCAGTCATGAACGATGAGCTCGTGCATCAGCGCCAGAGCCAGTGCGGCGTCGGTGCCCGGCCGCAGCTGCACATGCTCGTGGCATTTCTCGGCAGTTTCGCTGCGCCTCGGGTCTATGCACACCAGGCGGGCGCCCTGCCGCTTGGCCTCCTGCGCCAGCCGCCAGAAGTGCAGGTTGCTCGCGATCGAGTTGCTGCCCCAGATGAGGATGAGGCGGGACCGCGCGAAGAACTCCACCTTCATGCCGACCTTGCCGCCCAGGGTGTGGGCGAGGCCTGCGCCGCCGGCGCTGGCGCAGATGGTCCGGTCCAGCAGCGAGGCGCCGAGCCGGTGGAAAAAGCGCGCCGCCATGCTCTCGCCCTGCACCAGGCCCATGGTGCCGGCATAGCTGTAGGGAAGGATGGCCTGCGGATCCCGGGCGGCGATCGCCTGGAGCCGGGCCGCGATGTCGTGCAGCGCCTCGTCCCAGCTCACGGGTTCGAAGCGGCCCGATCCCTTGGGACCGGTGCGTTTGAGCGGCTGCAGCAGCCGCTCGGGGTGGTGGGTGCGTTCGGCGTAGCGGGACACCTTGGCGCACAGCACGCCGTCGGTCGGCCTGTGCGCGGGGTTCCCCTGGACCTTGACCGCCACGCCATTCTCCACCGTGGTCACCAGCGAGCAGGTGTCGGGGCAGTCGTGGGGGCAGGCGCCGACAACCTGACGTGAGGCTGTCAAAACGCTGGGGTTGGGGGGAATGCCTATGGTCCGCTGCATGAAGTAAGCCTATGGTATGCGGCCCAAGGAGACGCCAACATGAGCTTCACACGAACACTGGCCCGCGCCACCATGGTAGCCGTCCTGGCGCTGGCGGGTGCCGCCGCGCACGCGCAGGAAGGGGTCACCAAGACCGCGGTGGTGCTGGGCCAGTCCCTGGCGCTCACCGGGCCGGGCTCGGCGCTGGCCGTGCCCTTCCACCGGGGGGCCAAGCTCTACTTCGACCGGGTGAACAGCGCCGGCGGCGTGAACGGGCGCCGCATCGAGCTGGTGACCCTGGACGACCGGGGCAACCCCGCCACGACGGCGGCCAACACCAAGAAGCTGCTGGAACAGGGCGTGCTGTCCCTGTTCGGCTACTACGGCTCGCCGCAGGTCACCGCGGCCTACCCCCTCATCAAGGACAGCGACGTGCTGCTGTTCGCGCCCATGTCCGCTGCCGACGAGTTCCGCGGCGCGATGTACGGCAATGTGTATTCCCTGCGGCCGGGCTTCTCGGAGGAAGCGGCCGCCATCACCCGGCATGCCGAGACGCTGGGCGCCCGCAAGCTCGGGATCCTCCACACCACCGACGGGGAAGCCCTGTCCGCGCTGGACTCGGCCGAGCGCACCATGACCAGCCTGGGGGCCAACCTGGTGATCAAGGCGCCCATGAACACGGGCGCGGTGACCAGCAGCGTGGACAAGACGCTGGCCAGCCGGCCCGATTCGGTGCTGGTGATCAGCGACGCTTCGGCGGCTGCCGGCGCCATCCGTGACCTGCGTGCCAAGGGCTTCCGCGGACCCATCTACGGCTTTTCCAACACGGGCGAGAGCCTGCTGGCCGAGCAGCTGGGTCCGGAAGGCGCGGGCGTGGTCGTGGTGCGGGTCGTGCCCAAGAGCGACAACGCCAAGATGCAGGTGGTGCGCGAACTGATGGCCGACGCCCAGGCCGCCAACCTCGGCAAGCCCAACGTCTACATGCTGGAGGGCTACATCGCCGCCCGCGTCTACACCGAGGCGTTGCGGCGCATTCCGCGCGATCCCAACCGGGCCCGGCTCAAGAAGGCGCTGGACGGGCTGGACGACATGAGCGTGGGCGGCTTCCGCGTGCATTTCGCGGAGGAGCGCGTGGCTTCCAAGCTGGTGGAGCTCAGCCTGATCGACTCGCAGGGCCGCGTGCGCGAATAGGGCCGGGTCAGCCCAGCTCGCGCGTGGCCGCCAGGCCGCGCATGAAGGCCTCGCAGCGCGCGAGCTGCTCCAGGCTCACGTACTCGTCCGGCTGGTGCGCCTGCTCGATGCTGCCCGGGCCGCAGACCACCGTGGGAATGCCCGCGCGCTTGAACAGGCCGGCCTCCGTGCCGAAGGCCACCAGCGTGGTGCGCTGTTCGCCGGCCAGGCGCTGGGCCAGCCGGGTGACGGGGTCCTGGGCCGAACCGAGGAAGCTCGGGATCTCGCAGATCGTCTCGAAGCGGAATCCGGCGTCGGGCGCCACCTTCTTCATGCCGGCCTCCAGGCTGCGCGCGTAGTCGAGCACCTGCTGCTGCAGGGCGGCCACGTCGGCCGTGGGGAGGTCGCGGAACTCGTAGCGGAATTCCGCGTCGCGCGGCACCACGTTGTCGGCGATGCCGCCATGGAACTGGCCCACGCTCGCGGTGGAGAAAGGCACGTCGAATCCCTCGTAGCGAGGCTCGTCGCGCTCGAACCCTTCGGCCATGTCGCGCAGCCGCGCCACCACGCGGGCAGCCATCTCGATGGCGTTGACCGACTGGGGAGTCAGCGACGAGTGCGCTTCCTTGCCGCGGACGCAGCATTTGTAGCGGTACACGCCCTTGTGGGCGATGGCGGGCACCATGCTGGTGGGCTCGCCGATGATGCAGGCCAGGGGACGGACGCCGGCGTCGCGCATGTCGGCGATCAGCTCCCGCACGCCGAAGCAGCCCACCTCCTCGTCGTAGCTGAAGGCCAGGTGCACGGCGAACGGCAGGTCGCTTTCCAGGAACAGCCCGGCGTGGGCCAGCGCGAGGGCGATGAAGCTCTTCATGTCGGCGCTGCCACGGCCGTAAAGTCGGCCGTCACGGACCTGCGCCGCCAGGGGATCGCTGGACCAGGCCTGGCCCTCCCAGGGCACGGTGTCGGTGTGTCCCGAAAGAATGATGCCGGCGGGCTTGCCTTCGCCCAGCGTGGCGAACAGGTTGGCCTTGCTGCGCTCGGCGTTGAAGGTCAGGCGGCTGGCCACGCCCAAGCGCTGCAGTTCGTCCCGCACGAAATGGATGAGTTCCAGGTTGCTGTGGGCGCTGACCGTGTTCATGCGAACCAAGCTTTGCGCCAGCTCCAGCGAACGGGACGAGAGGGCGGCGGGGGTGACTTGCATCACCCGATTCTGGCGGATATCCCCTGATGCGCCCTGTCCCGCCCGGCACTAGACTGGCAGGCTCCAGACCCAGAACAAGCCCATGCAGATCCTCGACTCCATCGTCACGCAGGCCGCCTCCATCGCCGCCATCCGGCGTGACATCCATGCCCATCCCGAACTGTGCTTCCAGGAAGTGCGCACGGCCGACGTGGTGGCTCAGAAACTCACCGAGTGGGGCATCCCCATCCACCGCGGCCTGGGCACGACCGGCGTCGTGGGCATCGTCAAGAATGGCACCAGCTCGCGCGCCATCGGGCTGCGGGCCGACATGGACGCCCTGCCGATGCAGGAGTTCAACACCTTCGCGCACGCCAGCCAGCACGCGGGAAAGATGCACGCCTGCGGGCACGACGGCCACACGGCCATGCTGCTGGCCGCGGCCCAGCATTTCGCCAGGCACCGCAACTTCGATGGCACGGTCTACCTGATCTTCCAGCCGGCCGAGGAAGGTGGCGGCGGCGCCCGCGAGATGATCAAGGACGGCCTGTTCGAGAAGTTCCCCATGGAGGCCGTGTTCGGCATGCACAACTGGCCGGGCAGCCAGGTGGGCCGGTTCGCGGTCAGCCCGGGGCCGGTGATGGCCTCGTCCAACGAGTTCAAGATCACCATCCGCGGCAAGGGCAGCCATGCCGCCCTGCCCCACAACGGCATCGATCCGGTCCCGGTGGCCTGCCAGATGGTGCAGGCCTTCCAGACCATCATCAGCCGCAACAAGAAGCCCATCGATGCGGGCGTGATCTCCGTCACCATGATCCATGCGGGCGAAGCCACCAACGTGGTGCCAGACAGCTGCGAGCTGCAGGGCACGGTGCGCACCTTCACCCTGGAGGTGCTGGACCTGATCGAGAAGCGGATGCAGCAAGTGGCCGAGCATGTCTGCGCCGCGCACGACGCCCGCTGCGAATTCGAGTTCGTGCGCAACTACCCGCCGACGATCAATTCGGCTGCCGAAGCCGAGTTCGCGCGGCAGGTCATGGCCTCCATCGTGGGCGAACAGAACGTGGACGTTCAGGAGCCCACCATGGGCGCCGAGGACTTCGCGTTCATGCTGCAGGCCAAGCCCGGTGCCTATTGCTTCATCGCCAACGGCGACGGCAGCCACCGCGAGATGGGGCATGGCGCCGGACCCTGCATGCTGCACAACCCCAGCTACGACTTCAACGACGAGCTCATTCCGCTTGGCGCCACCTACTGGGTGCGGCTGGCCGAGGCCTGGTTCGCGAAAGCGGCCGCATGACCGCGCTGGACGGCTTCTTTTCCGCCAGCTACGCCCAGGCCCGCCAACGCTTCCTCGCCGCCGCGCAATCCGCCGGCCTGACGGTGGAGTCTCGCCCGCACCCGCTCAAGGGCCGCGATGGCGAGGACCTGGCGATGGACGTGGCACGTGATGGCGACCCCAGCGCCTCGCGACTGCTCGTCCTGACCAGTGCTTGCCACGGGGTCGAAGGCTACTGCGGCAGCGGGGTGCAGGTCGCCGCCCTGCGCGACCCCGAGTGGCTGCGGCATGCACGTGCCAGCGGGGTGGCGGTGCTGTACGTGCACGCGCTCAATCCCTACGGCTTCTCGCACATCCGCCGCACCACGCACGAGAACGTGGACCTGAACCGCAACTTCCACGATTTCTCGCGTCCGCTGCCGGTGAACGAGGCGTACCGGGAGCTGCATCCCCTGCTGCTGCCTGCCCAGTGGCCACCGACCGAGGCGAACAGCCAGGCCCTGGCGGAGTTCGTGGCAACGCGCGGCGAGGCGGCCTACCAGGCGGCCATCACCCGGGGCCAGCACGAGTTCGCGGACGGGCTGTTCTTCGGCGGCACCCAGCCGAGCTGGAGCAACCTGGCGCTGCGCGAGGTGCTGCGGGTTCACGGGCGCAGGGCGGCCCGCATCGCCTGGATCGACATCCACACCGGGCTGGGGCCCAGCGGCGTGGGCGAACGCATCTTTGCCGGCCGGGACGATGAAGCGGCCGTGGCGCGGGCCCGCGACTGGTGGGGCGGCGGCGGCCGCACGCCGGTGACCTCCATCTATGACGGGTCGTCCACTTCGGCTTTCCTCACGGGGCTGATGTGGACCTCGATCCACGACGAGTGCCCGCAGGCCGAATACACCGGCATCGCCATGGAATACGGCACGGTGCCCGTGCTGCAGACCCTGCAGGCCCTCCGGGCCGAGCACTGGCTGCAGCTGCACCCGGAGGCGCCGCCCGAGCAGGCTGCCGCGATCAAGCGGCAGATGAAGGAGGCCTTCTACACGGACACCCCCGGGTGGAAGGAGCAGGTTCTCGCCCAGGCCCGCGAAGCGCTGCACCAGGCGGTGGACGGCCTGGCCCGCTAGGAGGGCGCAAGGCGGCGCTGCGCCAGCTCGAGCAAGCCGTCGAAGATCAGGCTGTCCACCAGGTCGAACGGCACCGACATGCTGGGCGCCATCTTCCAGCCCGCACCGCCGGTCATGAAGCAGGCCGGCTGGGCGCCGCAGTGCTCGCGCACATGCTGCACCATGCGCTCGACCGCGCCCGCGATCGCATAGGTGCCGCCGCTGGTCAGTGCATCGCTGGTGTTGGTGGGAAAGCGGCGCACTTCACCCGTGGGCACGCGCAACCCTGCGGTCCCCGATTCGAGGGCGCGCAGCATGATGCCGTGGCCCGGCAGGATCAGGCCGCCCAGGAAACGGCCCTGGGCATCGACCGCCTCTACGGTCACCGCCGTGCCCACCATCACCACCACCATGGGCCGGGCGGGTCCCTGGCGCAGCAAGCGGTGCCAGGCGCCGATCATGGCCACCCACCGGTCCGACCCCAGGCGGGTCGGATGGTCGTAGCCGTTGGTGAGACCGGCTTCGGAGGCGCTCGCATAGACCCACTGCGCAGACACGTCCCACAGCTCGTCCATCTGTTCTTCGGCGCGCCGCTTGACGGCGTCCCCCGCCACTGCGCACCCGAGCATGCGCTGTGGCTTGGGCAGCGTCGCCCAGGCGCCGTCGGCGAGCTTGTCGATATGCTCCAGGAACTCTGCCCCGTGCGCCATCAAGGCAGCACCGGGTCGCGCTGCCTCGTACAGGGCCCACTTCAGCCGCGTATTGCCAATGTCGATGGCCAGGAACGTCATCGGACAAGGGCTCAGGCAGCGGCCAGTTGCGTCTCCAGGGCCACCAGGCTCTGCGCCAGCGCTTGCTCCTGCGCTTGCAGTTGCGTCCAGTCGGCCTGCGCCTGCTTGACGCACAGCTGCAGTTCGCGGTGGGTCTCCGTGGGCCCTTCGAGGCTGAGGCCCGAGGCCCTGTCCTCGCTCGCGGCAGCGGCCAAGGCGCCGAGGCGCACCTTCCACGCTTTCACATCCGATGCCAGTGCTTGCTGCAGCATCTGCAGGAGCGCTGCGCGCCGGCTCGCCGCGCCCGTGGCCTGCTGGTGCACCTGTTGCGCCGCGGTGGCGCAAGCCCGCAGGAACTTGAGCCGCGCCACCAGGATTTCGCAGCGGGCCGCATCGTCCCGCACCGCCTGCTGGCTTTGCGCATCGGCAGCCTGGGCCATGCGCTCCTTGAGCTGGTTGCGCATGTCCTGCAGCCAGCGGGCACCCTGGTCGATGATCTTGTCCAGCGCGCGGTATTCGACCTCGAACTCCACCAGCATGCGGTCGATCGAACCGGCTTGCGCCTGCTGGCTGGCTTGCAGCGCCTGGGTTTGGCGGGCGAGCGCCGCGGTCGACTCCTCGATGTGCTCGTACTGCGACACGAACTCCGCCCCCGCGGTGCGGCTCTTGCCCGTGGTGCGGGCCCACCAGCCGCGGGCCTGCAACAGGTCGAAGTCCAGTGCCGGCAGCGCCTGCGCAAGGGCGTCGAGCGCAGCCCCCACCGCTGCATCGCTGCGACCCAGCAGCGCCGCCTGCATTTCCGCGCGCAACTCGCCCAGGCGGTGCAGGTGCTGGTGGCCGGCATCGGCCGCCATCTGGTCCAGCCACGCCGCAGGCGAGACCGGGGCCTTTGGCTTGCGCACCTGGGCCAGCTTGGCCGGCGTCATCAGCGACGCGGTTCTGTCGTCGGAATCGTCCATGGGGAATCCGGGGAGGTTTGGCGCAATATAAACCTTCCGGGTCACCGGCGGGTCAGATCGCGCCCACCCAGCAGGCGCGCTGGATGGCGGCCATCTTGTTGTCGACCCGCAGCTTGCCCATGGCATTGGCCAGGTGGTAGTTGACGGTGCGTTCGGTGCAGCGCAACCGCTGCGCGCTTTCGCGGGCCGTGAGGCCATTGAACGCCAGCACCAGGCATTCACGCTCGCGCGGGCTGAGCGACGAGCATTCGGTGGCGATGCAGCGCTTGACCACCGGCCAGATGTTCAGCGCGGACCACGCAAGCGACGCTGCTTCGGCGCGGTCGCTGAGCTCGCGCGGGCTGAACATGAAGCACTCGAAAGCGCGGCCTGCCGGCAAGGAGAACTCCACGCGCACCACGGTCTGGAAGCCGTGCGCGAGGAACAGCACGCGCCAGCGGCTGGAACTGAGCTGGTCGGACTTGGCCAGGTACTGCCACGCGACCAGGGGCGCATCGGAATCGCGCCAGGGCGCGCCGAAGTCGCGGCTTTCGGCGAGGGCCCGTGCAGCTTCGGCCACCAGGGGAGGATGGACGGCCACGACCTGGCGATCCTCGATGGTCCCGAACGGGTCGGGTCCCAACACGGCGATGGCCTCCACGGAGAACTCGCGCAGCGCGCCTACCCAGTCGCTCAGGATCCCATCCAGGCTCACGCTGTCAAAGTTAACAGGCCGCTGCATCGACGTGGTATCAGAAGAACCGGGACAATAGCATGGTCCTCTCTCCGCTCAGGCCCGCCTTGCCACTGACCGAACCCGATTCCCGAGGCACTCGCGTCGAGCGCGACGTGCCGGGGCCCCGGCCTGTGGCACGGCGGCAGTTCACGCAGTGGCTCCGGGAGGAGGTGGTCACCGCACCGCTGGTGCCGGTGCTTCATCCGTCGCCCTTGCGGATGAAGGGGCTGGGCCTCTTCACCCTGGTGGGGCATCCGCTCTTCTGGTGGATCTGGACGGTGGCGCTGCCGCAGCCCTACGAAAACCTGCCGCTGCGGCTGTTCACCGCGTCGCTGGGCCTGCTGCTGATGAGCCCGCAGGTCAGCCGGCATCCAGGCAGCCGGCTGTCGGGACAGGTATTCAGCGCAGTGATCTGGTTCGAGCTGCCGTTCCTGTTTTCCTGGATGTACCTGTGCAACGGGGGCAACGCGGCCTGGCTCGCCAGCGTGGCAGCGATGATCCTGACCTACTACTTCGTCACGGACTGGCGCCTGGCCACCGTGGGCCTGGCCGCGGCGGCGCTGCTCGCCCGCCTGCTGTTCGAGTTCTGGGGGCCCGCGGTGCCGCCCATGTCCACGTTCCACATGCTCACCGATGCCATGGTGATCGCGTTTTGCGTGAGCATGGGCCTGCTGCTGGGCGTGTCCTCGGCCAACCTCAGGCGCGAGCAGCTGGCCCACACCCTCACGACCATGGGCATCATGGCGCACGAGCTGCGGACGCCGCTGGCCACCATGTCGCTGATCGGCGATGCGGTGCGCGGAGCGGCCAGGGACGCCGCGCCTGCGGACGCCGAGAAGCTGCAGCAGCTGGCCGCCCGCCTGCACACGCTGGTGCGCAACATGAACCACCAGATCGACATGCAGATCGCCAACGCGCGCCTGATGCGCCTGCCGGGGCACAAGGAGGCGGTGTCCGCGGCAGACCTGGTGCGCGAGGCAGTGGGCCAGTACCCTTACCGCAGCAGCCGTGAACGGGAGTGCATCGCCCTGCAGCTGCATGCGAATTTCCGGTTCCAGGGGTCGCGGCCGCTGTTCGCGCAGGTCCTGGACAACCTGGTTAAGAACGCGCTGCGCTCTCTGGCCGCGGCCGGCAGCGCCAGCAGGCCCGGCGACCTGCTGGTGGAAGTCGGTGTGGCCGGTGACAAGGGCCGCATCGTGGTGAGCGACCGGGGGCTCGGGATCGACCCCGAACTGCAGCCGCGGATCTTCGAACCCTTCTTTTCCACCAACGAGGGGACCGGGCACGGCCTGGGCCTGGCGTTCTGCCGCCGCGTGGTGGAGGGCTCCGGAGGCACCATCCGCGTGAAATCGGAGCCGGGACGGGGAGCGACCTTCACGATTGAACTGCCACTGCTGCGCTAGCACAATCCGATCCAGAACAAGAACCCACGCATGAACTTCCCCCTCTTCCACCGGCCCGGCACCGTCGTGTTCCTGGACGACGATCCAGACTACCTGGAGATGCTGGCGCTGGTGCTTCCCCGGCACTGGCACGTGAAGCTGTTCCTGCGGCCGGCGGAGTGCATCTCCTACCTGCAGCAGGAGCCCCCCTTCTGGGAGGCGGACGCGTGGAACCAGCAGCAGCTGGTGGACCACTGGCGCGAAGGCAAGGCGCTGATTCCCCAGATCCTGGGCTACTGGTCCAAGTACACCGAGCGCTATGCCCTGACCCGCGTGTGCGTCGTCGACTACTCCATGCCGGCCATGGACGGACTGCAGGCCCTGGGCGAGCTGGTGGACTGGCCCGGGTCGCGCGTGCTGCTGACCGGGCAGGCCGACGAGCAGGTGGCGGTGCAGGCGTTCAACCGCGGGCTGATCGACCAGTTCATCGCGAAGCAGACGCCCGACATCTCGCGCCGGCTGGTGGACGCGGTGGAGCACCTGCTGGGCACGCCCAACGCGCGCCATGCCCAGACCTGGCGCGCCACCCTCAGCCCGGAGCAGAACGCGTTGCTGCGCCGCGCTTCGGTGGGCCGGGACCTGAGCGCGTTCGCCGCCAAGCGCTGGGTGGAGCACGTGGTGATCGGCGACCCCTTCGGCGTGCTGGGGCTGGACGCCTCCGGGCGGGTGAGCTGGCTGCAGCTGGAAACGCCCGAGGGACTCAAGGCGCAGGCGGAACTGGCGGAGCTGGAGGGCCTCTCCCTTTCCGGCCTGGACGACATCCGCCAGGGCCGCTGCCTGGCGGACCTGGAGCTGCGCCAGGCGCTGGGCGGCCAGGGCGCGCCCGTCCTGACGCCCGCGTTCCCGGTGGGTCAGGAGCAGTCGCTGCTGGGAGCCGTGTTCCAGGTCGACTCTCCCTTGTGCCCCGACCCGGCCAACGGGTACAGCAACTGGCTCACGCGGCAGGAAAAGCGGAACGTCCAGGGCTGAGCCCTCAGGCAGCCTCCCGTCCCGCAGCTACCCGGTTGCGCCGGGCGATGGGCCAGTCCCAAGGCTTCAGGGCCGGGGCGACTTCGTGGCCCACCCGCTCGACGTGCTCCATCTCGGCCTGCGTCAGCGAGGCATTGAGCGTCAGCCGGACCATCGCCCTGTTCTTGCTGGTCGCCGGCGCGCAGAAGATGGAACCGATTACATCGCGCGCCTCCAGCTCGTCGCGCAGGCGCATGGCCGCCGGTTCGGTGCCGGCCTCCAGGGCAATGATCTGCTCCGTGCCCTGGTGGATGGGAAAGCCCGCGTCGGCGAGCGCCCGGCGCAGCCGCCGGGTATTGGCGTGCAGGCGGCGCCGGGCCTCGTCGGCCCGGCGGATCACGCCCAGCGTGGCCGACAAACCCGCAATTTCGTGCGGCAGCAGCGTCGAGCTGAAGATGTTGGGGTAGCTGGAGATCAGCACGTAGTAGCGCATGCTGGCCGGCGCCGTGAAGAAGCCGGCGCGGCCGGCGAAGGCCTTCGCCAGGCTGGCCGTGATGAAGTGGACCCTGTCCGTAAGGCCCAGCTGCGCGCACAGCCCCGCACCGCCCGGCCCATGCGTTCCCAGGGAATGGGATTCGTCCACGACCAGCGTGCTCGCGTACCGCTCGGCCACGCCGACGACCTCGCGCAGGGGGCATAGCGCGCCGGTGGTGCTGTAGACCGAGTCCACCACCACCACGCCGGGACCATGTGCCTGGAGCAGGCGCTCGAGGTGCGCGGGATCGTTGTGCCGGAATGCATAGGCGGGCGCCTTGGCCGCGCGCGCGCCCTCCCACAGCGACATGTGTGCGAGGCTGTCCAGGTACACGGGCGTGCTCTCGTCCGCGATGATCTGCAGCAGGCCCAGGTTGGCTGCGTAGCCCGACTGGCAGAGGAAGCCGTCGTCCTTGCCGATCCAGGCCGCCAGCTGCCTCTCGAACGCATGGGCCGGATGGTCACCCAGCAGGAACACGCCGGACTGCACGACCGCTTCCGTGTCGTGGCGCAGGGCGTTGACCTGTGCCTGAACGATCTCCGGATGGCCGGTCACGCCCAGGTAGTCGTTGCCGTCGAGTCGGACGGCCCCCGGTCCGGCTGGGCGGCCGTGGAGAACGAACTTGCCGCCCCACTGCTCCTGCCAGCGGGGAGCGAACTCGCGTTCGATGCGGCGCCGCAGGGCGGGCGGGATCGCAGGGTCGGTGGCGGGAGTAGAAGCAACGGCGTCGAGGACTGTCATGGTGCACCCTTTGGTAAAACGTGGTGCTGCCATTGAAGAGGCTCCGGCGGGAGGCCGCCCGACCTCCCCTGTCAATCCTGACAGGGGATTGCTGTAAAGGGCCTTGCAAGACGCGGCGAAGGCGCCGCAGTGACCGGCCTCAGGCCAGCCGGCCGTGGCACTGCTTGTACTTCTTGCCACTGCCGCAGGGGCAGGGGTCGTTGCGGCCGACGCGGGGCACGGCGGCAGCCCCGGCGGCAGGCGGACGGGCTGCCGTGCTCTCGTCGAGCTTGCTCTCGGCTTCCCCTGCCTCATTCGGGGCGGTGTAGGTGACGTTGGCGATGCGCTCGGCGCGCTCCTCCAAGTCCTCGGCGGCCTGCTCCAGCTGTTCGCCGGACTGGACCTTGACCGTCATCAGGACCTTGGTCACCTCGTTCTTGACCGAATCCAGCAGCTGGCCGAACAGCTCGAAGGCCTCGCGCTTGTACTCCTGCTTGGGCTGCTTCTGCGCGTAGCCGCG
>CAZZAW010000059.1:0-3978 GCA_964652405.1 uncultured Ramlibacter sp.
GCGTGGCCTTCATCAACACCGGCTTCCTGGACCGCACCGGCGACGAGATGCACACGGCCATGCTGGCCGGCCCCATGTTCCGCAAGGGCGACATGAAGACCAGCGCCTGGATCCAGGCCTACGAGAAGAACAACGTGCTGGTGGGCCTGTCCTGCGGCCTGCGCGGCCGCGCGCAGATCGGCAAGGGCATGTGGGCCATGCCCGACCTGATGGCGGCGATGCTGGAGCAGAAGATCGCCCACCCGAAGGCCGGCGCGAACACCGCCTGGGTGCCCTCGCCCACCGCCGCCACGCTGCACGCCCTGCACTACCACCAGGTCAACGTCTCGCAGGTGCAGCAGGAGCTGGAGAAGACCGACGCCGATGCCGAGCGCGAGAACCTCCTGGCCGGCCTGCTGCAGGTGCCCGTGGCCGCCGAGGCCAAATGGAGCGCCGCCGAGCGCCAGCAGGAACTGGACAACAACGTGCAGGGCATCCTGGGCTACGTGGTGCGCTGGATCGACCAGGGCGTGGGCTGCTCCAAAGTGCCCGACATCCACAACGTGGGCCTGATGGAAGACCGCGCCACGCTGCGCATCAGCAGCCAGCACATCGCGAACTGGCTGCACCACGGCGTGGTGACCAAGGAGCAGGTGATGGAGACCTTCCAGCGCATGGCCGCCGTGGTGGACAAGCAGAACGCCGGCGACCCGCTCTACCAGCCCATGGCCGGCCGGTTCGAGAAGTCAGCGGCCTACCAGGCCGCGCTGGACCTGGTGTTCAAGGGCAAGGAACAGCCGTCCGGCTACACCGAGCCGCTGCTGCACGCCTGGCGGCTGAAGGTCAAGGCCGGCGCCGGAGCCCGGACGCTACATCTTTGATAGCAGGGCGCGCCCGTCCCGCGGGCGCTACAGCCCTTTTCTCATCATCACCTGGTGCAGCGGGGCCCGCTGGAAGCCCAGGCGCTCCAGGGCGGCACCCCCCAGGTCGGGACGCTGCAGCTGGGGCACGACGGCGCGGCAGCCCGGGTACTGAGCCAGGACCGCGGCAACGAGGGCGTCCGCTTCGCCGCCGATCGCCACCAGGCTGTGGAAGGTGAGCGTGGCGCTCGCGCGCGAGAACACGAGCTGCGCGTCGCCCAGGCGCCGGCCCTCCAGCACCACGGGCAGCGCCCACAGCGACACCGGCGTGACCTGCAGCGGCAGGTCGCCGCAGCGGGCCCCGGCCTGTTCCAGCCAGGCGAAGGCCTCCTCCTGCGAGACGGCCTGCGGCATGGCGGCAACCGCGGGCAAGGGCCCCGGCTCCCGGTTGTACCCATGCAGTTCATGCACGGCCTGGAAGCCGCGGCTGCGGTACAGCCGCAGGGCCCGCTCGTTCTGCGCGAAGCATTCGAGTTCGACCTGGCGGCAGCCAGCTGCCGCGGCACGGGCCACGAAGTCGTCCAGCAGTGCCGGCGCCGCGCCGCTGCCGCGTGCCGCCGGCACCGCGCCCATGGTGGCCAGGCGCCAGGTGGCGAGCTCCGGCCTCGGCGCGACCAGGGCGAAGGCCAGGATCTCGCTGCCGCGGGCGGCCACCCGGCTCAGGCCCTCGTCCACGCCCTGGCGGCCGGTGAACTGGGGCCACTGGTCCAGCGGCAGGGTGAAGGGGCCAATCAGGTAGTCGGCGAAGGCTTCTGCAAACGCCGCATGCAGCGCGGCCGCCGCCACGGCGGTGGCGGGCGAGAGAACAACATCGGGCATGGCGCCAGTATGGCGCGGCTCACTCGAGCGACTTGAGCCACTCCAGCACCGGCTTGACGGCCGCGTCCGGCGTGCCCTTGCGGTCGGCCTTGACGCTGACGAAACGGCTGTTCGGGTGCGGCGGCGCCTTGGCGAAGGCGAAGGCCTCGCCACGCTGGTGCAGCGGGTCGTCGGTGCCCAGCACCCACAGGGCCGGCGCGTGCTGGCGCATGGCGGCGGCCGTGGCCGGCAAGGGGCCCAGGCTGGGGGCATCGGCCTCGGGCGCGACCACGATCACGCCGTCGGTATCGCCGACCGCCGCCAGGAAGGCCATGGCCGCATTCGCCCCGAACCCCGTGCCGCCCACCAGCACCCGCTGGAAGCCCTGGCGGCGCAGCTCCTTGACGTGGCCGCCCAGCTCCTGCCAGGCCCCCGGCAGGTCCTTGTCGTTGTTGCGGCGCTGCGACCAGGGCATCTCCACCGCCCTGGCCGTGCAGGCCGGCTGCAGCTTGCGGCCCAGGGGCGCCACCGCGGCCGTGCTGGCGCCGCGGTCATGCAGCAGCAGCACGGCGCAGTTCTTGTTCTCGTTGGCCGTCGCGATGCCACCCAGCGCCAGCAGCACGGCCAGCAAGCTTGCTTTCGTTTTCATGTCAGCGCCTCCTGGCGCGATGATGGCAGCGCGAGGAGGCCGCGCAACCCTGTCAGACCCTGATGCGGCGCGCCAGCTCGCCGCCCTGCGCCAGCAGGAACTCGCGCAGCCGCTGCGGGTAGTCGGCCGGCGCGGCCTGCTGCACGGAGGGACGTGCCGCCAGGGCAGCCCGCCAGGCCCGCACCTTGGGGGTGGCGGCAAAGAAGCTGGCCTCGCCCACGGCCTCGAACGTGTCGAAGTAGCGGAACACAGGTCCGAACACGGCATCGACGATGGAGAAAGCTTCGCCCGCGAAATACGGTCCCTGCCCGGGCAGGGCCTGTTCCAGCTGCGCGAACCGTGCTTCGAGCTCGCCGCGCCGCGCCTGCAGGGCCGCGGCATCGCGCGCCGTGTAGTACCCCCAGATGGTGTTGAGCACGGCGCTGCCGAACTCCATCCACGCCCGGTGGCGGGCTCGCGACAGGGGGTCTGCCGGGTGCAGGCGGGGCAGGTGCGTCTCGTCCAGGTACTCGCAGATCACGGCGGACTCGAACACCGGCGTGCCGTCCACCAGCAGCACCGGCGTCTTGCCCAGCGGCGAGACCGCGAGGAACCAGTCCGGCTTGTTCGACAGGTCCACCCAGCGGCGGCCGAAGGGCACCCCTTTCTCCAGCAGCACGATGGCGGCGCGCTGCACGTAGGGGCACAGGTGATGGCTGACCAGGGTGAGTTCCATGGCCGGCCTCATGCCTTGAGCAGGCCTTCGGCCCGCAGCGCGGCCTGCACCGCCGGCCGGGCCTTCACCCGTGCCAGGTAGGCGGCCAGCTGCGGCCAGGGCTGCAGGCTGATGCCCACCATGGGCGCCCAGCTCAGGATGGTGAAGCAGTAGGCGTCGGCGACGGTGAAGCCTTCGCCCACCAGCCAGGCGCGGCCGGCCAGGTGCTGCTCCAGGTCGGCGAAGCGCTGCGCCAGCTTCTCGCGCACGGCCTTGCGCGTGGAGTCGGCGGTCTCCTTGTGGAACAGCCAGGGGCTGAACACCTTGTGCAGCTCGCTGGAGACGAAGGCGAGCCACTGGGTGACGAGGAAGCGCTCGCGGCTGCCGAACGCGGGCATCAATCCGCTGGCCGGTGCGAGGTCGCCGACGTACTGCAGCAGGGCCGCCACTTCGCTGTGGCGGCTGCCGTCGTCCAGCTCCAGCAGCGGCACGTAGCCGCGCGGGTGGATGGCGCGCCAGTCGGCGCCGTCGGCGGTGCGGCCGGCGACGGTGTCGACCTGCACCAGCTCGGCGGCGATGCCGGCTTCGAGCAGGGCGATGTGGACGGCCTGGGAGCAGTAGGCGGGGGCGTAGTAGAGCTTCATGGGGAGTCTCCTTTGCAGGGGGTCAGTGATGGATCAGGCAGGGACCAGCAGGGGGCTGCGGCGTGCGGCCCAGCGGCCATCGCCCAGCAGCCAGTGCGCGAGTGAGGCGGCCAGCAGGAACACCGGGTATTCCCAGCCGCCGTTGGCGTTGCTGAATACCCAGCCGTTGGGCCAGTGCACCCACGCGGCCACGACCAGGATGGGGGCCAGCAGGAGCGAGGCCTGGCGCCCGTAGAAGCCGAGCAGGATGGCCAGTCCGCCCGCGATTTCCACGGCGACGACCGGATAGACCAG
>CAZZAW010000059.1:3988-12434 GCA_964652405.1 uncultured Ramlibacter sp.
CGCGCAGCAGGGCGGCACCGAGGGGGGCGGACTGAGGTTCGGAGTTCATGGCAGTCATCGGGAAAGAGTTGGGGAGCCGCGACTGTAGGATTGCGCGAGTGCAACGAAAATAGGCAGCGATGAAAACTTCCATTGCATCCACGCAATACCAGCTGACGGCCGCCGACCTCGAGGTGCTGCTGGCGCTGGCACGCGGCGGCACCCTGGCCCAGGCCGCGCAGCGGCTGGGCGCGGACGCCTCCACCGTGTTCCGCGCCGTGCAGCGGATCGAGAAGGCGCTGGGCCAGCGCCTGTTCGAGCGCAGCCGCCAGGGCTACCTGCCTTCCGAGCGGATGGCCGAGATCGCGCGCCATGCCGAGGCGATCGAGACCGAGCTGGAAGCGGCGCGCGCCACCGCGCTGGGGGCGGCCAGCGAGGTCTCGGGCCGCGTGCGCCTGGCCACCACCGATTCGGTGCTGCGCGGCGTGGTGTTGCCCACCCTGCCGGCCCTGGCCCGCGAACATCCCCTGCTGCAGCTGGAGCTGCGCGCGGGCAACGAGCTGGTGAGCCTGAGCAAGCGCGACGCCGACCTGGCCCTGCGGGCCACGCCCAAGCCCCCGGACCACCTGGTGGGCCGCCACCTGGGGCGCATCCGCTTCGTGGTGTGCACCGCCCGCGGCCGGCGGGGCAAGGCGCGAGCGCTGGACCAGCTCGACTGGATCGCGCCGGACGACGCCATGCCCGAGCACCCCTCGGTGCGCTGGCGACGCCGCCAGCTGCCCAAGGTGGCACCGCGCCACCTGGTCGACGGGATCGTGGGCGTGGTGGACGCGATCAAGGCCGGGCTGGGCGCCGGGGTGGTGCCCTTGTTCATGCTGGACAGCGAGCCGCAGCTGGCGGCACTGACCGGGCCGCTGGAAGGCTGCGAATCGCAGCTGTGGCTGCTCGCGCACCCCGAGTCGCGCCACCTCAGGCGCATCGCCACCGTGTACCAGCACCTGGCGTCCACCATTGCCCTGCCCGGGGGCTAGACTGGCACCATGGCCGCCGCCCCTGCTCCCGACCCGCGCCTGTGCCCGCTGTGCGGCCAGGCCAACGCGTGCGCGATGGAACTGCAGCGCGCCACCGGCCAGCCCCAAGGGCCCTGCTGGTGCACGCAGGTCGGTTTCAGCGCCGAGCTGCTGGCCCGGGTGCCCGCGCAGGCCCGGCGGGCGGCCTGCATCTGCCGCCGCTGCGCGGAGAGTCCCGCCCCGTGACGCGGCGCACGCTCGCGGCGCTGCGCGAGCGCTACGGGCCGCGGCACCGCTGGCTGCTGCTGGCGGCGGTGATGTCGGGCAACGTGGCCTGGATCATGTCGTCGACCATGGCCAGCGTGGCCATCCCCGACATCAGCCGCCACTTCCGCGTGCCGCAGGACCAGGTGCAGTGGGTGAGCTCCGGCTTCATGATCGCGATGACGGTGGGCATGCTGCTGATGCCCTGGCTGCTGGCGCGGCTGGGCTTGCGGCGGCTGTACACCGCCTGCGCCGGCGTGCTGCTGGCCGCCAGCCTGGCGGGCGCCCTGGCCGAGCAGTTCGCGGTGCTGCTGGCCTCGCGAGTGGTCCAGGGGCTGGCGGCGGGCGTGGTGCAGCCGGTGCCCACCTTCGTGATCCTGCTGGCCTTCGGGCGCGAGGAGCAGGGCCGCGCGACCGGGCTCTACGGCATGGGCGTGGTGCTGGCCCCGGCGCTGGGCCCCACCGTGGGCGGCCTGCTCGTGCACGGCTTCGGCTGGCGCGCCATCTTCTGGGTCGTGCTGCCGTTCTGCCTGGCCTGCCTGGCGCTGGTGCAGCGCTTCCTGCCGGATGCCGAACCCGACCCGGCGCGCCCCGGCGGGCGGGCCCTGGACGGGCGTGGCCTGGTGCTGGGGGCCGCCGGCACCGTGCTGCTGCTGCACGGCCTGGCGCAGTGGCGCAGCGGACCGGCCGGGCTGGCGTTCGTGGGAGCGGGCGTGGCAGCGCTCGCGGCTTTCGTCGCCTGGCAGAAGCGCCTGGCCCGGCGCGGCGGCGAGCCGCTGATGGACCTGGCGGTCTTCGGCTCCCGCACCTTCGCCACCAGCGGCGTGGTGGCCTTCGTCTACGGCGCCGCCCTGTTCGGTTCCACCTACCTGCTGCCCGTGTTCATGCAGCTGGGCCTGGGCCTCACGCCGGCCACCGTGGGCGCCGTGCTGCTGCTGCCGGGCGCGCTGCTGGCAGCCAGCCTGGTGGTGGCCGGCCGCCTGGCCGACCGCCATCCCACCCACCTGCTGGTGCTCACCGGGCTGCTGCTGCTGACCGCCTCGCTGCTGCTCACGGCCACCGTCGGGGCCGGGACGGCCCTGTGGATGCTGGTGGCCTGGACCGTGCTCGGCCGCATGGGGCTGGGCTTCGTCCTGCCCTCGCTGAACCTCGGGGCACTGCGCTCGCTGGAGCCACCGCTGGCGGCGCAGGGCTCGAGCACGATCAACTTCCTGCGCATGCTGGGCGGCGTGTCCGGCGTGAGCCTGTGCGCGATCGCGCTGGAATGGCGGCTGGCCGCCCGTGGCGAGTCCCTGGACACGGCTGCTGCCGGCGCGGGGCGCATCGCCGCGTTCAACGAGACCTTCCTGCTCCTGGCTGTGGCCTGCACGGCCGCGCTGGCCGCCGCCTGGCGCCTGCGCCAGCGGCCACAATAGCCGCATGTGCCAGCTGCTCGGGATGAACTGCAACACGCCCACCGACGTGAGCTTCAGCTTCAGCGGCTTCGCCCAGCGCGGCGGCCGCACCGACCACCATGCCGACGGCTGGGGCATCGCGTTTTTCGAGGGGCACGGCCTGCGCCATTTCGTGGACCACCAGCCGGCCTCGGAGTCGCCCGTGGCCGAGCTGATCCGCCGCTACCCCATCAAGAGCCGCAACGTGGTGGCGCACATCCGCAAGGCCACGCAGGGCGCGGTGGTGCTGGAGAACTGCCATCCCTTCGTGCGTGAGCTCTGGGGCCGCTACTGGGTGTTCGCGCACAACGGCGACCTGAAGGACTTCCATCCCCGGCTGCACGCCAGCTTCCGGCCGGTGGGCACCACCGACAGCGAGCGGGCCTTCTGCTGGATCATGCAGGAGCTGTGGAAGTCGCACGCGGGCGTGCCGAGCACCGCCGAGCTCACCCTCACGCTGCGCGAGCTGGCGGCCCGCATCGCGCGGCACGGCACCTTCAACTTCCTGCTGTCCAGCGGGCAGGCGCTGTGGGCGCACTGCTCGACCCAGCTCTACTTCGTCGAACGGCGGCACCCGTTCGCGCATGCGCAGCTGGCGGACGAGGACCTCTCCATCGACTTCTCGACCAGCACCACGCCGCAGGACCGGGTGGCCGTGGTGGTCACGGCGCCGCTCACCACCAACGAAACCTGGACGCCGTTCAGGGCCGGGGAGCTGAAGGTGTTTGTCGACGGCGCCGTGGACCCCGGGTCAAGCCCGGGATGACAACTCGCGCTCCAGCGCGTCCACGAACATCGCCGGCACGTCGAAGCCGGCTTGCTGGGTGATCTCCTGGAAACAGGTCGGGCTGGTGACGTTTATCTCGGTCATGTAGTCGCCGATCACGTCCAGCCCCACCAGCAGCAGGCCGCGCTTGGCGAGCACCGGGCCCAGCGCCTGCGCGATCTCGCGGTCGCGCGCGGACAGCGGCTGCGCCACGCCCTTGCCCCCGGCGGCCAGGTTGCCGCGCACCTCGGTGCCCTGCGGGATGCGGGCCAGCGAGAACGGCACCGGCTCGCCGCCGATGATCAGCACCCGCTTGTCGCCCTGCGCGATCTCGGGCACGAATTTCTGCACCATCAGGCTGGTGGCGCCGCCCCGGTTGAGCGTCTCCACGATGGAGCCCAGGTTCAGTCCGTCAGACTTGACCCGGAAAATGCCCATGCCGCCCATGCCGTCCAGGGGCTTGAGGATGATGTCCTGGTGCTCGGCATGGAAGCGCCGCACCTCGCCGGCGTCGCGCGTGACCAGCGTCGGGCTGACGAACTGCGGGAACTCCATCACCGCCAGCTTCTCGGGATGGTCGCGCAGCGCCCGCGGGCTGTTGAACACGCGGGCCCCCTCGCGCTCGGCCTGCTCCAGCAGGTGGGTCGCGTAGAAGTACTCGCTGTCGAACGGCGGGTCCTTGCGCATCAGCACGGCATCGAACGCCTTCAGCGGGTGCACGGCCTGCGCGTCCTGGCGGAACCAGTCGTCCAGGCTGCCGGTGAGCGTGACCTCGCGCACGCGGGCCTGCACCAGGCCGCCCGAGCGCCAGCTGATGTCCTGCGGCTCGCAGGCCGCAATGCGGTGGCCCCGGCGCTGCGCCTCGCGCATCATGGAAAAGGTGGTGTCCTTGTAGGTCTTGAAGGCCTCCAGGGGATCGGCGACGAAGAGCAGGTTCATCAGCGGTGGCTTGGTATGAGCGCCGTACTGTTGCACAAAAGAAAGAAGCCCGCTGTGGGGCGGGCTCCGTGCGGGGGCTGGCGCGCGTCAGGCCAGCGAGTCGGCCCAGATGTTCTGCGCCCAGTTCCAGGCGTACACGCCTTCGAGCTCGGTGGGGCCCGTGCTCAGGCCGCCCGAACCGGCGACCGTCTTGAAGGTCTTCTCGGCCGCCACGTACTCGTGCACGCTGGCCACGTGGACCACGTTCTTGTTGTCCACGAAGCTGTAGCAGGTGTTGGTCAGCAGCGGCGAGGGGTTGGGTGCCCAGCCCGACAGCTCGGCCACGATGGCGGCGGCGGCCACCTTGGCATGGCTGTTGGCCATGTGGCCGCTCTTGGGCATGGCCGGCGCGGCGAGGATGGAGTCGCCCAGCACGTACACGTCCCTGGCGGCGGTGGACTCGAAGGTCTGGTAGTTCACGCCGCACCAGCGGTTGTTGGCCTGGTTGTTCAGCCCGGTCTGCACGGCGATGGCGCCCGCCCGCATGGCCGGCAGCACGTTCAGCACCTGGGCCTTGACGTCGTCCTGGATCTCGAACTTGATCGCTCCGCTGCGAGCGTCGATCGCGGTCACCTTGTGCTGGGGCCGGTACTCCAGGATGCCGCCGTACTGCTCGGCCCACACCTTCTTGAACAGGGCCCCCTTGGAGACCACGTCCTGGTTGGCATCCAGCACCAGCACCTTGCTGCGCGGCTTGGCCTGCTTGAAGTACCAGGCCACCTGGCAGGCCCGCTCGTAGGGGCCGGGCGGGCATCGGTAGGGCTGCTCGGGAATGGTGATGGCGTACACGCCGCCGTCGGGCATGGCCTGGAGCTGGCGGCGCAGCGCCACCGTCTCGGGACCTGCCTTCCAGGCCTGCAGCACCGTGCCGGCGGCGTGCGCCGCGGGCAGGCCCTCGACCGTGTTCATCATGAGGTCGACGCCGGGCGAGAGCACCAGCTTGTCGTAGGCGATGGTGGCGCCCCCGGCCAGCGTGACCGTCTTCTTCGCCGGGTCGATGCCGCGGGCCGCGTCTTTCACCACCGTGACGCCGTGGCGGCGCGACAGGCCGGTGTACGGCGTGGTGATCTCGGCCATCTGGCGGCTGCCGCCCAGCACCAGGTTGGAGATGGGGCAGGAGACGAAGGCGTCGTTGGGCTCGATCAGCACCACGTCGATCTTGTGGTCGGACAGCAGCTTGACGTACTTGGCCGCGGTGGCGCCGCCATAGCCGCCGCCCACCACGACCACGCGGGCCTTGGACGGAATGGAGGTGGTGGCGCAGGCGGACAGGCCCAGCAGGCCCAGGGCCGCGGAGGACTGGAGGAAGGAACGGCGTTGCATCAGGGTCTCCTTCAGGGCTTCTGGGCGGCGAAGTAGGCCGCGATCTGCTCGATCTGCGCGTCGGTGTAACCCTTGCTCAGCTGGTGCATGATCGTCGCGGGCCGCGCGCCCGACTTGAACGCCTTGAGCGAGGCGACCATCTGGTCGCGCGGCATGCCGGCCAGCGTGGGGACGGCCGAGCCGTCCACCGCCTTGCCCTGGGTGCCGTGGCAGTTGGCGCAGGTCGCGGCCAGGCTGCGCACGTACAGCGCGTCGGGGGTTTGGGCGAAGCCGGCCAGCGGCGCACCCGCCACCGCCAGCACCATCAATGTCCTCTTCATCCTCTTCTCCTTGGTGGTGATCAACACTGGGCCTGGGCCGGCCCGGCCTGCGCGCCCGCAGTTCCGGGCTTGCCTTCGCGCAGCTGCATCAGCCGCAGCGCCGCATAGGCGCCGGCAGCCATGCCCGTGACGGCCAGCAGCGCGCCGGTGGACAGCATGGCCAGCCCGGTGACCCCCTGGCCGATCGAGCAGCCGGCGGCAGTGATGCCGCCGAAGCCCATGAGCACGCCGCCGGCCAGGTGCAGGCCCAGCTCCTGCGGGGTGCGGAACGACTCCAGGTGGAACTCGCCGCGCAGCAGCGCGCTCGCCAGGCTGCCCAGCAGCACGCCCAGGGCCAGCATGACGCCGAAGGTGGCCACGGTGTTCTTGTCGGTCCACAGCGTCAGCAGGTCCAGCCCATGGGCCAGCGGCGCCGCGAAGGTCAGGCCTTCCGGGCGGCGCGACTGCGTGCCCAGCCAGGCAGGTTCCAGGGTTTCGGGATGTTCCGCGATGAAGCCCAGGTGCCCGGTGAGGTAGAACGCCGCCGCCACCAGCAGGCCGACGGCGATGCCGCCCAGCCAGTGGCCGCGGTCCAGCACGGCGCGCACGCGCCAGGCAAAGGCCAGCGCCAGGCCCAGCAGCGCGAGCGCGGCGCCCCAGCGCACTGCTTCCGCCGGGAGGGCGGCCGCCCGGGAGAGCACCGAACCCAGGTCCTGCGGACCCGCCAGCACCGCGCTGGCGCGGTCCAGGCCTTCCGAGCGCCAGCCTGCGAACGCGCCGCGCAGGGTCATCAGCGCCGCGATCGCCGCGATCACCAGGGTGATGAGCGACTTGAGGTTGCCGCTGCCGGCCTTGACCAGGCTGCGCTGGGGGCAGCCGCCCGCCAGCATCATCCCGAAGCCGAAGATCGCGCCGCCCACGAGGTAGGACAGCCAGAGGAAGCGCTCGCTCCAGGGCAGGGTGCGGGTGGCGTCGAAGGCGCCGGCGCTGATCAGGGCCTGCACGGAGACGGCGGCCACCGCCACCGCGAGCAGCCAGGACACGGCCCGGGCCGGGCCGCGGAAGATCACCCAGTCGGCCAGCGCCCCGCGCACGCAGAAGCGGCTGGCCTGGCCCACGGCGCCCAGCACCAGGCCCAGCAGCAGGCCGCCGCCCACCACCAGGCGGGCAAGATTCAGGGGATCCAGGGAGGCGCTCATGGCAGGCTGAAAGGGACCGGCGATGATCCCGCAAGCCGGCTCATCGGGCAACCATAAGCTTATGCCTGCACCGGCAGGCGGCAGCGCCGACAATACGGGCATGCACACCCGCCGCCAGTTCCAGCAAGGCGCCGCCCTGGCCGCCCTGCTCGCGACCGCCGGATTCCTGCCCGGCCGCGCCCATGGCTTCACGCGCGTCGCTTTCGAGGCCAGGTCCGTGGCCGACGCGGCCCGGGCCTTCGGCGGCGGCCAGCTGGTGGAGAGCCGGGACGTCACGCTCACCGCCCCCGAGATCTCGGACAACGGCGCCGCCGTGCCGATGGCGCTGGCGACCACGCTGCCCGGCGTGCGCCACCTGCTGCTGCTGGTGGAGAAGAACCCGAACGCGCTGGTGGCCAAGTTCGACGTCAACGAGTCCGTCGAGCCGCAGTTCTCGGTGCGCGCGAAGATGGCCCAGACCTCCGACGTCTACGCCGTGGCGCTGATGGCCGACGGCCGGGCCCTGTTCGCCCGGCGCGAAGTCAAGGTGACGCTGGGCGGCTGCGGCTGAAGGAAGACACGATGGCAGAAGCGATGCGGATCCGGGCCCAGGCCCAAGGCAACGGCGCCGTGGTGCGCGTGCTGATGAACCACGAGATGGAAAGCGGCCAGCGCAAGGACGCGGCCGGCAAGACCATTCCGGCCTGGCACATCACCAACGTGTCGGCGGCGCTGAACGGGCGGCCGGTCTGGAGCGCCGAGTGGGGGCCGGGAGTGTCCAAGAACCCGCTGCTGCAGTTCACGCTCAGGGGCGCGAAGGCCGGCGACAAGCTGAGCATCACCTGGCGCGACAACCGCGGCGCCACGCGCACCGACGAGGCCGTGGTCGCCTGACGTTCAGCCGCGGGCGGGGATCTGCAGCCCGCGCGCCACGGCCGGACGTGCCACGAAGGCGTCGAGCACGCGCCTGACTTCCGGGAAGCGCTCGAACTGCACCAGCTCGCCGGCGGCGTAGAAGCCCACCAGGTTGCGCACCCACGGAAAGATCGCGATGTCGGCGACGCTGTACTCGCCGCCCATCACCCAGGCTCGTCCCGCGAGGTGCTTGTCGAGCACGCCGAGCAGGCGGGCCGATTCGGCGACGTATCGGTCCCGGGGCCTCTTGTCCTCGTAGTCCTTGCCGGCGAACTTGTGGAAGAAGCCGAGCTGGCCGAAC
>CAZZAW010000060.1:0-9254 GCA_964652405.1 uncultured Ramlibacter sp.
GGCCTTGCCCAACGTGGTCTGCGTCGGCGGCTCCTGGCTCACGCCGGCCGACGCAGTGGCATCCGGGGACTGGGACAGGATCACGCGGCTGGCAAGAGCCGCGGCGGCACTGCGCCGCTAGCCTGTTGTCGACGTACGGACAGCAGGTGTTGGCGGCTCACCGGCTGTACAGGTGGTCGAGGCCCGCTGAACACGGCCTGATCTCAGCCTCGCGCCGGGCGGGGCTGCTTTGGAGCCTCAAGGGCCTGCCCACCGCAAGATCCCCGCTGGTCACCTGCAAGGAGCATTTTTCCGGCTGGCCCACGCCGTGTCCGTTGCGCCAGATCTCCAGCTCGTAGGTCCCCGGGGGCATGTCGTAGAACCAGAACTGCCCGCCCAGGTCGGTGAATACCCGGCCGGACTGGACCGCCCGCCCTTGGCTCGTCCCCTTGATCGTGACCGCCACGTTCCCGGCGGGCTGCACGCCCGCAACGGTCCTTCGGACCAAGGTCCCGTTGACGGTGCCCGCGGCCGCGGACTGCGCGAGCACCAGGGCCGCGAGGGTGCCCAGAAGCTTGGCGCTCATGGTTGGGCCACCGGGGCCAGGGCCACCGGGGCTGGCGGCTTCCTGATGAGCGGGATGGGCTTGCCCAGCTGGATGGTGCGGGCGGTCACGGTGGCGGCGAAGTCGCGGTTGCCCACCGGCTTGTGCCCGTCCACGATCATCTGCAGGTCGATGTTCTCCCGGCGGAATCCCGGGTGTTCCACCACGATGGTCGGGAAGACGAGCTTGCCGTCGCGCTCCCTCTTCACCGGCACTTTCGCCGAGAAACTGCCGTCTGCATTGACGGAGCCACCTTCGATGGCCTCGGGTTGCAGCATCAGCCGGCTGATGTCGGCGTCCTCCGCCGCGACCATGCCGCGAAAGGTCCAGGTTTCGACCATGGTGACCCCAGGCTCGACCGGCGAAGCCTGGTCCTTGAGGTGGTTCAGCACGATCGGCAGCACCAGCGGAACGATGGCCACGGCCAGCATCATGTTGACCACGTTTGTCTTGAGCCTCAGGCCCTTGTATTCCAGCTCCTGGGGACCATCCCCCGGGCTGCCGATCCGCTTGCCGAACGCGATCAGCGCGATGACCGAAAGGCTGAGGATGGCCCCCAGCGCGGTCACGAGATAGGCGAGTACGTCGCGCATGCGGACCTCCTCCTTGGACTGGCGGCAGGGTAGTGGGAGCGTTGCGTGCGGGCATCCTCCAGATGGAGGAGGGTCGTTCCTGCGGACTAGGGCGGCGTGAGCCTGCGCACCAGCGCCGCCGGCCGCAGCGGCCATCCGGGGCGGCCGAACCAGGCGCCGCCCGCCACCGACCACGCGATCACGCCGCAATAGGCGGCCAGGCCCAGCGCCTGCACGGCGTAGAGCGCCTGCGGCCCCGGGAACCCCCGGACCGCCAGCCAGCCGCCCACCGCCACGACCGCCAGCCGCGCCGCATGACCCAGCACCGCCCATTGCAGCCGGCCTGCGCCTTGCGAGGCGAAGTGCAGGGCCAGGCCGACGCCGAACAGGCCGTAGAACGGTGCGACCGTGCGCAGGTAGCCCGCGCCGGCCTCGAGCGCAGCCGGGTCCGTGGTGAACAACATGAGCCAGGGGCGCGGGAACAGCGCGGCCAGCAGGCCCACCGCCTCGGTGAGCACGAACACCATGCCCGCGCCCACCCAGGCCGCGCGCAGGGCCCGCTCGCGGTCGCCCGCGCCCACGCAGGTGCCGACCATGGCCAGCAGCGGCGCGCCGAAGCCGAACACCAGCGGGACCATCAGGTATTCCAGCCGGGCGGCGGTGCCGTAGCCGGCAAGCGCGCCCACGCCGTAGTGCGCCATGAACCCGGTGGCCACCATCACCGACAGGTTGGTGCACAGGGTGCCCACGGCGGACAGCCCGCCCAGCCCCAGGATCTGGCGGGCCAGCGGCAGCTCGAGGCGCAGCTTCAGGAGGCTGCGAAACGGCAGCGTGCCCTGCGCGTGCAGATAGGCCAGCAGCACCACGAACCCTCCGGCGTAGTAGGCCAGCAGCGCCAGCGCGCCGCCGGCGATGCCGAAGGCCGGCACCGGCCCCCAGCCGAAAATCAGCAGCGGCGACAGCGGCAGCAGCACCGCAAGACCGCCCACCGTCACGAAGGCCGGCACGGCCATGTTGCCGGTGCCGCGCAGCGAAGCGGCGAGCGCGTTGAACAGCCACACGAACACGGCCGAACCGAAGGCGACCCGCGAGTACGCCAGGGCGGCTTCCAGTACCTCACCTTCGCCCCCCATGGCCGCGTACAGGCGGCGTCCGGCCAGCAGCATCAGGACCGTGCACGCCAGGCCCAGGACCGCGGCCACCACCAGGGCCTGGCGCACCAGGGCAGCGGCCTGCTCGTGCCGCCCCGCACCCGTGGCCCGGGCGATCGACGACGCGATCCCGCCGCCGATGGCGCCGGCCGACACCATCTGCATGAGCATGAACACGGGGAACACCAGGGCCATGCCCGCGAGCGCGCCGGTGCCGAGCTGCCCGACGAAGTAGGTTTCCACAAGGCCGGCGGCGCCTTGCGACACCATCACCAGGACGTTGGGAACCGCCATCCACAGCAAGGTGGAGGCGATGGGGCCGTGCAGCAGGCGCCGGGTGCGGAGTTCGGCCGGGGTCATGGCGCCAAGCATGCCCGGGCTCCTGGCAGGCGGCGAGGCGGCGGACTGCACTGCAGTCCTGGACTGCGCCCCGGGGCCTCGCCGGATGCACCGCGGACGCGCTGCCGAACCTAGACTGCCCCCGTCATGAACGCCACGCCCCCCGCCGGCCGCCCCGCCCGCATCCACCAGCTCATCGAGCGCTGGGTGCAGGCGCAGCCGCAGCAGCCCGCCTTGTGCGACCCGCACGCAAGCCTGAGCTATGGCGAGCTGCACACGCTGGTGTCGGGGCTGGCCCGCACGCTGCAGGACCTGCAGGTACGCCCGGGCGACCGGGTGGTGGTCGTGGCCGAGAACTGCGTGGCGGCCGCCGTGCTGGTGCTGGCGTGCAGCCGCATCGACGCCTGGTTCTGCGTCATCAATGCGCGGCTCAGCCCGCGGGAGGTGGACGGCATCGTCGCGCACGCCGGCGCCCGGCGCGTCTTCTACACGGTGCAGGCCTCGCCCGAGGCAGCGCAGCACGCAGCGCGGCACGGCGCGCAGCCGCTGGACCCTCCTGTCCTGGCCGGTGCGCTGCAGGTGGGCGCGCTCCAGGCGCAGGCCCGGCCCGAGCCCTGCTCCGAGTCCGGAACGCAGCAGGTCGCCGCGCTGATCTACACCTCCGGCACCTCGGGCGCGCCCAAGGGCGTGATGCTCACCCACGACAACATGGCGTTCGCCGCGCTGTCGGTGCCGGCCCTGCGCGGGTTGAACGAAGGAGACCGCGTCTACGCGGTGCTGCCCCTGGCGCACATCGTGGGGCTGTCCACCCAGCTGCTCGCAGGCCTGGCATTCGGGGCCTGCGTGCGCCTGGAGCCGCGTTTCTCGCCCGAACGGTTGGTGCAAGCCCTGGAAGACGGCATCACCATGGTCACGGGCGTGCCGGCCATGTATGCGCGGCTGCTGGAATGGTTGCGGGTGCCGGGCCGCACGCTGCACGCCCCGCGCCTGCGGGTGGCCGGCGTGGCGGGCTCGCCGCTGACCCCGGCGCTCAAGGCCGAGGTGGAGCGCATGCTGGGCGTGCCGCTGCTCAACGGGTATGGCCTCACCGAGACCTCGCCCACCATCGCCCAGGTCAGGTCGGCCGCGCCCCGTCAGGACTGCGCCGTGGGACCGCCCATTGCCGGGCTGCAGACCCGCATCGTCGCCGGCGGGGCGCCGGTGGAACCCGGCGCGGTGGGCGAGCTGTGGGTGCGCGGTCCCAACGTGATGAAGGGCTACTACCGCGACGAATCGCTCACGCGGGAGGCCATCGATGCCGAGGGCTGGTTCCGCACCGGCGACATGGTGCGCCAGGGCGAGGACGGCGCGCTGCACATCGTGGGCCGCTGCAAGGAGCTGATCATCCGCTCCGGCTTCAACGTGTACCCGCTGGAAGTCGAGCAGGTGCTCAATGGCTACCCCGGCGTGGTGCAGTCGGCCGTGGTGGGCCGCAGCGCCGGTGACAACGAGGAGGTGGTCGCCTTCCTCGAGATGGCCAGCCCGCTCGACGAGGCTGCGCTGCGCGCCTTCCTGCGCGAGCGCCTGTCCCCCTACAAGCAGCCCGCCGAGATCCGCGTGCTGCCGCAACTGCCCGCCGCCCCCACCGGCAAGGTGCTGAAGAACGTGCTCAAGACGCTGGCGGCTGCGCCGGCAGCGACCCCCACCTCCTGAGGAGCCTCCATGGAAGACAAGAAAGCCATCCTGGTCATCGGCGCGGGCGACGCGACCGGCAGCGCCATCGCCCGGCGCTTCGCCCGCGAAGGCTACGTCGCGTGCATGACGCGCCGCAATGCCGACAAGCTCGCGCCGGTGGTCGAGCAGATCCGGGCCGCGGGCGGCGAGGCCCACGGCTTCGGCAGCGACGCGCGCAAGGAAGAGGAGATGGTGGCCCTGGTGCAGAAGATCGAGGCCGAGGTCGCGCCCATCGAGGTGGCGGTGTTCAACATCGGCGCGAACGTGCGGTTCGGCATCACGGAAACCACCTCGCGGGTCTACCACAAGGTCTGGGAGATGGCCTGCTTCGCGGGGTTCCTGATGGGGCGGGAGGCCGCGCGCGTCATGGTGCCGCGCGGCCGCGGCACCATCATCTTCACGGGCGCCACCGCGAGCCTGCGAGGCCGGGACGGCTTCGCGGCCTTCGCCGGGGCCAAGCATGCCCTGCGCGCGCTGGCCCAGAGCATGGCGCGCGAGCTCTGGCCCAAGGGCATCCACGTGGCGCACCCCATCGTGGACGGCGCCATCGACACCGAGTTCATCCGCGAGAACTTCCCCCAGCGCTACGCCCTCAAGGACCAGCAGGGAATCGTCAACCCCGAGCACATCGCCGACATGTACTGGCAGATCCACTGCCAGCCGCGCGATGCCTGGACCCACGAAACCGAAATCCGCCCCTGGATGGAGACCTGGTGATGCAACCTGTTCAGTTCCTGTTCGACTTCGGCAGCCCCAATGCCTACCTGTGCCACAAGCTGGTCCCGCAGGTGGAGGCGCGCACCGGCGCCAGGTTCGAGTACCTGCCCATCCTGCTGGGCGGCCTGTTCAAGCTGGCCAACAACCGATCCCCGGCCGAGGCCTTCGCCGGCATCCCGAACAAGCGCGCCTACGACCTGCTGGAGATGAAGCGCTTCATCACGCGGCATGGACTGCATGCCTTCCGGTTCAACCCCTTCTTCCCGGTGAACACGCTGCTGATCATGCGCGGCGCGGTCGCAGCGCAGGGTCTGGGCTGCTTCGAGCGCTATGTGGACGTGGTCTACGCCTGCATGTGGGAACGCGAGCTCGACATGTCCAAGCCGGAGGTGGTCCAGCGCGAATTGCAGGCGGCGGGCCTGGATGCCGCGGCCCTGCTGGCCGCGACCCAGGACCCGCAGGTCAAGGCCCGCCTGCTGGCCAACACCGAGGCCGCGCATGCCCGAGGCGCCTTCGGTTCGCCCACCTTCTTCGTCGGGGAGGAGATCTTCTTCGGCAAGGACCGCCTGCGCGAGGTCGAGGAAGAGATCCTGCGCACCAGCCACCCCTGAACCTTCCGGAAAGCACGCCATGAACATCCCCACCCGGCTCGCCGTCCTGGCCGGCCTGCTGCTCGCTGCCGCCGTCCCCGCCGCTGCCCAGGACAAGGCGGCCTTTCCTGCGCGGCCCATCAAGATCCTGGTCGGCTTCCCGCCGGGCGGCTCCACCGACGCCCCCATGCGCGTGCTGGCCGAGGGCGCCTCCAAGGTCCTCAGGCAGCCGGTGGTGGTCGAAAACCGCGTGGGCGCGGGCGGCACGCTGCCCGCCGTGGCGCTGCAGTCCGCGGCCAACGACGGCTACACGCTCGGGGTCACCTCCATGGGCATCTACCGGCTGCCCTTCACCACCGACCTCAAGTGGGATCCCGCCAGGGACCTGAGCTACGTGATCGGGCTGACGGGCTATGCGTTCGGCATCGTGGTCCCGGCGGCGTCGCCGATCAGGACCTGGGCCGAGTACGTGGCCGCCGCCAAGGCCAGGCCCGGCGAGCTGACCTACGGCACGCCCGGCGTGGCCAGCACCAACCACCTGACCATGGAGCAGATCTCGCGCGCCGCCGGCATCAGGCTGAACCACATCCCGTACAAGGGATCGGGCGAGACCCTGCAAGCCCTGCTGGCGGCGCAGATCGATTCGGGCGCCGAGACCTCGGCGTGGGCACCGCACGTCAAGGAAGGCAGGATGCGGCTGCTGGTGACCTGGGGGCCGCGGCGCATGGCCAGCTTCCCCAACGTGCCCACGCTCAAGGAGAGCGGCATCCCGCTGGTGCAGACCTCGTACTGGGGCCTGGTCGCGCCCAAGGGCACCGACCCCACCATCGTGATGAAGCTGCACGACGCCTTCAAGCAGGCCATGGAGACCCCCGAGTTCCGCCAGGCCCTGGCGCGCTACGACATGGAGCCGGAGTACCGCAGCCCGCGCGACTTCCAGCAGTTCGCGGTGGAGACCCTGAAGCAGGAGAAGGAGATCCTGGACGAGCTGGGCCTCAGCCGCAAACCCTAGGCGGCGTTCAGCGCCCGGTACTGCGATTCGATGGCGCGCGCGGTCGCCAGCAGCTGGGGCCGGACCTCGTCCAGGTACACGCGCGCCGGGACGGCGTGAGCCGCCGAGGCCGCGCCCAGCACCACGAGGGGCAGGCCGGGACCCAGGGACAAGGGCAGGGCGATGCCGTTCACGTCCTGCTTCCAGTCGCCGAACGAGCTCACGCAGCCCTGCCCGGCCAGCTCGGCCAGGGCGCGCTGGATGCCGGCTTCCAGCCGTGGCCAGCCTGCGGGGTCGAGCGCCTGGAGCCGCTCCATCAGGCTGCGGCGTTCCGCCGGAGGCGCACCGGCCAGGTAGCCGCGGCCCGCGGCCGTGGGCGCGATCGGCAGCCGCGAGCCTATGCCCAGGCGCAGGGTGAGGATGGACGACTCGCTCTTGCAGTTCTCGATGTAGAGCATGCTCAGGTCGTCGCGAATGGCCAGGGTCACCATGGTGCCGGTCGCGTTCGCGAGTTCCTGCAGCAAGGGGGGTGCTCACTTCCTTCACGTCCAGGCGCGAGAGCGTGGTGCCGCCCAGCGTCAGCGTGGCCAGGCCGAGCCGGTAGCGGCCGGTTTCCGTCACGTGGTGCAGGTAGCCCAGGCGGGTCAGCGTGTAGGTCAGCCGGGTGACGGTGGACTTGGGCAGGGCGCAGCGCTCGGCCAGTTCCTGGTTGGACAGCCGCTCCTCGCCGGAGCGGAAGGCATGCAGCACCTCCAGCCCCCGGGCCAGGGCCGTCACGAAGTGCCGGTCTTCCTTGGCGCGGGGCGCGGCGCGCGGCGCGGTGTTCTGCATGGCGGTTTCGATTGTCTCGCAGGTGCGCCGGCGGCGCCTGTGCGCGCCCCACAATCCCCTGCATGCAAACCCGAATCACAGACCTCTTCGGCATCCGCCATCCCATCATCCAGGGCGGCATGCATTTCGTCGGCCTGGCCGAACTCGCCTCCGCCGTGTCCAACGCCGGCGGCCTGGGCATCCTGACGGCGCTGACGCAACCCACGCCCGAGGCCCTGGCGGCGGAGATCGCCCGCTGCCGCACGATGACGGACCAGCCCTTCGGCGTGAACCTCACGTTCCTGCCCGCGCGCACCCCGCCCGACTACCCGGGGTACGTCCGCGTGATCGTCGAGAGCGGCATCAAGGTCGTGGAGACCGCGGGCAACAACCCGCAGCAATGGCTGCCGGCCCTGCACGAGGCGGGCATCAAGGTGATCCACAAATGCACCTCGGTGCGGCATGCGCTGAAGGCGCAGGCGATCGGCTGCGACGCCGTGAGCGTGGACGGCTTCGAGTGCGGCGGCCACCCGGGCGAGGACGACGTGCCCAACTTCATCCTGCTGCCGCGCGCCGCCGACGAACTCAGGATTCCGTTCGTCGCTTCGGGCGGCATGGCCGACGGCCGATCGCTGGTGGCCGCGCTCGCCCTGGGGGCCGAAGGCATGAACATGGGCACCCGTTTCCTGGCCACGCGGGAGGCCCCTGTACACGAGAACGTGAAGCAGGCCATCCTGCAGGCCAGCGAACTGGACACGCGCCTGGTGATGCGGCCGCTGCGCAACACCGAGCGGGTGCTGAAGAACGCCGGCGTGGAGCGGCTGCTGGAAAAGGAGCGCGCGCTGGGCGCGGCCATCACCTTCGCCGACATCGCCCCCGAGGTGGGCGGCGTCTATCCGAGGGTCATGATCGGCGGCGAGATGGACGCCGGTGCCTGGTCCTGCGGCATGGTGGCCGGCCTGATCCACGACATCCCGAGCGTGCAGGAGCTGGTCGACCGCATCATGCGCCAGGCCGACGAGATCATCGGCCAGCGGCTGGCCGCGCTGCGCGCCGGCTGAGCGCGCGCAGGCTACTTCACGAGCAGCACGGGCACGTCGGCGCCGAGCAGCACGCGCTGCGCCACGCTGCCCATGAGCGCGCGGCCGAGCAGGCCATGCCCGTGGGTGCCCATCACCACCATCTGCGAGCCCTCCTTGCGCGCGGTGCGCAGGATCTGGTCGGAGGCCGAACCCACCACCCACTGGCAGCGGTAGGGGATGTCGTGGCGCTTGAGGAAGCGCTCGATGGGGCCGAGCACTTTCTCGGCTTCGGACCGCTGGTAGTCGGCAACCATCTCCGAGCCCACCATGGCGCGCACCCGGGGCGGCATCGCCGGCTGCACGTTCAGCACGAGGAGTTCACCGTCGGGACCCGCCAGGGCTTCGTGGGTGACGAGGAAGGCGAGCGCCTTCTTGGTGTACTTGCTGCCGTCGACGGCCAGGAGGATCTTCATGGGGGTCCTTGAGGGAAGGGTGGGCGCGCTCAGCGCAGGACCAGCACGGGGATGGTGCTGTGGGTGAGGACGTGCTGGGTCTCGCTGCCCAGCAGGACGCGTTGCAGGCCCTTGCGGCCGTGCGATGCCATGACGATGAGGTCGCACTTGTGCTTGCGGGCGGCGCTGATCACCGACTCGGCCACGTGGTCCGAGCTGGCCAGCACGCCGCGCGCGGGAACGCCGGCCGCGGTGGCGGCCTCGACCACGCCGTCGACCAGCGCCTGCGCCTTCTCGGCCCAGGCCTTCTCGAT
>CAZZAW010000060.1:9354-10658 GCA_964652405.1 uncultured Ramlibacter sp.
GGGCCGCAGGCCGGAGCGCCTAGGCTTGCTCCCATGCAATCAGCCACCATCGCGGATCCGGGCTTGACGGCTGCGGTGCCCGCGCCCGCGGCCTGGGCGGCGCTCGACGAGCCGGCCGCCTGGGAGGAATTCAGCCGGCCGCACGGCACGCAGGCCGGCCTTTGGGAGTCGTACCTGGCCATCGATGGCATGCATTGCGCCTCCTGCACGCTGGCCGTCGAGGACGCGCTTTCGCGGGTGCCCGGGGTCCGCGAGGTGCAGGTCAACGGCAGCACGGCCGTGGCCCGGGTGGTGTGGTCGCCGCAAGCCGGCCGGCCTTCCCAGTGGCTGGAAGGGCTGCGGCGCGCCGGCTACGGCGCGCTGCCGGCGGGCGACCAGCTGGTGGCGGTCCCGAGGCAGCAGGCGCAGCGCCGGCTGCTGTGGCGCTGGCTGGTCGCCGGCTTCTGCATGATGCAGGTGATGATGTACGCGGTGCCCGCGTACGTGGCCGGCCCCGGCGAGATGACGCCCGATGTCGCGGCGCTGCTGCGCTGGGCCTCCTGGGTGCTGACGGTGCCGGTGGTCCTCTTCTCCTGCTGGCCGTTCTTCGCGTCCGCCGCTCGCGACGTGCGGCATGGCCGGGTGGGCATGGACGTGCCCGTGGCCCTGGGCATCGCGATCGCGTTCGCCGCCAGCACCGCCGGCACCTTCGATCCGGCCGGGCCCTTCGGCCAGGAGGTCTGGTACGACTCGGTGACCATGTTCGTGTTCTTCCTGCTCTCGGGCCGGCTGCTGGAGCAGCGGCTGCGCGACCGCACGGCGGGTTCGCTGGAAGCACTGATGCGCCGCCTGCCGGCAACGGTGGAGCGGCAACTGGCCGATGGGCGTTTCGAGCGGGTCGCGGTGCGGCGGTTGCGGCCGGGGGACCGGGTGCGCGTGCTCCCCGGCGAGGCCTTCCCGGCCGATGGCAGCGTGGTCGAGGGGCTCAGCCAGGTGGACGAAGCCCTGCTCACCGGTGAATCGGAGCCGCTGGTGCGGGGACCGGGCCAGCCGGTCATCGCCGGCAGCCACAACCTGCAGGCTCCCCTGCTGGTGCGGGTGGAGCGCACGGGCGGCGACACGCGCTACGCGGGCATCGTCGCGCTGATGGAGCAGGCCTCCGTCGACAAGCCCCGGCTGGCGCGCCTGGCCGACCGCATGGCAGGCCCTTTCCTGCTGGCCGTAATGGCAGCCGCCGCGGCGGCTGCCTGGTGGTGGTGGCCGCAGGACCCGGCCCATGCGCTGGGCGTGGCCGGCGAGCTGCATCACCTGGCGCTGCATCACGA
>CAZZAW010000060.1:10668-12202 GCA_964652405.1 uncultured Ramlibacter sp.
CGGTCGCGGTGGTGATCGTCACCTGCCCGTGCGCGCTCTCGTTGGCCACTCCGGCAGCCACCCTGGCGGCGGCCGGGGCCCTGGCCCGCCGCGGCGTGATGGTGCGGCGGCTGGAGGGGCTGGAAGCTGCCGCGGCCGTGGACACCATCGTGTTCGACAAGACCGGGACGCTCACGCAGGACCGCATGTCGGTCATGGCCGTGGCGGCACGCCCCGGCCACAGCGCTGACGAAGTGCTGGGCCTGGCGGCGGCGCTGGCGAGCCAGTCGCTGCACCCCGTGTCGCGCGCCCTGGCGGCGTCGGCCCCGCCCACGGGCTGGCGCGCCGAGGCCGTGCGGGAGCATGCAGGGCAGGGCCTCGAAGGGCAGGTGGCGGCCGAGACGGGCGGCCCGGTGCTGCCGCTGCGGCTGGGCTCGGCCGCATTCTGCGGGGTGACACCGGACGCCGGTGCTGCAGGCGCGCAGGTCCACCTGGCCGGTCCCGACGGCTGGCTGGCCAGCTTCACGCTGGACGAGGCGCTGCGCGAAGACGCGGCCGCGGCCGTCGCCGAACTTCGCCGGCGGGGCCTCGAAGTCGAGCTGCTGTCCGGCGACCATGACCGCGCCGTGCAGCGCCTGGCCGCGCGCGCCGGCATTTCCGCCGGCCGCGGTGATTGCTCCCCCGCCGACAAGCTCGGTCATGTGAGCCGGCTGCAGGACCAGGGCCACCGGGTCGCGATGGTCGGCGACGGCATCAACGACGGCCCGGTGCTGGCGCGCGCCCACCTGTCCGTGGCGATGGCGCATGGCGCGCCCCTCGCCCAGGCGCGCTCCGACGTGGTGGTGCTGGGCAACCGCCTGTCGGCGCTGCCCGCCCTGCTGCTGCAGGCCCGGCGGACCCGCCGCGTGGTGCGGCAGAACCTGGCCTGGGCCGCTGCCTACAACGCCGTGTGCGTGCCGCTGGCCGTGGCCGGCGCCATGCCTGCCTGGCTGGCCGGCCTGGGCATGGCCGCCAGCTCGCTGGCGGTCGTCCTGAACGCGGCGCGGCTGGCGCGGATCGATCTGCCTGGAGAACCGCCTGCGCGCGGGTGACGGCCCTCATGGACATCCTCTTCATCCTCATCCCGCTGTCGGTCGCGCTGGCGCTGCTCATCCTCGGCGCGCTCGGCTGGGCCGTGTGGCGCGGGCAGTTCGAGACGCTGGACGCCGAAGCACAGCGCATTCTCGAGAGCGATTGACTTGCGTCAAGCCGGCCGGGAACCCCGCGCCGGACACTGGGAGCGTCACGAAAAAAAGGTGCTCCATGAACGTCCCAGCAACCAGCTCCACCGCGCAGTACGACGACACCGTCGTGCGGCAGTTCTCGCTGATGGCCGTGGTCTGGGGCGTGGTGGGCATGCTGGTCGGCGTGTTCATCGCGGCCCAGCTCGCCTGGCCTGAGCTCAACTTCGGCATCCCCTGGCTGAGCTATGGCCGCCTGCGGCCGCTGCACACCAACGCGGTGATCTTCGCGTTCGGCGGCTGCGCGCTGTTCGCCACCAGCTACTACGTGGTGC
>CAZZAW010000061.1:0-11991 GCA_964652405.1 uncultured Ramlibacter sp.
GATCAGCCACGACCGCGAGTTCCTGGACGCGGTGACCGACGTGACGCTCCACATCGAGCAGCAGAAGCTCACCCGCTACGGCGGCAACTACACCGCCTTCGAGATGCTGCGTGCCCAGCAGCTGGCGCTGCAGCAGCAGAGCTTTGCCAAGCAGCAGGAGCGCATCGCCCACCTGCAGAAGTTCATCGACCGATTCAAGGCCAAGGCGTCCAAGGCCAAGCAGGCGCAGAGCCGGGTGAAGGCGCTCGAGCGCATGGAAAAGATCGCCCCGGTGCTGGCGGACGCGGAGTTCACCTTCGAGTTCAAGGAGCCGATGAACCTGCCGAACCCGATGCTGGCGATCAGCGACGCGGCCTTCGGCTACCTGCGGGACGATGGCGGCGAGCCCACGGTCATCCTGCGCGGCGTGAACCGCTCGGTGCTGGCCGGCCAGCGGATCGGCATCCTGGGCGCCAACGGCCAGGGCAAGTCCACCCTGGTCAAGACCATCGCCCACGAGATCCCGGCGCTGGCGGGTACCCTGACCGAAGGCAAGGGCCTGAACATCGGCTACTTCGCCCAGCAGGAGCTGGACGTGCTGTCACCCGACAGCAACCCGCTGGAGCACATGATCCGCCTGGCGCGCGACGTTGGCCCGCAGGCGCGCGAGCAGGAGCTGCGCAACTACCTGGGCACCTTCAACTTCACCGGCGACATGGTGGCCCAGGCCGTGGGCACCATGAGCGGCGGCGAGAAGGCCCGGCTGGTGCTGGCCATGATGGTCTGGCAGCGCCCCAACCTGCTGCTGCTGGACGAACCGACCAACCACCTGGACCTGGCCACCCGTGAGGCCCTGTCAGTGGCGCTGAACGAATTCGAAGGCACGCTGATGCTGGTGAGCCACGACCGGGCCCTGCTGCGCGCCGTCTGTGACGAGTTCTGGCTGGTCGGCCGGGGCGAGGTGCAGCCCTTCGACGGCGACCTGGACGACTACCAGCGCTACCTGCTGGACGAAGCCAAGCGCCTGCGCGAGGCGGCCAAGGCCGAAGCCCAGCAACCCGCGCCCACGGCCGCGCCCCAGCAACAGCGCAAGGCCGACGCCCAGCAGCGCCAGCAGCGGGCGGCGCTCACCCGTCCGCTGAAGAAGGAGATGGAGCGGGCCGAAACCCGCATGGCCCAGCTCCAGGCGGAAAAGGACGCCCTCGAAGCTAGCCTGGCCACGCCACTGCCGCCCCCCGAGCTGGCCGAGGCCGGGCGGCGGCTCAAGGTGGTGGGCGAGGAGCTGCAGGCGCTGGAGGAGCGCTGGCTGGACCTGTCAGCGCAGGTCGAGGCGCTGGAAGCTGCGGCTTAGGCCGGCCAGCACCCGCTCCTGCTCCAGCAGCTGCGCCACCAGCCGGGCGGTGTAGCGCAGCCCGCGCAGGTCACGCTCGCCGATGTCCGGCTGCACCCCGAAGCTGAAGCAGCACAGGGTGCCGTAGAGGGAACCGTCGCGCAGCACGATGGGCGTGCTCAGGTGCGTGCCGATGGGAAAGTCCGCCGCGGGCGCGTCCGTGCCGGCCGGCAGCGCTGCGACGTCCGGAATCAGTTCCGGCAGGCGGCCGTCCACCACCCGCTGGCACCAGCTGCTCTCCAGCGGGTCGGCCGCGCCGACGCTGACCACCGCCGGGTAAGCCGCCGCCTCCACCAGCCGGAACCGGCGCTCGCCCTTCTGGAACTGCGAGACGAACACGATGTCCATGCCCATGCGCTCGCGCACCAGCCGGAGCGCCGGCTGGATGGCCCGGTTCACCGCCTCGGTGGAGCTGTCGGCCGTGGCCACCAGCAGCTCGGTCACCTCCTGCTCGAAGGGACCGGAAGGCTCGGGAAGGGTTTGGGCAGCGGCGTTCATGATGAGCTGTACGGCAAGCATAGCCCAGCGGATTCGCCGGGCGTAGGCGGGCAAGCCACAATGGACCATGCCTTCCGCCCTGCAGCTGGCCGCCGGACACCCCGAACTGGTGGAGCGCGTGCGCGCCTGCCGCCGCCTGCTCAACCGGCGGGCGCTCGTGGGCGCGGCCGCCAGCGCGGTGCCGGTGCCCGGGCTGGACTGGGCGGTGGACGCGGCGCTGCTGTCCAGGCTGCTGCCCGATATCAACGCGCAGTTCGGCCTGACCCCGGAACAGATCGACCGGCTGTCGCCGCGCAAACGAGAGCAGGTGCAGAAGGCGCTGGCCATGGTGGGCACGGTGGTGGCGGGCAAGTTCGTCACGCGCGACCTGGTGCTGCGCATGGCCAAGATGGTGGGCATGCGCCTGACCACCCGGCAGGCCGCCAAGTACGTGCCCTTCGCGGGACAGGCCGTCGCGGCCGCCGTGGGGTACGCGACGCTGCGCTACCTGGGCGAGGAGCACATCAAGGACTGCGTGCGGGTCGTGCAGGCCGCCCGACTGGCCCTGCCGCCGCCGGACGCCCTCGGGGCCTAGTGGCGCACCGACTGGCGGGACAGGTCGCGCAGGATCTGCAGGTTGTCCAGCAGGCGTGCCGCCAGGCGCGCGCTGTAGCGCAGGCTGCGCAGGTCGCGCTCGGCCACGGAGCCCGAGGCGGGGCTGTAGCAGCACAGCAGGCCGTGGATGCGGCCGTCGCGCAGCACGATGGGAATGCTCAGGGGCACCTCGGCGCGGCCGGCCGGCAGCTCGGCACCGCGGGTGACGAACACCACGTCCATCTCCATGCGCTCGCGCAGCATCTGCAGGACCAGGGTGACCACGTCCTCGGTGTCGCCGGGGGCCGGTCCGGTGGCCGGGGAGGTGCGCCCGGGCAGGGACGCGGGCTGCGGAAGGTCGTGGATCAAGGTGGCGCTCATGGGTACTGCTTTCATGGGAATCCTACCCATGCACCCTCTGGCGCTCGCTATCAAACGTGCGGCTGAGTAACAGCTTACGTGGAAGGAGGGCCGCCAGCGCCGAACGGTTACGTTTGCAGCCAGTCCGTACACGCCGTCTGTCGTGGGCCGCCAACAGGCCCCTGCGCGCCCAGGGGAGGTTGCGCACCAGCTCGACAGTACCCACAATGGTCCCAGCTCGGGAGAACCACCATGACCCTGACCATTCGCATTGCCCTGCTGGTCCTTCTGGCCGCCCTCGGCGCCCAGGCCAGCGCCCGGGACCTGCTGGCGCGCATCGCCAAGGACGGCCAGATCAACCTGGGGTACAGCGAGACCTCTCCACCGTTCTCGTTCAAGCACGGCGGCGCGCCAATGGGCTACAGCGTGGAGCTGTGCCAGGCGGTCGCCGAGCGCATCAGGCAGGTGACCGGGCAGCCCCAGCTGCGGGTGAACCTGGTGCCGGTCGATCCCGACCAGGTGCCGCGCGTGGTGGGGAGCGCCCTGGTCGACGTGATGTGCGGCGCCATCTCGGACACGCCCCTGCGGCGCCGCACCATGTCGTTTTCGTCGCCCATCTTCCTGTCGCCCACCAAGCTGCTGGTGATGGCCGACGGGCCGCGGGCGGTCGCCGACCTGAAAGGCCAGACCGTGGCGGTGTTCGGCCGCACCACGACCGAGCTGGCCGTGGCGCATTTGAGCCGCACCCAGACGCTGTCGCTGAAGATGTCCCGGGTCGTCAGCTCCGAAGCCGCGCTGTCGCAGTTGCGCCTGAAGCAGGCGGTGGCCTGGGCCCGGGACGAGGTGCTCCTGCTGGGGGCCATCTCCAGCGAGCCCGACGCCGCGCAGTTCCGCCTGCTGGACGACGTGCTCTCCACCGAAGTGATCGCGCTGGCCCTGCCCCTGGACGACAAGCTGGCGCAGGTGGTCGACGCCGCGGTGGCCGAGGAGATCCGGTCGGGCCGCATGGAGGCGCTGTACGACAAGTGGTTCGTGCAGCCGAACCCTTCGAACCCGCGCGGTCTGAAGCTACCGATGTCACCCGCGCTCAAGGCGGAGTTTGCGAAGCGGCGGTAGTGGCGCGTCGCGCCGGGGAAATGGTAGGACGTACAAGATTCGAACTTGTGACCAACGGATTAAAAGTCCGCTGCTCTACCAACTGAGCTAACGTCCCACTCACTGCCGCGGCATTTCCACGGCAGCAAAGCCCACGATTATAGCGTCAGCCGGACCGCTTTCTTCGCGCCAGCTGGTCCAGCACCCAGCCGGCCGCGCACTGGCCGAAGGTGGCCGTGACCGCCACCACCGAGCCGTAGCCGTGGCAGTTGAGCGATCCGTCGCCTTCGACGGCGCACGACGGGTCGGGCGGCGCCACCGCCTCGCGGCTGAACACGCAGGCCAGGCCGATGGCCTTGCCTTCGCGCGGCGCCCCGTGGAACTTGCGCAGCCGGTAACGCAGCTGCGCCAGCAGCGGGTCGTGCGTGGTGCGGGCCAGGTCGTCGATGTCCACCCGGTGCGCCAGCCGCTTGCCGCCGGCCGCGCCCACGCTGATGAAAAGACTGCGGGACGCCAGGGCCCAGGCCGCCATCGCCGCCTTGGCCTTGACCTGGTCGCAAGCGTCCACCACCGCATCCACGCCGGCCGGCAGCAGCTGCGGCCAGTTCTCCGGCTCCACGAAGTCCTCCACCGCGTGCACCCGGCAGCCCGGGTGGATCTGGGCGATGCGCTCGCGCATGGCCTGCACCTTGGCCTGGCCCACGGTGGGCGTGAGCGCATGGACCTGCCGGTTGATGTTGGATTCGGCCACGTGGTCCAGGTCGATCAGCGTGAGGGCGCCCACGCCGCTGCGGGCCAGCGCCTCGGCCGTCCAGGAACCCACGCCGCCGATCCCGGCCACCGCCACGTGCGCCTGCCGGATGGCCTGGGCGCCGTCCATGCCGTAGAGCCGCTCCAGCCCGCCGAAGCGGCGGGCCAGGTCGGCCTCGGCATCCAGCGCGCCGATCACTTCAAACGCGCGAGGCGCTCGCGGGCCGCGCCGGCAGCCTCGGACTGCGGGTAGGCCTTGACCAGGTCGTCCAGGGTCTTGCGGGCGCCGGCGTTGTCCTTCAGCTCGATCTGGCAGTTGGCGATGGACAGCACGGCTTCCGGCGCGCGGGCATGGTCGGGCGCGGCCTGCAGCAGCGCCCGGAAGTTGGCGATGGCGCCCCGGTAGTCGCGGTTCGCGTACTGCGCATTGCCCAGCCAGAACAGGGCCGAGGGCCGGTAGCCGCTTTGCGGGTAGCGGCGCAGGAACTCGGTGAAGGCCGCCTGCGCCGCCGGGAACTCGCCCTTGCGGAACACCCCCAGGGCGGCGTCGAAATCGCGCTGCTCGGCTGGCTCGGCCACGAACTCGCGCCCGTCGACGTTGACCTTGGTGGGCTCGAACTTGCGCAGCCGCTCCTCCACCCCTTGCGCCACGTCCTTCTGGCGGCGCTGGAGCTCGGCCAGCTCGCGGGCCATCTGCTCGTCCTGGCCCCGCAGCCGCGCCATCTCGCCGCGCAGGGTCTCGATCTGGGTCTGCAGCTCCAGGATGCTGCGGCGCAGCTGCCCGTTTTCCTCCACCGCGCGGCGCAGGTCTTCCAGCTGGCGCTCGGTCTGCACGCGCTGGGCCTCGACCCGCTGGCGCAGCTCCAGGATGGCGCTGCGGGCCTCGTTGTCGGGGAACAGCTGGGCGCTGGCGGGCACGGCGGCGGCCAGCGCCATCGCAGCGGCGACCGCCTGGAGGACGAAGCGGGCCTTCATCAGCGGTAGGAGATCTCGACGCGGCGGTTCTGGGCCCAGGCCGCCTCGTCACTGCCCACGATGGCCGGCTTTTCCTTGCCGAAGCTCACCGCTTCCATCTGGTTGTCGTTCACACCCAGAAGCCCCAGCGCGCGGCGCACCGCTTCGGCGCGGCGCTGGCCCAGCGCCAGGTTGTACTCGCGGCCGCCGCGCTCGTCGGTGTGGCCCTCCAGCGCCACGCGGCGCTGCGGGTTGGCGCGCAGGAAGCGGGCATGGGCCTCGATCAGCTGCTGGCCGTCGGCGCGGATCACGTAGCTGTCGTAGTCGAAATAGACCATGCGCGAGACGTTGGCCGGCCCGGCCTGCGAGTTCGCGTTGGGGTCCACCTGCACCTGCGCGACGCTGCTTTGCGTCGCGGGGCCGGTCGTGGCGCCGCCCCCGGGGCCGCCAGGCGTCACGGCCGTGCCGCTCTTGTCTTCCACCGGCACGTCATTGAGCTTGACGTTGGAGCCGCAGCCCGCCAGGGCAAGGGCCACCGCGGCGGCCATGAAGATGCGCTTGATCATCGATTGAACCTCCTGAATGAGAAAACCTTATTTCTGGAACGGACCCCAGTCGGGCTCGCGGATGTCGCCGCCCTGCCCTGCCAGGCGCGCCTTGATCTTGCCGTCCAGCGTGGTGGTCATCAGCGCCTCACGCCCGCCTTGCCTGGTCGCATAGACGATCAGGCGTCCGTTGGGCGCGAAGCTGGGGCTCTCGTCGGCCGTGGTGTCGGTGATGGCCACCGGCGTCCCGCCTCCGGACAGTTCCATGACATGCAGCTTGAAGGCGCCGCCAATGCGCGAAATGTAGGCCAGCCAGCGCCCATCCGGACTCAGGGCCGGGGAGATGTTGTAAGAGCCGGTAAAGGTGACGCGTTCCGGGTTGCCGCCCGCGGCCGGCATGCGGTAGACCTGCGGCGCCCCGCCCCGGTCGCTCACGAAGTAGATGCTGCGGCCGTCGGGCGAGTACACCGGCTCGGTGTCGATGCCGGCCGACTGCGTGAGCCGGCGCGGCTCGCCGCCGTTGGCGTCCATGGTGTACAGCTGCGAGCCGCCCTCGCGGCTGAGGGTCACGGCCAGCGAGCGGCCGTCGGGTGCCCAGGCCGGCGCGCTGTTGGAGCCGCGGAAGTTGGCCAGCAGGCGCCGCCGTCCGGTGGCGACCTCGTGCACGTACACCACGGGCTTGCGCGATTCGAAGGACACGTAGGCCAGTTGCCCGCCGTTGGACGACCAGGCCGGCGAGATGATGGGCTCGGAACTGGCGAGCGCCGATTGCGCGTTCTCGCCGTCGGCATCGGCTACCCACAGGTTGTAGCGGGGGCCAGCCTGGGTGACGTAGGCGATCCGGGTGGAGAAGATGCCGCGCTCACCGGTGAGCTTTTCGTAGATGAAGTCCGAGATGCGGTGGGCCGCCAGGCGCAGGTCGCCCACGGTCACGGCATAGCTCTGGCCTCCCAGGTCCTGCCCGCGCACCACGTCCCACAGCCGGAAGCGCACGTCGTAGCGGCCATCGGCCAGGCGCGAGACGCTGCCGGCGGCGAGCGCATCGGCGCCGCGCTGGCGCCAGGGCGACACGTCGGGCCGGCTGGTCTCGTCCATCACGGCGCCGGCCGGTTCGATGCCGCGGAACTGTCCGCTGCGCTCGAGGTCGGCGCGGACGATGGCGGCGATCTTCTGCGGGGCTTCGGCCTCCCCGCGGAACGGGACGATGGCGATGGGCACCTGGGTCAGGCCCACGCCCGTGACCTCGACCCGGAACTGGGCCCAGGCCGGCACGGCCGCGGCGCCCAGCAGGCCCACCACATGGCGGCGGCGCCAGAGTGCAGCAGTAGTCATGTGCTTTAGTCTCTCCATCAACGATTCAGTTCAGTCACTCGCACGCCGGGATCGCCCTCGGCCTGCGCCAGCCCGCGCTCGGCCCGGACGATGCCCGAGCTCATCCGCTGCTCGACGCGGCGGCGGTTGTCGCCTTCACGGTCGCGCGGGTTCTCGCGATGCCACAGGTGCAGGACCTCGGTGCCCAGGAAACCGTTCCTGCGCGCCAGGCCCAGGTGGTGCAGCCGCAGGACCAGGTCCGCGTCCTCGTGGCCCCAGCCCTGGAAGGTCTCGTCGAAGCCGTTGGCGGCACGCAGGTCACGATACCAGACGCCGAAATTGCAGCTGCGGATGCCCTTCCACAGGAAGCGCGGTTCCACCCGCAGCGGTGCGCCCGGCCAGCGCAGGAGATGCGTCAATTTGTTAACGTCCCCCGCGAGCCGCAGCCGCAGCCAGGCCGCTGCGCCCAGGGCCGCCGGATCGACCTCGCCCTGCAAGACGTGCTGCGTCAACCGCTCGCTGAGCAGCACGCGGCTGCCATTGACGAAGAACCCCTCGCCCGCCAGCTGCCGGTGGGCCCCTGCGAAGCCGCGGTTCGGAATGCAGTCGCCGTCCATGAAGACGATGTAGTCGGCGCGGGCGGCCATCGCCCCCAGGTTGCGGGCGCGCGCGGCCGTGAAACCCGTGTCGGGATGCCAGACATGGCGCACCGGGCAGGCGAAACGAGGCAAGCCACGCTGCAGGGCCTGGACATGCTCGTCGCGCGAGCCGTCGTCGGCCACCACCACCACGTCGTCCTTGCCGCATTGCGGCGCCAGCGCGCGCAGCACGGCCAGCAGGGCATCGGAGCGGTTGTAGGTGAGGACGACGAAGGCCGTCCTCATGAGGGGGGAGGCTCCACGGCTTCGGTTCCCCGCTGCATCAGCCAGAGCTTGACGTACCGGTAGTAGGTGCCCTCGGCGTTGGAGACCGCGAGCATGAAGCCCCAGCGGCCGTCCAGGAAGCCCAGGCGCAGGAAATAGGTGCGGATGAAAGCCCACAGGCCGTGCGCCACGGCCCGTCCCAGCGAGCCCTTGCGGCCGGCGCTGGTCATGTCGCGCGCGCTGGCCGACGAGTAGCGATTGAGCTTTTCCAGCACGGCCTCCATGGTGCGGAAGCTGTAATGCACGATGGGCTCGCGCAGCGTGCCTGTGGCGCCCTGCACCTGCAGGTGCGCATGCAGGAAATGCTCGGTGAACCTGGCCTTGCCGCGCCGCGCCAGGCGCCAGGTGTAGTCGGGACGCCAGCCGCCGTGCTGCATGAAGCGGCCGCAGTACATGGAAACGCGGGGCACGCGGAAACCATCGACGTCGGTCCGGGTGATGGCCTCGCGGATCTCCGCGGCCAGCGCCGGCGTGATGCGTTCGTCCGCGTCCAGCGAGAAGAACCAGTCGCCGCTGGCCATGTCGATCCCGCGGTTGTTCTGCGGCCCGTAGCCCGGCCAGTCGGCGACCACGACCCTGGCGCCCTCGGCGCGGGCCAGCTCGGCCGTGCCGTCGGTGCTGCCCGAGTCGAGCACGATCACCTCATCGGCGAAGCGCGCCGAGCGCACGCAATCGGCGATGTTGAGCGCTTCGTTCTTGGCGACGATGACGATGGACAGGGTGGGCATGGAGGCCTTGGATGGGCAGGACCGCGGGGCATAATCCCCTGCCTTCACTTCTGATTATCACACCCTCATCCATGGCAAACGGACCCTCGGTCATCGTCGCGGGCGGCGCCGGCTACATCGGATCGCACATGGTGCGGATGCTCGGCGAAAGCGGTTTCCAGCCCGTGGTCATCGACGACCTGGCCACCGGCCACCTGGAAGCCACCCGGGGCACCCTCTTCCGGCAGGGACAGATCGGCGATGCCGCCTTCATGTCGTCGGTGCTGCGCGAGTTCAAGCCGCAGTGCGTGATGCACTTCGCCGCGTCCAGCCTGGTCGGCGAGTCCATGACCCAGCCGGCCAAGTACTGGCGCAACAACACCTTCCAGACGCTCTCGCTGCTGGACACCATGCTGGAGCACGGCGTCACCCAGTTCATCTTCTCGTCCACCGCGGCCGTGTTCGGCAACCCGGTGGAAGTGCCGATCCCCGAGACGCATCCCTGCAAGCCGATCAACCCTTACGGCCACAGCAAGCTGGCGGTGGAGTTCGCGCTGGAGGACTACGCGCATGCCCACGGCCTGCGCTCGATCGCGCTGCGCTACTTCAACGCCGCCGGCGCGCACCCGGACGGCACCCTGGGGGAGCGGCACGACCCGGAAACGCATTTGATCCCGCTGGTGCTGCAGGTGGCCTCCGGCCGCCGGCCGCACATCGCGCGGTTCGGCAACGACTTCCCCACGCCCGATGGCTCCTGCATCCGCGACTACATCCACGTGCAGGACCTGTGCACCGCCCACCTGCTGGCGCTGAAGGCGCTGGAAGGCGGCGCCAAGACCACCGTCTACAACCTGGGCAACGGCCTGGGCCACTCGGTTACCCAGGTGATCGAAGCGGCCCGCCGGGTGACCGGGCATCCGATTCCCGTGCGCGATGACCCCCGACGCGCCGGAGACCCGCCGGTCCTGGTGGCCGATTCCAAGCGGGCGAGGGCCGAGCTGGGCTGGACACCGCAGTACGAGGACCTGGACACCATCATCGCCCACGCCTGGCAATGGGAGCGCAAGCTCTCGCAGGCCCGGGCGATGCCGTGATCAAGGTCGACCTCGCCGCCGTCCGCTGGCTGCTGCCCTACTTCGGCAACACCCGCCGCTTCTGGGCCATCGCCGCGCTGGCCACGCTGGTCTCCTCGGCCACCGAGCCGCTGGTGCCGGCCCTGATCAAGCCGCTGCTCGACCAGGGCTTCAAGCCCGGCGGCATCGAGCTGTGGATGGTCCCGGCCAGCCTGCTGCTGCTGTTCGCGGTGCGCGGCAGCGCCGGCTTCATCGCCGACCTGGCGCTGGCCCGCATCACCCAGGACGGCCTGCTCGCGCTGCGCAAGGCCATGTTCGCCCGCCTGCTGGACGCCAGGCTGTCGCTGTTCGCGCAGCAGAACGCCACGGCGCTGTCGAACACGGTGGTGTTCGAGGTCCAGAGCGGGGCCACGCTGCTGGTGAACTCGGTGATCGCCCTGCTCAAGGACAGCCTGGCGCTGCTCGCCCTGCTGGCCTACCTGCTGTTCCTGAACTGGAAGCTCACCTTCATCGTGTTCCTGATCGTGCCCGGCGTGGCGCTGATCATGCGGACCCTCTCGCGGCGCCTGTACCGCATCGCCCGCAACACCCAGACCGCCACCAACGACCTGGCCTACGTGGTCGAGGAAAACGTGCTGGCGGCGCGCGTGGTGCGCCTGCACGGCGCCCAGCCGGCCCAGGCCGGCCGCTTCGCCACCCTGAGCGCGGCGCTGCGCCGGCTGGCGATGAAATCAGCCGTGGCCTCCGCCGCCATCACCCCGCTCACCCACATGCTGGCGGCCGGCGCCCTCTCGGCCGTGATCTGCGTCGCGCTGTGGCAGACGCGCGAAGGGCTGACCATCGGAACCTTCGCCTCCTTCATCACCGCCATGCTGATGCTGATCGCGCCGATCAAGCGCCTGTCCGAGGCGGCCAGCCCGATCGCGCGCGGCCTGGCCGCGGTGCAGCGTGCCATCGATTTGATCGAGCACACGCCGGCCGAAAGCGGCGGCCGCCATGCGCCCGGCCGCGCGCAGGGGCGCATCGGCCTGCGGAACGTGACGGTGAAGTACCGCGGGGACGCCGCGCCCGCCCTGGACGGCGTCACGCTGGACATCGCCCCCGGCCGCATCGTGGCCCTGGTGGGTCCTTCCGGCTCGGGCAAGACCACGCTGGCCAACCTGCTGCCCCGCTTCGTCGTGCCCGATGCCGGCCAGGTGCTGCTGGACGGCCACGACGTCGCCGACTGGGACCTGCAGGCCCTGCGTGACCAGTTCGCGCTGGTCAGCCAGGACGTCGTAATGTTCAACGGCAGCCTGGCCGCCAACATCACCATGGACGGCCCGCTGGACCGCGAGCGGCTGGACCGCTGCGTGGCCGGCGCCAACCTGCGCGACCTGGTCGACAGCCTGCCCCAGGGGCTGGACACCGTCACCGGCCACAACGCCACCGAGCTGTCGGGCGGGCAGCGCCAGCGCCTGGCCATCGCGCGCGCCCTCTACAAGGACGCGCCCATCCTGATCCTGGACGAGGCGACCTCGGCGCTGGACGCCGCATCCGAGCGCCTGGTGCAGGAGGCGCTGCAGCGCCTGATGGCGGGCCGCACCACGCTGATCATCGCCCACCGGCTGTCCACCATCGAGCACGCCGACCAGGTGGTGGTGCTGGAGGCCGGCCGCATCGCGGAGACCGGCACGCACGCCGAGCTGCTGGCGCGCGGCGGCCTGTACGCCCACCTGCATGCGCTGCAGGCAGGCAGCCCATGACGCCCGCGATCTCGCCCCGTGCCGACCTGTTCCTGGCCGCCCTGCTGACCGCGCTGGGGTTCTTCCTGCCCTTTTCCGTGGCCGCCAC
>CAZZAW010000062.1:0-2433 GCA_964652405.1 uncultured Ramlibacter sp.
GACCTTGCGCACGAACTCGCGGTCGAAGTCCTGGCCGGTTTTCTTGCCCAGGTTCTCGATGTCGCTGCGCATGGCGCGAGGCGGCGCCGCGGGCAGCTCCACGCCCTTGGTGTTGGCCAGCTGGGTCAGCTCGTTGTTGGCGGCGCTGTGGTGCTCCACCAGCATGGTGGCGTAGCTCTTGATGGCCGGGTCGGTGGCCTTGGAGGCCGCCAGCTGCGCCGCCTGCACTTCGAACAGCCCGCTGCCCGCGGCTTCCTGCACGAACTTGCGGTCGGCGCGCGCCAGCTTGTCGTCCTTGGTGGTTTCGGCATTGCGGGTGCCGGTGCCCGGCTGCGCGCGGGGCGCGGCGCCGCCGCCCGTGGCCGAGCTGCCGGCGCCTGCGGTGGCGCCGGAGCCGCCGGACGTGCCGGAGGTCTGGGCCACGGCGCTGCCGAACGCGAACGCCAGCGCCAGCAGCGCCGCGGTGGGTTTGAGGGAAGGGGTCATGAGGTTCTCCTGGATGTGGGTTGAGGAAGGGATGGGAATGCCGGTTACTTCTGCCGCGTCTGCGAGCCGCCGCCGCTGCTGGCGCTGGTGCTGGTGGAGCCGCCCTCGGCCGAGGTCTGCTGGCCGCTGCCGGAGCCGGTGGCGCCGCCCGCCGGCCCGAAGTTGCCGCCGGTCGTGCTGCCCGCCGAGCCGCTGGCCTGGCCCTGGCCGCCACTGCGGCTGGAGCGCCAGGTGTTGAACTCGTCCGAGAACTTCTTGTAGCGGTCCTGCCGCCACGAGTGGTAGTCGTTGTCCAGGTTGCGGATCTGCTCTTCGCGCCACTGGTGGTAGTCGGGGTCGTGGTGCTGGCCCTGGCTGCCCTGCTGGCCGTAGCCCTGGCCGCCGGAGAAGCTGCCCTGGCCCTGCCCGTAGCCGCCCTGGAAGCCCTGCCCCCCCGCATGGCCTTGGTGGCCCTGGTGGCCTTGATGACCCTGGCCGCCCTGGTAGCCGCCGGTGCCGTAGTCGCCCTGGCGGCCGCCCCACTGCCCGCCCTGGCTGCCGTAGCCGCCCTGGCCCCAGCTGCTGCCGCTGCCGCCCTGGCCGTACTGGGTGCCCATGCCGCCATAGGCGTGGTGCTGTTCGTGGCCCTGGTGGCCGTAGCCTTGCTGGCCGTAACTCTGGGGGCCCTGACTTTGCGCGCCGCCGGGGTTCTGGCCCCAGCCGCCCTGGCCGCTGTGCCCGCCGGCATAGCCGCCCTGCTGGCCGTAACCACCCTGCCCTTGCTGGCCGCGGCCCCAGCCGCCCTGGCCGCCGAACTCGCCGCCATAGCCGCCGTACTCCCGGCCGTAGCCCTGGCCGCCGCCATAGTCCTGGCCGCCTCGGCCCTGGCCATGGCTCTCACCGCCATAGCCGCCGAAGCCGCCGCTCTGCTGCGATCCGGCAAAGCCGCCCTGGCCGCGCGAGCTCTCGCCGCGCCAGCCGCCCTGGCCGCCCTGCTGGTCGTGTTGGTCCTGTCCCCAGCGGCCCTGCCGCTCGCGGTCCTGTTCGTCGCGTGATGCCATGTCGCTACTCCTTCGCGTGTGCAAGCGCGCGGGCACCCGCCCGTCGCCCGCCCACCTTAGGCGGGCAGCTCAGGAGCCCCTGTCGGACAAGGGCGACACCATGTACTACGGCCCAGTTCGGCGAAACCGCGCGTTACGCCTTGCCTCGGCCGTGGGGTTCAATGCGCGTGCGCGAGGCCGCTCACCACGGTCACGAGCGCGATGCCCAGCGCCAGCCAGGCGATCTGGGTGAAGGTCTCGCGCAAGCCCAGCCGCCTTTGCAGCTGGGGGATCAGGTCGGCCAGCGCCACGTAGATGAAGCTGCTGCTGGCGACGGCGAGGAAGTACGGCAGGAACTCCTGCAGCCGGTCCACCAGCCACCAGCCCGCGATGCCGCCCAGCGTGGTGACGGCGCCGGCCAAGGACACCTTGACCAGGGCGGCGCGGCGGTTCCCGCTGGCCTGGCGCAGCACCACCAGGTCGCCGATGTGGTGCGGGATCTCGTGGGCCAGCACGGCGAGCGCCGCCACCACGCCCAGGCGGAAGTCGGCGACGAAGGCCGAGGCGATCAGCACGCCGTCGCCGAAGCAGTGGACGCTGTCGCCCGTGAGCACGGCCCAGGCCCCGGACGGGGACGACCCATGGCCATGCCCATGGCCGTGGGTGTCGTCGTGGTGATGGTGATGGCCGTGGTGCTCGTGCCCGTGGTGCCAGAGCTCGGCCTTGTCCAGCAGGAAGAAGAAGACCACGCCCACCAGCAGCGTGGCGAACAGCTCCTTGGCGCCGGCTTCGCTCTCGAAGGCTTCGGGCAGCAGGTGCATGAAGGCGGTCGCCAGCAGCGCGCCCGCCGCCAGGCTCAGCAGGTGCTGCGCGGGGCGCGCGTCACGGCCCCCGCCGCCCAGCACGCCCAGGCTCATGAGGGCTGCGG
>CAZZAW010000062.1:2443-5483 GCA_964652405.1 uncultured Ramlibacter sp.
GCGCCCGTCCCGAGCGGGCTGGCGCTTGTTTTCCTTGTCGTCACGAACAAAAAGAGCCGCCTTGCGGCGGCTCTCGCAGGGCCGGCCCTCCCGCCGGCTTCAGGCCGCGCCGTTCGCCTTGAACCACTCCAGCGCGCGCTTCCAGCCGTCCTCGGCCGGGCCCTGGCGGAAGCTGGGGCGGTAGTCGGCATGGAAGGCATGCGGCGCGTCGGGGTACACCACGAACTGCGACGCCTTGGCCGCGGGCGAGCCATTGGCCAAGGCAGCTTTCATCTTATCAACCGTGTCAAGCGGGATGCCCGTGTCGGCCGCGCCGTACAGGCCCAGCACCGGCGCCTTGAGGCTGGCGGCCACGTCCACCGGGTGCCGGGGCGTGAGCTCGGTGGCGTTGCCCACCAGGCGGCCGTACCAGGCCACGCCCGCCTTCACCGGCGCATGCGCCGCGTACAGCCAGGTGATGCGGCCGCCCCAGCAGAAGCCGGTGATCGCCGCCTTGTTGGCGTCGCCGCCGTTGGCCGCGGCCCACTTCAGGGCGCCGTCCAGGTCGGCCATCACCTGGGCATCGGGCACCTTGGCCACCAGCTCGCTCATCAGCCTGGGAATCTCGGTGTACGAGGCCGCGTTGCCCTGGCGCGCGTACAGGTCGGGCGCGATCGCGAGGTAGCCCGCCTTGGCGAAGCGGCGCGCCGTGTCCTGGATGTACTCGTGCACGCCGAAGATCTCCTGGACCACCAGCACCACCGGCAGGCCGGTGCGGCCCGCGGGCGCGGCCCGGTAGGCCGGGACCTTGAAGCCGTTGACCTGGAAGTCGACCATGCCCGCCGTCAGCCCATCGGCGGGCGTGCGGATCGCGGTCTGGGCCACGATGGGGCCGGCGGCTGCCGCGTAGCCCGCGCCCAGGGCCACTTTCAGCGCGGTGCGCCGCGAAGGGCCGGCCTCACCGGTGCTGCCGGGCAGCAGGGCATCGAAGTCTTTTCTCAGGTCTGCGTCGAACATGGAAGGCTCCTTGGGTTGAAACCGGCGGAATCTAGCCCGGAACCATAATCCCCGGCTTGTCCTCAACATCGCTGGAGAACCCCATGCCCACCCTGCGCGTCGAACTCATGGAAGGCCGCACGCCCGAGCAGAAGAAGAAGCTGGTCGAAGCCCTGACCCAAGCCGTCGTCGAGACCCTGGGTGGCAAGCCCGAGTCGGTCGACATCCTGCTGTACGACATCAAGCGCGGCGACTGGGCCACCGGCGGCGTGCTGTGGTCCGAGCGGCAGTAGGGCTGGCGGCGCTGCTGCTGGCCGGCTGCGCCCAGGAGCCCCAGGTGCCCCCGGCCCCGCCTCCGCCCCTTCTGGCCGGCCCGTGCGACGAGGCCGCGGCCTCGTTCGCGGTCGGCCGCCGCGCCGACGCCGCGCTGGTGGAGGAGGTGCGTGCCCGCTCGCGCGCCCAGCGGGTGCGGGTGCTGCGCCCGGGGGACATGGCGACCCTGGAGTTCGACCCGGGGCGGCTGAACCTGGAAGTCGACGCCGCGGGGACGGTGACGCGGGCGCGCTGCGGCTAGTGCGCCTTGTCCCAGTTCAGCCCGACACCGACCTCGGCCAGCAGCGGCACTTTCAGCTCGGCCACGCCGGCCATCAGCGCCGGCACCGCGGCACGCGCCCAGTCGAGCTCGGCCTCGGGCACCTCGAACACCAGTTCGTCGTGCACCTGCATGATCATCTTCGTGCCGCGCTGCTGCTGGTCCAGCAGCGCCTGCACCTTCACCATGGACAGCTTGATCAGGTCGGCCGCCGTGCCCTGCATGGGCGCGTTGATCGCCTGCCGCTCGGCGCTGCCGCGGCGCGGGCCGTTGGGTGAGTTGATCTCGGGCAGGTACAGGCGCCGGCCGAACACGGTCTCCACGTACCCGCGCTCCTTGGCCGAGGCCCGTGTCTCGTCCATGTAGTTCTTGACGCCCGGGTAGCGCTGGAAATAGCGGTCGATGTAGGCCGCGGCGGCCTTGGTCTCGATGCCCAGGTTGCGCGCCAGCCCGAAGCTGCTCATGCCGTAGATCAGGCCGAAGTTGATCACCTTGGCGTAGCGGCGCTGCTCGCTGGACACTTCCTCGGGCGCGACGCCGAAGACCTCGGCCGCCGTGGCGCGGTGCACGTCCAGCCCCTCGTTGAACGCGCGCAGCAGCGCGGCGTCCTCCGACAGGTGGGCCATGATGCGCAGCTCGATCTGGCTGTAGTCGGCGCTGGCGATCACGTGGCCGGGCGGCGCGATGAAGGCCTCGCGGATGCGGCGGCCTTCGGCGGTCTTGACCGGGATGTTCTGCAGGTTGGGGTCGTTGCTGGACAGGCGCCCCGTCACCGCCACGGCCTGCGCGTAGTGCGTGTGCACGCGCCCCGTGCGCGGGTGCACCATCTGGCCGAGCTTGTCGGTGTAGGTGCCCTTGAGCTTGCACAGGCCCCGGTGCTCCAGGATCTTGGCGGGCAGCGGGTAGTCCTCGGCCAGCTGCTCCAGCACCTCCTCGTCGGTGCTGGGCGCGCCGCTCGCGGTCTTCTTCTTGACCGGCAGGCCCAGCTTGACGAACAGCACCTCGCCGATCTGCTTGGGGCTGCCCAGGTTGAAGGGCTGGCCGGCCAGGTCGTGCGCCTGGCGCTCCAGTTCCATGATGCGCTGGCCCAGCTCGTGGCTCTGGCGCGCCAGCAGCTCGGCGTCGATCAGCACGCCGTGGCGCTCGATGCGGTACAGCGCCTCGCTGCTGGCGATCTCCAGGTCGTAGATGAAGCGCAGCCTGGGCTCGCGCTCGAGCTTGGGCCACAGGGCCAGGTGCACGTCCAGCGTCTGGTCGGAGTCCTCGCAGGAGTACTCGGCCGCCTTGTCGATGGCGACCTGCTGGAACGGGATCTGGTGCGCGCCCTTGCCGGCGATCTGCTCGAAATCGATGCCGCTGCGGCCCAGGTGGCGCTCGGCCAGGCTGGCCAGGCCGTGCGGCTTGTGCACTTCCAGCACGTAGCTTTGCAGCATGGTGTCGTGGGCGTAGCCCTGCACCTCGATGCCGTGGTTG
>CAZZAW010000062.1:5493-11731 GCA_964652405.1 uncultured Ramlibacter sp.
GGCTTCAGCCGCGCGAGCACCTCGTCGCGCGGCAGCTGGTCGGGCGCGCCGGCGTAGCTGTGCGCCAGCGGGATGTAGGCGGCCACGCCCGGCTCGGTGGAAAACGACAGGCCGACGATCTCGGCCTGCATCTCGTCCAGCGAGTTGGTCTCGGTGTCCAGCGCCACCAGCGGCGCGGCCTCCAGCCGGGGCAGCAGCGCGTCCAGCTGCGCCCAGGACAGGATGGTCTCGTAGTGCAGGTTGGTGACCTGCGAACGGCCCGTGAGGTCGGGCTCCTCGAACAGGCCGCCCTGGGGCTCGGACCCCTGCTTCTTCTTGTGCTCGCCGATGTGCTCAGGGGGCACCTCGTGCGTTTCCAGCTGCTTGACCAGCCCCTTGAAGCCGTGCCTCTCGTAGAAGGCCTTGAGCTTGTCGGTGTCCTGGCCGCCGACCACGATGTCCTCCAGCCCGGGCAGGCCGGGGATGTGGTCCTTGAGGTCGCAGTCCTTCTTGATCGTCAGCAGCTCGCGGCCCTTGGGCAGCCAGTCCAGTGCCTTGCGCAGGTTTTCGCCCACGGCCCCCTTGACCTTGTCCGCGTTGGCGATCAGGTTGTCGAGCGAGCCCCATTCCTGCAGCAGCTTGACAGCGGTCTTGGGCCCCACCTTGTCCACCCCCGGCACGTTGTCCACGGAGTCGCCCACCAGCGCCTGGTAGTCCACCATCAGGCGCGGCGGCACGCCGAACTCGGCCTCCACGCCGGCGACGTCGCGCTTGCGGTCGTTCATGGTGTCGATCACGGTGACGTGCTCGTTGACCAGCTGGGACAGGTCCTTGTCGCCCGAGGAGATCACCGTCTGCAGGCCGCGCTCGGTCGCCATGCACGACAGCGTGCCGATCACGTCGTCGGCCTCCACCCCCGGCACGTTCAGCACCTTCCAGCCCAGCAGGCGCACCACCTCGTGGATGGCCGGGATCTGCGCGCGCAGGTCGTCGGGCATGGCCGAGCGGGTGGCCTTGTACTCGGGATAGAGGTCGTCGCGGAAGGTCTTGCCGGGCGCGTCGAACACGCAGGCCGCGTAGTCGGCCCGCACGTCCTTGCGCAGCTTCTGCATCATGTTGATCATCCCGCGGATCGCGCCGGTGGCCGGGCTCGTGGGATCGCCCGGGACGGCCCGCAGGTCGGGCATGGCATGGAAGGCGCGGTACAGGTAGCTGGAGCCGTCGACCAGCAGCAGGGTCCTGGGCTGGTGCTCGGCTTCGTTCGTGGGCAGCTCGCTCATCGCCTGCATTGTGCCTGCCGCCTACAATCTCCCCATGCCCGCCCGCCTCCTGTTGCCCCTGCTGCTGGGCGCCACCAGCGCCCTGGCCCAGCATCCCGGCCCCGCCAGCCCGCAGCCCGCTCCAGCCGGGCGCGAGGTGCTATTGATTCAGGAGCAAGAGCAGGCGCTGGACGGCCGCCGCAACCAGAAGATCGAGCGCATCCGGCACGAGGACGCCGGCAGCGTGATCGAGGAGGTGCGCTACGGCGGCCAGACGCAGAGCATCAGCGTCCAGCCCAAGGCCGGCGTGCCGCGCTACGAGGTGCAGCCCGTCACCGGGCAGCGCTCCTGGAACGTCCTGTCCTTCTGATCGTGGCGGTCTTCACCGAGGTCTCCGAGGAAGAGGCGCGCAAACTGCTGGGCCAGCTGGGCCTGGGCGAGCTGCAGTCCCTGCGGGGCATCCAGGGCGGCATCGAGAACACCAACTACTTCGCCACCACCGACCAGGGCGAGTGGGTGCTGACGCTGTTCGAGCGGCTCTCGTTCGAGCAGCTGCCCTTCTACCTGCACCTGATGAAGCACCTGGCGCAGCGCGGCATCCCGGTTCCCGACCCTCAGGCCGACCTCGACGGCGACATCCTGCACAAGGTCTGCGGCAAGCCGGCGGCCGTGGTGAACAAGCTGCGCGGCCGCAGCGAGCTGGCGCCCACCGAAGCCCACTGCGCCGCGGTGGGCGAGATGCTGGCCCGCATGCACCTGGCCGGGCGCGACTTCAACCGCCGCCAGCCCAACCTGCGCGGCCTGGCCTGGTGGAACGAGACCGTGCCGGTGGTGCTGCCCTACCTGGAGCCCGGCCAGGCTGCGCTGCTGCGCACCGAACTCGCCTTCCAGAACCACGTGGCGGCGGGGTCGCCGTATGCCGCCCTGCCCCGCGGCCCGGTGCACGCCGACCTGTTCCGCGACAACGTCATGTTCGAGGACGGCGAGCTCACCGGCTTCTTCGACTTCTACTTCGCCGGCGTGGACACCTGGCTGTTCGACATCGCGGTGTGCCTGAACGACTGGTGCGTGGACTTGCCCACCGGCGCGCACGACGAGCGCCGGGCGCGGGCCTTCCTGGCCGCCTATGGGAACCGCCGCCCGCTGGCCGCCGCCGAGCGCCGCCTGCTGCCCGCCATGCTGCGGGCCGGCGCCCTGCGCTTCTGGATCTCGCGGCTGTGGGACTTCCACCTGCCGCGCGAGGCCGCGCTGCTGCAGCCGCACGACCCCACCCACTTCGAGCGCGTGCTGCGCCAGCGCATCGCCCACCCGGTCACGCCCTGAGCCGGTGGGGGCTTGCGTTAAATTTGTCACGCAACCCGCCCCCGCCTCGCCCGCCCGGCGCCAGAAACGCGCGTCCACTCCGACTGTCCCAACGTAACTGCCGATGAAACTCAACGTCGTTCCTCCACGCACTGGCATCCAATGGGTCAAGCTCGGCATCCGCACCTTCTTCCAGCAGCCGCTGGCGCTGGCCGGCCTGTTCTTCATGTACATGGCCGCGGTGATCGTGGTCTCGCAGATTCCCGTGCTGGGCGCGGTCATCGGCGGCATGCTGGTGCCCGCGGCCACGCTGGGCCTGATGGCCGCCACGGAGGAGGCGACCAAGGGGCGCTTTCCCATGCCTTCGGTCCTGATCAGCGCCTTCCGCGCCGGCCGCCAGCGCGTGCGGGCCATGCTGGTCCTGGGCGCGATCTACACAGTCGCCTCGATGGCGGCTTCCGCGCTGGGCTCGCTGATCGCGGGCGGCCCGCCCGAAGCCAGCGGCGAGCTGGACGCGGCCACGCTGGCGGCGCTGGCGCTGCACGCCCCCCTGTTCCTGCTGTTCTGGCATGCGCCGGCGCTGGTGCACTGGCATGGCGTGTCCCCGGTCAAGAGCCTGTTCTTCAGCCTGGTGGCGTGCTTTCGCAACCTGGGCGCGCTGTTCGTCTACGGCTTCCTGTGGCTGGGCGTGTTCCTGGGTGCCGGCACCGTGCTGGGCCTGATCGGCGGGCTGCTGGGCGGCGCCAACATGGCGCGCGCGGTGATGATGCCGACCGCGCTGCTGATGGCCGCCATGTTCTCGACGTCGATCTACTTCACCTTTCGTGATAGCTTCCTGGCCGAGCCGGCCGACGAACCGCAAAGCAACGGAGACCCCTCATGACCCAGCACACCCTGCAAGGCCGCTCTGAATCGGAGATCCTGTGGTTCCAGCGGCGCAGCTTCCTGCAGGCGGCCGCGGCCTGGACCGCCATGGGCGGCTACGCGGCGGCGCAGGCCCAGCAGCGCAGCAACATCGTGGAACTGCAGGGCGACGCCCAGGTCAACGGGCAGCGCCTCACCCCGCAGACCTTCATCCAGACCGGCGACCAGCTGCAGACCGGACCCGGCTCCAGCCTGGTGTTCGTGATCGGCAACAGCGCCTTCCAGGTGCGCCAGAACTCGCGCTTCGTGGTGGAGCGCGGCGCCTCGCTCAACGCGGTGAGCGTGCTGCGGATGCTCACGGGCGCCATCGCCAGCGTGTGGGGCCGGGGCACCAGCCGCCAGATCGTCACGCCCACGCTGACCGCCGGCATCCGCGGCACCGGCGTCTACACCGAGGTGCGGCCCGAGCAGAACTTCCGCAGCTACTTCTGCAACTGCTACGGCGTGGTGGAAATGGGCGCCGGCCCGGACAGGGCGACCTCACGCGCCGAGTACCACCAGGCGTTCTGGGGCGAGGCCGAGCCGCGCAACGGCCGCTTCCTCACGCCTGCCGGCGCGATCAACCACACCGACGAGGAGCTGGAGTTCCTGGCCCGCCTGGTGAACCAGCGCACCGCGTGGCAGATCGCCGGCCGCAAGGGCGTGAAGGACGGCCGCGGCTACATGGACGAGCGCCCGCCGACGGCGCACCCGGCCGCGCCGCAGCGGTAAGCAAAAAGCCCGGCGCTGCCGGGCTTTTTGCTGGCTCCCCGGCTGCGCGGGGATGACGCCGGCGTCAGTTCTTCGCTTTGTACTCCGCGATCGCCTTGGCCAGTTCCTGGTACTCCTCGCAGGCCTTGCCGCCGCAGATCTTCTCCAGCTCGGCCAGGTGCTGCTCGGCCTGCGCCGGGCGCTTTTCCATCAGGTAGGCCTGGCCGATGTACTCGTGCGCGCCCTTGTGCTTCGGGTCGATCCGCAGCGCGGTGTAGTAGTGCTCGAAGGCCTTGGTGATGTCCGGGTTGGGGCGCTTGCGCCAGCTGTACCCCAGGAGGTTGTGCACGTCGGCGTTGCGCGGCTCCTCGCGGGCGGCCACGCTGAGTTCGCGGGTGGCGGCGTTCCAGTCCTTGGCCTCGATGGCCTTGCGGGCGGTGGCCAGGCGCTCGCTGACCGAGGGCGTGCGGACGCTGGGGTTGCTGCCGGGCGTGTCGGCGGCATGGGCCAGGGTCACGGCGGTGGCCAGGGCGGCCAGCAGGGCAATGGGCTTCATCTTGCGGATTCTCCTTGAGGGGTGGCGTGGAAAGGTCCATCCCATGAACGCAGCAGAAGCCCGATTGGATGCGCGAAAACCTCAGCCCGCCACGGAATAACCCCCATCCCCGCCCTGCAGCCGGTCGGCCAGCGCCAGCAGCTGGGGCCGGACCTCCTCGAGCAGGAACCCGGGGGTGAGGTGGAAGCTGGGGCCGCCGCAGTTGATCGCCATGACCGAGCGGCCGCCCGGCGGGCGAAAGGCGATCGCGATCGCGTTCACGTCCTTCTGCCACTCCCCGAAGGAGGTGCAGCAGCCGATCTCCTGGTGCTGCGCCAGGGCGGCTTCCAGGCCCTCGCGGATGCGCGGCCAGGCGGCTTCGTCGAGGGCGCGGATGCGCTCCATCAGCTCGTGCCGCTCGCGCTCGCCGCAGGCCGCCAGGTAGGCGCGCCCCATGGCGGTGCTGGCCAGGGGAATGCGCGATCCCACGTCCAGGCTGAGGGTGAGCGCCGACTCGCTACGGCAGTTCTCCACGTAGATCATGGACAGCCGGTCGCGGATGCCCAGGGACACCATGGCCTGCGCGGTGTCCGCCAGGTCCTGCATCAGGGGCCGCGCCTGCTGGCGCATGTCCATGCGCGCCAGCATGGCGCTGCCCAGCGCCAGCACCGCGCTGCCCAGCCGGTAGCCGCTGTTGCCGCTGCCGTCCTGCACCTGCTCCAGGTAGCCGTGCTTGGTGAGCGTGTACGTCAGGCGCGAGATGGTGGACTTGGGCAGCCCGCAGCGCCGCGCGAGCTCCTGGTTGCCCAGCATGCGGTCGCGCGAGCGGAATGCCGACAGCACGTCCAGGCCGCGCGCCAGCGCGGTCACGAAGTGGCGGTCTTCCTTGGCGGGCATCTCAGGTGACGGGCGTGAGCTTGGCCACGGACAGGGCCAGCCACTTGACGCCGTGGCGGGCGAACTTGACCTGGGCCCGGGCGTCGTCGCCCTGCCCCTCGATGGAGACCACCGTGCCTTCGCCGAACTTGGTGTGGAAGACCTGCAGGCCCGGGCGCAGGCCATGCGAAGGCGCCGCCTTCTGCTGCGGCACCGGCGGGCTGGCGAAGGTGTCGGACTTGCCGAAGCCGCCGTAGCCGCCGGCGGAAGCGCCGCTGCGCGTGCTGCCGTAGCCCGCGCCGAAACCGAAGGCGGAGCCGCCGAAATTCTGGTTCTTGGGCGTGAGCCACTTGAGCGCGGCCTCGGGCAGCTCGTCGAAGAAGCGGCTCTTGACGTTGTAGCGGGTCTGGCCGTGCAGCAGGCGCGTCTGCGAGTAGCTCAGGTACAGGCGCTTGCGGGCCCGCGTGATGGCCACGTACATCAGGCGGCGCTCCTCCTCCAGACCTTCGTGGTCGGACAGGGAGCGCTCGCTGGGGAACAGGCCCTCCTCCAGGCCGCTGACGAACACGCAATCGAACTCCAGGCCCTTGGCGGCGTGCACCGTCATCAGCTGCACCGCATCCTGGCCGGCCTGCGCCTGGTTGTCGCCGGATTCCAGCGCGGCGTGGGTGAG
>CAZZAW010000063.1:0-11647 GCA_964652405.1 uncultured Ramlibacter sp.
CGATGATGGTGGAGCACAGCAGCACGTTGTAGCGCTGGGCCACGAAGTCGCGCATCACACGTTCCAGCTCGCGCTCGGGCATCTGGCCGTGGGCCACCGCGATGCGGGCCTCGGGCAGCAGCTGCTCCAGCCGCTCGCGCCGGTTCTGGATGGTTTCCACCTCGTTGTGCAGGAAGTAGACCTGGCCGCCACGCTTGAGTTCGCGCAGCACGGCCTCGCGGATCACGCCGTTGCCTTCGTTGCGGACGAAGGTCTTGATCGCCAGGCGCCGCTGCGGCGCGGTGGCGATCACCGACAGGTCGCGCAGGCCCTCCAGGGCCATGCCCAGGGTGCGGGGGATGGGCGTCGCCGTCAGCGTGAGCACGTCGACCTCCGCCCGCAGCGCCTTCATCGCTTCCTTGTGGCGCACGCCGAAGCGGTGCTCCTCGTCGATGATCAGCAGGCCCAGGTTCTTGAACTTCGTGGATTCCGACAGGAGCTTGTGCGTGCCGACCACGATGTCCACGCTGCCGTCGGCGATGCCCTTCAAGGTGGCCGTCACTTCCTTGCCCGAGCGGAAGCGCGACACCTCGGCCACCTTCACCGGCCATTTGGAGAAACGGTCCACCAGCGTCTGGTAGTGCTGCTCGGCCAGCAGGGTGGTGGGCGCCAGGAACGCGACCTGCTTGCCGCCCGTGACCGCGATGAACGCGGCGCGCAGGGCGACCTCGGTCTTGCCGAAGCCCACATCGCCGCAGACCAGTCGGTCCATGGGCTGGGGCGAAACCATGTCCTGGATCACGGCGTGGATGGCCGCGCGCTGGTCCGCGGTCTCCTCGAAGCCGAAGTCGTTGGCGAACACCTCGTAGTCCTGCGCCGAGAAGCGGAACGCATGGCCTTCGCGAGCCGCGCGCCGGGCATAGATGTTGAGCAGCTCCGCGGCGGTGTCGCGCACCTGCTCGGCCGCCTTGCGCCTGGCCTTTTCCCACTGGCCGGAGCCCAGCTTGTGCAGCGGCGCCTCGTCGGCCGACACGCCGGTGTAGCGGCTGATCTGGTGCAGCTGGCTCACGGGCACGTAGAGCGTGGCCTTGTCGGCGTACTCCAGGTGCAGCATTTCGGTGTTGCCCTGGCCCAGGTCCATGTTGATGAGGCCGCGGTAGCGGCCGATGCCGTGCTGGGCGTGCACCACCGGGTCGCCCACGTTCAGCTCGGACAGGTCCTTGATCAGCGCCTCGACGTCGCTGACCTGCTCCTGCTTCTTGCGGCGGCGGGTGGTGGGGCCGGCGGCGAAGAGCTCGGTCTCGGTGACGAAGTCCAGGCCCTGTTCCGGCCAGCTGAAGCCTTCGGTGAGCAAGGCCGTGGCGATGCCCAGCTTCTCCGGGCTGCCCTCGAACTCCTCCAGCGAGTCGAAGGCGGGCACCGACAGCTGGCTGGCCCGCAGGAAGTCCAGCAGGCTCTCGCGCCGTCCCTGGCTCTCGGCCAGCACCAGCACGCGGTGCGAGGTGGCGGCCAGGTGCTGCTTGAAGCGGGCCAGCGGGTCCTCGGCGCCGCGCACCACCGCCATGTCGGGCAGTTTCTGGAAGACCGCGCTGTCGGCCACGTCCTGCGCTCCCGGCCGGATCGCCAGCTGAGCATGCTCGTTGGCGCGCCCATAGAACTGCTCGATGGACAGGAACAGCGCCTCGGGCGGCAGCACCGGCCGCTCGGGATCGCCCTGGACCAGCCGATAGCGGTCGCGCGTGTCCTGCCAGAAGCGCTGGAACGCGGGCTCCAGGTCGCCGTGCAGGACCACGGTGGCCTGCGCGCCCACGTAGTCGAACACCGTGGCCGTGTCGTCGAAGAACAGCGGCAGGTAGTACTCGATGCCGGAGGTGGCGACGCCGTTGCCCATGTCCTTGTAGATGCGGCTCTTGGTCGGGTCGCCCTCGAGCAGCTCGCGCCAGCGGCTGCGGAACTTGGCCCGCGCGTCGTCGTCCATGGGGAACTCGCGGCCGGGGAGCAGGCGCACTTCGGGCACCGGGTACAGGCTGCGCTGGCTGTCCGGGTCGAAGGTGCGGATGGAGTCGATCTCGTCGTCGAACAGGTCGACCCGGTACGGCACCGGCGAACCCATGGGGAACAGGTCGATCAGGCCGCCGCGCACCGCGTACTCGCCGGGGCTGACCACCTGGGTCACGTGGCTGTAGCCGGCCAGCGTGAGCTGGGCCTTGAGCCTGGCCTCTTCCAGCTTCTGCTTGACCTTGAAGTGGAAGGTGTAGCCCGCCAGGAAGGAAGGGGGCGCCAGCCGGTACAGCGCCGTGGTGGCCGGCACGATCACCACGTCGGCCTCGCCCTGCGAGATGCGCCACAGCGTCGCGAGGCGCTCGCTGATCAGGTCCTGGTGCGGCGAGAAGGTGTCGTACGGCAGCGTCTCCCAGTCCGGGAACAGGGCGCAGCGCAGCTCGGGCGCGAAGAAGGCGATCTCGTCCAGCAGGCGCTGCGCGTCGCCCGCGGTGCTGGTGACCAGCGCCGCGAGCCGGCCCTCCGCCTTCTCGCGCCCGGCCACGCGGGCGAGCAGCAGGGCGTCGGCCGAGCCCGGCGGGCGCGGCAGGGCAAAGCGTTTTCCGGGAGACAGCTTGGGAAGGTCCATCAGGGGCGGGGCAAATACAAAACACCCCGCGCCGGGCAGCGAGGGGTGTGATGGGGTGGATTCTAGAATGGCGGCCCGCCCCATGCCTGCCATCGCCCCCAATTCCCCGACGCCACGCCTGCATGCGCTGGTGCCTTGCGCCGGCAGCGGCAGCCGGGCCGGCGGCCCGGTGCCCAAGCAGTACCAGTCCGTGGCCGGGCAGCCCCTGGTGCGACACACGCTGGCGGCGCTGGCCGGGGTGCGGCGCCTGTCCTCCATCCTGGTGGTGGTCTCGCCCGGGGACTCGGCCCTGGAGCCGGATGCTACGTTTTCGATAGCACCCTGCGGCGGCGCCACGCGGGCTGCGAGCGTTTTCAATGGCTTGAACCAGCTGGTCAAGCAGGGCGCGGCACGGGACGACTGGGTGCTGGTGCACGACGCCGCCCGCTGCCTGCTGACGCCCGCGATGGTGGATGCGCTGATCGACGCCTGCCTGCCCGACCCGGTGGGAGGCCTGCTGGCCCAGCCGCTGGCCGACACGCTCAAGAGCGAGGCGCAGGGACGGGTGGCGCAGACCTTGCCGCGCGGCGGCAAGTGGCTGGCCCAGACGCCGCAGATGTTCCGCCTGGCGCTGCTGGTGGAGGCGCTGGAAAAGGCCGGGCCGGAGGTCACCGACGAGGCGTCCGCCGTCGAGGCCATGGGGTTTCAGCCGCTGCTGGTGCCAGGCCCTCGGGAGAACTTCAAGGTGACCTACCAGGACGATTTCGCACTGGCCGAGGCCGTGCTCAGGAGCCGCGCATGAGTTCGTTTCGGATCGGGGAAGGCTGGGACGTGCATGCGCTGGTGCCGGGGCGGGTCCTGGTGATCGGCGGGGTCACCATTCCTTTCGACCGAGGCCTGCTCGGCCATTCGGATGCCGACGTGCTGTTGCATGCCATCACCGACGCGCTGCTGGGCGCGGCCGGGCTGGGCGACATCGGGCGGCATTTCCCGGATACCGACGAGCGCTTCCGCGGCGCCGATTCGGTGCTGCTCCTGACGGAAGCCGCGCGCCGCGTGGCCGATGCCGGCTGGAAGGTGGGCAACATCGACAGCACCGTGGTGGCGCAGGCGCCGCGCCTGGCGCCGTACATCCCGGCCATGCGCGACCGAATCGCCCAGGCGCTGGGCCTGGCGCCGGACCAGGTGAACGTGAAGGCCAAGACGGCCGAGAAGCTGGGGCCGGTGGGGCAGGGCCAGGGCATCGAGGCCCGGGCCGTGGTGCTCATCGAGAGCATTCCAAGTTCTGGGTCCCCGCCTGCGCGGGGATGACGCTCCTGCGTCACCTTCGCGGGGATGACGGCGCTGCGCGCCGTCAGGTGACCGCTTCGGCCCGCGGCTGCTGCTGGTGGCCGGGGTCGCCGGGGAGCGGTGACTTGGGCTTTTGCAGCTTGATGTGCGCGGCCAGGCCGCCCGAGGTGGTGTTGGCCAGGGCGAAGATGCCGCCCATGCGCTGCACGGTCTTGTCGACGATGGCCAGGCCCAGGCCCGCGCCCGTGGCCGCCGTGCGCGCCGCGTCGCCCCGGAAGAAGGGCTTGATCAGGTTGGGCAGGGCCTCGGGCGCCACGCCCATGCCGTGGTCGCGCACCTTGAGCAGCACCCACTCGTTGCGCGACTTGGCGGCGATGTCCACCACCGCGATGCCGGTTTCGGGCGTCTTGCCGTAGCGCCGCGCGTTCTCCAGCAGGTTGCTGATCACCCGGGCCAGTTCCACCTCGTCGGCCAGCACGTAGAGGTTCTTGGCGATGTCGGTGTTGATGCGCATGTCGCCGTGGTCCTGCACGGCGTAGATGCAGGCCTCGATCACGTCGTTCAGGCACACGGGCTTGAGCTCGGCGTGGTCGGGGCGCGCGTAGTCCAGGAACTTGTCGATGATTGCGTCCAGCTGGTCGATGTCGGCGGCCATGTGCTCGCGGGCATCCTGGTCGGTGACGCTCATCTCGGTTTCCAGCCGCAGCCGCGCCAGCGGGGTGCGCAGGTCGTGCGAGATGCCGGCCAGCATCACCGCGCGGTCCTGCTCGATCTTGGCCAGCTGCTGGGCCATGCGGTTGAAGCCGATGTTGACCTCGCGGATCTCGGAGGTCACGGCCTTCTCGTCCAGCCGGCTGGCGTCGAAGTCGCCGTCGCGCACCCGGCTGGCGGCGAAGGACAGCTGCTTGAGCGGCCGGTTGATCAGGCGGGCGATCAGCGCCGCCCCGGCCAGCGACAGGCCCGCGGCCGTGATCAGCCAGATCAGCCAGGTCTTGCCGCCGACCTTGGTGAACCGGTTGCGGTCCATCAGCAGCCAGTAGGCGTCGGCGTCGATCTTGAAGCCCACCCACAGGCCTTCCTCGCCGTTGACGCTGGCGGCGATCACGGTGCCCGGGCCCAGGCGGGTGACCAGCTCCTCGACGATGCGCTCGTCCAGCGAGGTGGAATCGAAATGCACGAACTTGTCGCTGGGCTTGCTGGGCAGGATGCGCACGCCTTCCTGCTCGGCCAGCGTCTTGATCAGCGACACCCGGGCGATGGCGTCGGAGTAGACCAGCGCGGCGCGGCTCAGGTTGACCAGCGACGCGATCTGCTGGGCCGTCTGCACGGCGCGCGGCTCGAATTCAAGGGCCCGGAAGGTCTGCAGCCAGGCGACGATGGAACCGATCAGCAGCAGCGACAGCAGGAAGAAGGTGCGCCAGAACAGCGACAGGCCCACGCGGGGACGCATGTCCAGGGGCGCGGGCGCTGTCTCCAGCGGCGCCGGCCCGGTTACGTCGATGCTGGTCGTGACGCCACGAATCACGCTGTCCCCTGCTGGTGTTCACGCCGTCCTGGCGGATGGGTGCCAGGAGCGGCGGCGCAAGCGATCAGCCGGCGCCGTCGGGAACGAACACGTAGCCCACGCCCCAGACGGTCTGAATATAGCGCGGGGCGGCGGCATCGACCTCGACCAGCTTGCGAAGGCGCGACACCTGCACGTCCAGGCTGCGGTCGAAGGGCTCGAACTCTCGGCCGCGGGCCAGCTGGGCCAGCTTCTCGCGCGACAGCGGCTGGCGCGGATGGCGCACCAGCGCCTTGAGCATGGCGAATTCGCCGGTGGTCAGCGGCAGTTCCTCGCCGTTCTTGCGCAGGGTGCGGGCGCCCAGGTCGAAGGCGAAGGGTCCGAAGGTGACCACCTCGTTGTCGGAGGAGGGGGCGCCCGGCGCTTCCTGGGCGGGGCGGCGGCGCAGCACGGCGTGGATGCGCGCCAGCAGCTCGCGGGGGTTGAAGGGCTTGCCCAGGTAGTCGTCGGCGCCGACTTCCAGCCCGACGATGCGGTCCACGTCCTCGCCCTTGGCGGTCAGCATGATGATGGGGGTGCGGTCGTTGGCCGCCCGCAGCCGGCGGCAGATCGACAGGCCGTCCTCGCCCGGCATCATGAGGTCCAGCACGATCAGGTCGGCCGTTTCGCGCAGCATCAGCCGGTTCAGGGCCTTGCCGTCCTCGGCCAGGATGACCTCGAAGCCTTCCTGGGTCAGGTAGCGCCTGAGCAGGTCACGGATCCGGGCGTCGTCGTCGACCACCAGGATCTTGTCGGTTCGGGCTGCAGCTTGTGTCATGGTGCTCCAAAACGTATTTGTAACAGGCGCGATTCTGAAGCTGTTGACCAAGGCCGTGCGGGGTTTTCCCGGAGGGCTGACACACTGTTACAAAAGTTGCGGCACATGGGATTCGCTCCCTTTTGGGAGGCCGGCGCTTCCCGCGGCGATAATCGCGAGCATGAACAACGCTATCAAAACCGTAGCTGCCTGCGCCCTGTGGGCTTGGGCTGCGGCCGCATCGGCCCAGAATGCCCCGGCTGCGCCGCCGCAGAACGTGCTCCAGCTGGCTGCCACCGGCACGGTCGAGGTCCAGCAGGACCTGCTCAGCCTCCAGCTCAGCACCACGCGGGAGGGCAGCGATCCCGCGCAGGTCCAGTCCCAGCTCAAAGCCGCGCTGGACGCTGCCTTGGCCGAGGCCCGGAAATCGGCCCAGCCGGGCCAGATGGATGTGCGCACCGGCAATTTCAGCCTCTATCCCCGGCATAACCGTGAGGGCCGCATCAGCGGCTGGCAGGGCACGGCCGAGCTCTGGCTGGAGGGGCGCGACTTCGCCCGCATCACCCAGACGGCGGGCCGGATCCAGGGCATGACCCTGGGCGGGGTGAACTTCGGCCTGAGCCGGGAACAGCGGGCCAAGGTGGAGACCGAGGCCCAGGCCCTGGCCATCGAACGCTTTAAGGCCAAGGCCGGCGAGCTGGCCAAGGGGTTCGGCTTCACCGGCTGGTCGCTGCGCGAAGTGGCCGTGCAGTCCAACGACGCCTTGCCGCCGCCGCGTCCGCGCATGATGGCGCTGGAGGCCAAGGCGGCGTCCGATTCGGCCGTGCCGGTGGAGGCGGGCAAGAGCACGGTGGTGGTGACGGTGTCCGGGACGGTCCAGTTGCGCTAGGGCCGGGCCGTGGCCGGCACTACAGCGCAGCCCGGCGGTGTCCGACAGGGCGGGGCGCCGCTGGCCCCTAAGCTCGCGGGCATGTCCGCGCTCCCCACGCCCGAACAGGCCGCCCAGTTTGCTGCCGCCGGCCTGGGGCAGGCCGAATTCTTCATCGTCATCAACCCCGGCTCGGGCGCCCGCCAGGCGCACGAGAAACGGGCCGAGATCGAGGCGGTGCTGAAGGAATCGGGACGCCGCTACCGCTTCATGCCCGTGAAGCCCGGCCAGATCGTGTCGGCCTGCCAGCAGGCCGCGCAGCTGGCCGCGCAGGAGCAGGGCGTGCTGGTGGCCGTGGGCGGAGACGGCACGCTCAATGCCGGTGCCCAGGCCGCGCTGACCCACGGCTGCCCTTTCGGCGCGGTGGCCCAGGGCACGTTCAACATGTTCGCCCGCGAGCACCAGCTCCCGCTGGAGGCCGCCGATGCCGTGCGCGCCCTTCTGGGCGCCCGGCCCGAGCCGGTGCAGGTCGGGCTGGTGAACCAGCGCATCTTCCTGGTCAATGCCGCTGTGGGCCTCTACCCGAAGCTGCTGCAGGACCGCGAGACCGTCAACCGGCAGCTGGGACGGCGCCGTTCCTGGGTCAACCTGATCACCAGCGTGGTGAGCCTGTTCGACTGGCGGCTGCAGCTGCGCCTGGACGCCGAGCTGGATGGCGAGGTGAGGCGCATCCGCACGCCCAGCCTGTTCGTGTGCAACAACCGGCTCCAGCTGGAATGGGTGGGAATCGCCGGCGACGTGGTGGAGCCGGTGGGGCGCGGGCGCCTGGCGGCGCTGATCGCGCGCCCCATGGGGGTGGCGGGCAAGCTCAAGCTGCTGTGGCGCGGCGTGCGCGGCCGGCTGAGCGACGGGCCGGAGCTGGAAAGCAGCGCGGTGCGCTCGCTCGCGCTCTCGGCGCGGGGCGCGCGCAGGCTCAAGGTCTCCACCGACGGCGAGGTGCAGTGGATGCAGCTGCCGCTGCGGTTCACGGTGTCGCCCCAGCCCCTGATGCTGATGCGTCCCCCACGGGAGCCATGAGCCGGCTGCTGCACATTTCGGACACGCATTTCGGCACCGAGCAGCCGCCGGTGGTGGACGCGCTCCGGGCGATGGCGCACGAGCTGCGTCCCGAGGTGGTGGTGCTCAGCGGCGACATCACGCAGCGCGCCCGCACGGTCCAGTTCACGGCGGCGCGCGCGTTCTGCGATTCGCTGCAGGCGCCGCACTTGCTGGCGCTGCCGGGCAACCACGACATCCCCCTGTACAACGTGGCCGCGCGCCTGTTCCAGCCGTACCGGCGGTACAGCGCCGCCTTCGGGCGCGACCTCGACCCGGTGCTCGACCTGCCCGCCTTGCTGGTCATCGGCGTGAACACCACCCGGGCGCGCCGGCACAAGGATGGCGAAATCTCGACCGCGCAGATCAACCGGGGGGTGCACCTGCTGCGGCAGGCCCGGCCGGAGCAGCTGCGGGTGGTGGTGACGCACCAGCCTGCCTGCGTGATGCGGCCCGAGGACGAGAAGGACCGCCTGCACGGCGGCCATGCGGCGGTGAAGGCCTGGTCACGGGCCGGTGCCGACCTGGTGCTGGGCGGGCACATCCACCTGCCGTACCTGAGCGACCTGTGCGCGCTGAAGGTGGTGCCCGACGGCCGCACCTATTGCCTGCAGGCTGGCACGGCGGTATCGCACCGCGTGCGGCACGGCACGCCGAACTCGGTGAACCTGATCCACTGGGGGGCGCCTGGGCCCGATGGCCGGCGCTGCTGCAAGGTGGAGCGCTGGGACTTCGACCTCGCCGACGGCCGCTTCCAGCCGACGCGGACCTGGGACCTGGAACTCGCCGGCTGAGGCCGCCTCCGCGGGCTACTGCGCCGCCCAGCCGCCGTCCATGTTCCAGGCCACGCCGCGCACGTTGTTGGCGGCGGGCGAGCAGAAGAACACGGCGAGCTCGCCCAGTTCCTCGGGCGTGGTGAACTGCAGGGACGGCTCCTTCTCGCCGAGGAGGGCCCGCGTGGCCTGCTCGTTGGTCCAGCCGTTGGCGGCGGCCTTGGCATCGACCTGCTTCTGCACCAGGGGGGTGAGGACCCAGCCCGGGCAGATCGCGTTGCAGGTGACGCCGGTGGTGGCGTTCTCCAGCGCCGTCACCTTGGTCAGTCCCACGATCCCGTGCTTGGCCGCCACGTAGGCCGACTTCTCGGCCGAGGCCACCAGGCCGTGCACCGAGGCCACGTTGATGATGCGGCCCCAGTTGGCCGCCTTCATGGCCGGCAGCGCCAGCCGGGTGGCGTGGAAGGCGCTGGACAGGTTGATGGCGATGATGGCGTCCCAGCGCTCGGGCGGAAAGTCCTCGACCTTCGCCACGTGCTGGATGCCTGCGTTGTTGACGAGGATGTCCACGCGCCCGAACTGGCTGGCCGCCGACTTCATCATGTCCTCGATCTCGGCGGGCTTGCTCATGTCGGCGCCGTGGTAGGCGACCTGGACGCCCAGGGCCTGCACTTCGGCCTTGGGGCCTTCCACGTCGCCGAACCCGTTGAGCACGATGTTGGCGCCCTGGCGGGCCAGGGCCTTGGCGATGCCCAGGCCGATGCCGCTGGTGGAGCCGGTGACGAGGGCGGTTTTGCCTTTGAGCATGGGGACTGTCTCCGATGAATTAGGATGCCTTGGAACCCGCGAAGTATCTGTTTTTTTGTTCGCCATGACCTCCCCTACGCTGAACTACGTACCGTGCCCCGACGCCCAGGGCGGGCACCGCATGGCGTACTGGCAATGGGGCGAGCCGCAGGCGCCGCGCGTGGTGGTGTGCGTGCACGGCCTGTCGCGGCAGGGGCGCGATTTCGACGTGCTGGCGCAGGCCCTGCTGGCCCGCAGCGCGCAGCCCCTGCGCGTGGTCTGTCCCGACGTGGTGGGGCGAGGCCGCAGCGACTGGCTCAAGGACCCCCTGGGCTACCAGCTGCCCACCTATGCGGGCGACATGCTGGCCCTGCTGCAGCAGCTTGACGCCCAGGCGGCGATCGGCGACCTGGGCTGGTTCGGCACCAGCATGGGCGGCCTGATCGGCATGGCCGTGGCCGGCTCGCCCCAGCTGCCCTTGCCGGCGCCGGTGGCGCGCCTGGTGCTCAACGACGTGGGCCCGGTGATCCAGTGGCAGGCGCTGCAGCGCATAGGCACCTACCTGGGCAACACCGGCCGCTTCGAGACGCTGCAGCAGGCCGCCGACGCCATGTGGCAGATCTCCGCCAGCTTCGGGCCGCACACGCCCGACCAGTGGCTGGCCCTGTCGCAGGGCATGGTGCGCCCGCATCCTGACGGCGGCGTCACGCTGCACTACGACCCCGCCATCGCCGTGCCGTTCCGGGCGCTCACCGAGGACGCCGCGGCCCAGGGCCAGGAGGCGCTGTGGCGGCTCTACGACGGCATCCGGGCCCGCACGCTGATCACGCGGGGCGCGCAGTCGGACCTGCTGTCGCGGGAGGCCGCGCTGGCCATGACCCGTCGCGGCCCGCGCGCCCGGCTCGTGGAGTTCGAAGGCGTGGGCCATGCTCCCACCTTCGTGGCTGCGGAGCAGGTCGACGTGGCGGCTTCGTTCCTGCTCGAAGATCCCGAGTCGCCATGAAGAGCCTCACGGCGCAGCTGGCCGAGGCCGCGCCCCTTCCCGAACTGGTGACCGCGGTGGAGCAGGCGCTGCCGCAGCAGGCCCACGCGCTGGCGCGCGCCCGCGCCTTCGCCGAACCCTTCATCGCCGCCGAGCAGCTCGATACCGGCGAGAACACGCTGGAACATGCCGATGCGGTGGCCGCCATCCTCAAGTCCATGGGCGGCTCCGAGGCCATGCAGGCCGCCAGCTACCTGGTCTATGCCTGCCCGCACCTGAACAAGCCGGACGAGGTGATCGCCAAGGCTTTCGGGGAGAGCTACGCGGCGCTCGCGATCGAGACCAACAAGCTGGTGCGGGTGCAGCGGCAGGCCCGCTCGGCCGGCGACGAGGGCCGGCCGGTGGACGACCCCCAGCTGCAGACCGAGAACATCCGCAAGATGCTGCTGGCGTTCTCGCGCGACCTGCGCGTGGTGATGCTGCGCCTGGCCTCGCGCCTGCAGACCTTGCGCTGGCATGCCGCGCGCAAGAGCGTGGCGCCGCCCAGCGTGGCGAGCGAGGCGCTGCACGTGTTCGCGCCCCTGGCCAACCGGCTGGGCATCTGGCAGGTCAAGTGGGAGATGGAGGACCTGGCCTTCCGCTTCCTGGAGCCCGACACCTACAAGCGGGTCGCGCGGCTGCTGGACGAGAAGCGGGTGGAGCGCGAAGGCTACGTGGAGCAGCTGCGCTCGCGGCTCGAATCCGAGCTGAAGGCCCAGGGCGTCGCGGCCCAGGTGCACGGAAGGCCCAAGCACATCTACAGCATCGTCAAGAAGATGCGGGGCAAGTCGCTGGACTTCGAGCACGTGTTCGACGTGCGTGCGCTGCGGGTCATCGTGCCCGAGGTGCGCGACTGCTACGCGGCCCTGTCCTGGGTGCACCAGCAGTTCGAGCCGATCGCGTCCGAGTTCGACGACTACATCGCCA
>CAZZAW010000064.1:0-3179 GCA_964652405.1 uncultured Ramlibacter sp.
CGGCGCGCTGGACAGCGGCGCCACCACCATCACCGTCGAGATGGAGATCGCAGCGGTGCACGCCATCGCCGAGCTCGCGCAGGCCGAGCAGAGCGAGGTGGTCGCGGCCGCCTACGCCGGCCAGAAGCTGGCCTTCGGGCCGGACTACCTGATCCCCAAGCCGTTCGATCCGCGCCTGATGATGAAGATCGCGCCGGCCGTGGCCCAGGCCGCAGCGGACAGCGGCGTGGCGCTGCGCCCCGTCAAGGACATGGACGCCTACCGCGAGAAGCTGCAGAGCTTCGTCTACGCCTCGGGCACGACGATGAAGCCGATCTTCAACGCGGCCAAGGCGGCGGCGAAGAAGCGGGTGGCGTATTGCGAAGGCGAGGAGGAGCGCGTGCTGCGCGCCGCGCAGATCGTGGTGGACGAAGGCATCGCCCGGCCCACGCTGATCGGGCGGCCGGCGATCATCGCCAAGCGCATCGAGCAGTTCGGCCTGCGCCTGTCCCAGGGCTACGACTACGACGTGGTCAACGTCGAGCAGGACGACCGCTACCGCGACTTCTGGCAGACCTACCACCGCATGACCGAGCGCAAGGGCGTGACCATGCAGATGGCCAAGATCGAGATGCGCCGCCGCCTCACGCTGATCGGCGCCATGCTGCTGCACAAGGAGCAGGTCGACGGGATGATCTGCGGCACCTGGGGCACGACCAACATCCACCTGCACTACATTGACCAGGTGATTGGCCGCCGCGAGGGCGTGTGCACCTATGCCTGCATGAACGGGCTGATGCTGCCCAACCGCCAGGTCTTCCTGGTGGACACCCACGTCAACTACGACCCGACGGCCGCGCAGCTGGCCGAAATCACCATCATGGCCGCCGAGGAAATGATGCGTTTCGGCCTCAAGCCCAAGGCGGCGCTGCTGTCGCATTCGAATTTCGGCAGCAGCAACCAGCCCAGCGCGGTGAAGATGCGCGACACCCTGGACCTGCTGCGCGACCGGGCGCCCTGGCTGGAGGTGGACGGCGAAATGCACGGCGATGTGGCGCTGGACGGCCATGCCCGCGACCAGCTGATGCCCCACAGCACCCTGTCGGGCGACGCCAACCTGCTGGTGCTGCCCAACATCGATGCCGCCAATATTTCTTACAACCTGCTCAAGACGGCGGCCGGCGGCAACATCGCGATCGGCCCGGTGCTGCTGGGCGCGGGCAAGCCGGTCCATATCCTGACGGCCAGCACCACGGTGCGGCGCATCGTCAATATGACAGCTCTCACCGTGGCGGACGCCAACGCGGCCCGGTAAGGCCAGTTTAGACAGCTGGCACTAACTTATGGGGCGCTGAAGAGCCGCCCCAAAGGCCTTGCCCGGTGCCCAAAAATCGGGCAGCCGCTTGCGTTTTGGGACCGGATGGTGGACACTAACGCGCTTGAAGTTCCGGGTTAACCCGAGGATCGCGAAGCGGTCCACAGGCCCGGAATGGCGTCCCAAGGTCACCCGAGAAGGTCCGTTTCCCATTCATGGCGCGATCTGCAGCCCTCAAGTTTGCACTTACTAGCTTCTTGTTGGCAGCACTCACCGGCCCCGGCTTGGTGCAAGCCAAAACGGCGACGGACCGCCCCGCCAGCAGCAGCGCAGCCACGATCACCCTGGCCGAGCTGCCCAGGCAAGGCCGGGAAACCTACGAACTGATCCGCCAGGGCGGACCGTTCCCCTATGACAAGGACGGCACGGTGTTCTTCAACCGGGAGCGTTTGCTGCCGGCCGAGAAGCGCGGCTACTGGCGCGAATACACCGTCAAGACGCCTGGATCGCGCGACCGGGGAGCCCGGCGCATCGTGTGCGGAGGCCCCCCCAGGACGCCGCATGCCTGTTACTACACCGCTGACCATTACGCGAGTTTTCGCAAGATTGTGGAGTGACCCGAAATGAAGCGGGACCTGTTTTTGACTTTGGAAAGAGACGCGGAGATGGATACGCCACTTCGTAAGGACATCGCCGACACGCCGCTCAAGGGCGTGCGCAGCAACATCGTGCAGTCGATCCGGGCCTTCCGGGTCGACCAGCTGCAGGACAGCGCCCGCGCCCTGGGCCAGCACTTCCTGTACGCCAACCTGGCCGCCGCCCAGAGCAAGCAGGACGTGCTGGACCTGATCGCCCAGCAGTTCATGCTGCCGGCGCACTTCGGCAAGAACTTCGACGCGCTGTACGACTGCATGACCGACCCCTTGCACAAGTCGGGCCCGCAGCCGGGCTTCATCGTGGTGCTGGAGCAGATCCCCGCCAACGCCAAGTTCGACAAGGAAGCGCGCGAGCAGCTTCTGGACATCTTCCGCGACACCGCCGACTACTGGGCCGACCGGAAGATACCGTTCAGGTGCTTCTATTCTTTTCTGTAGCCCGTTCTGCGCAAACCAGCCAGGCAGAACGGGCGAACGAGGCTCAAGGCACCGAGGCCGCCGCAGGCGCCCCCGTGGTCACCGAAACCGGCGAGAAGATGCCCACCGACAAGCTGGTGGACGTGTCGCCGCTGGCGCTGCGCATGAGCAGCCCCTTCAACGCCGGGTACTGGCTCAGCGCCGCCTGACCCGAGACGTTGGAGACAGCAAGCCCGTCCTCGCGACGGGCTTTTTTCATGGCGCGGCGGAAACGGCCGCCGCCAGGGCGAGGTACTCGCCGACCGGCACTTCCTCGGCCCGGCGCTGGAGGTCAAAGGTCCCGCCGAAGCCGCGCTGCTCCAGCCAGCGACCGAGCGTGTGGCGCAGCAGCTTGCGGCGCTGGCTGAAGGCCACCTGCACCAGCTCGGACAGCATGCGGGGGTCCACCGCGGCAGCGTCCGCGCGCGGCACCATGCGGACCACGGCGCTGTCCACCCGGGGCGGCGGGTCGAAGGCTTCGGGCGGCACGAACAGGACGTTCTCCATCGCGTAGCGCCACTGCAGCATCACGGACAGCCGCCCGTAGTCGGCGGTGGCCGGCGCGGCCACCATGCGGTCCACCACTTCCTTCTGCAGCATGAAGTGCTGGTCCTCCACCGCATCCACCTGCTCCAGCAGGTGGAACAGGATGGGGGTGGAGATGTTGTACGGCAGGTTGCCGGCTACTCTTATTTTTGTAGCGCCCAGCGCCCGCCCCACCTGCCCAAAGTCCACTTTCAGCACATCGGATTCGATCACCTGCAGCTGTGCGT
>CAZZAW010000064.1:3189-11625 GCA_964652405.1 uncultured Ramlibacter sp.
GGCCCAGGCGCTCGGCCAGCGGCTGCGTCAGCGCGGCCAGCCCCGGCCCGATCTCCACCATGGCCTGGCCCGGCCGCGGGTCGATCGCGCGCACGATGGCGTCGATCACCGCCTGGTCGGCCAGGAAATGCTGGCCGAAGCGCTTTCTTGCGACGTGCTTAGCGGGGCGGTTCACGGAACTCGACGTACGCCCGGCCCCGCACGTCCTGGGCCCACTGGGTGTAGGCCTCGTCCAGCTTCCTCTCGCGCACCAGGCTGCGGGCGATCTCCCGCTGCTCGCGGGCGCTGAGCGTGGCCTTGCGGCGGTCGACCAGCTGCACCAGGTGGACGCCGAAGCGCGAGGTGATGGGCTCGGCGATCTGACCCGGCGACAGCGAATTCACCGTGTCCTCGAACTCGGGCACGAACAGCCCGGGGTTGGCCCAGCCCAGGTCGCCGCCGTTGGGCGCGCTGGCGTCCTGCGAGTGCTCGCGCGCCAGCTGCTCGAAGGTGGCCTGGCCGGCCTCGATGCGCTTCTTGAACTCGGCCAGCCGGGCGCGCGCCGCGCCCTCGCTCAGCTGCGCGGTGGGCCGCAGCAGGATGTGGCGTGCGCGGTTCTGCGTGATGGTGGCGCCCGGCATGCCGCCCTGCCGCTTTTCCAGCACCTTGACGATGTGGAAGCCGGCGCCCGAGCGCACCACGTCGCTGACGCCGCCCTCCTGCAGGGACTGCGTGGCCTGCACGAACAGCGGCGGGTAGCGGTCGGCCGTGCGCAGGCCGACCTGGCCGCCGGTCTGCGCGGCGCCTGGCGCGTCCGAGGTCTCGCGCGCGAGCTTCAGGAAGTCCTCGCCGGCCCGGGCCCGCTCCAGGATGCGCTGGGCCTTGGCACGCAGCTGGCCCAGCTGCTGGTCGTTCGCGTTCTCGGGCACGGCCACCAGGATGTGCGCGAGGTTCAGCTCCAGGGCGGACAGGTCGGTGTTGCCCTGCTGCTCGCGCAGGAACTGCTCGACGTCCAGGTCGCTCACCTTCACGCGCGGCTCGATCTCGCGCTCGCGCAGGCGGGCCAGCAGCAGCTGGTTGCGCAGGTCCTCGCGGAAGGTGGCCTGGGGAATGCCGTCCGCGGCGAGGCGCCGCCGCAGCTCGGCCACGCTGACCTGGTTCTGGCGCGCCACGTTCTGTTCGGCCTGGTCCACCAGGGCCTCGTCGACCCTGACGCCGCTCTCGCGCGCCAGCTGCAGCTGGGCCCGCTCGCTGATCAGCCGCTCCAGCACCTGCCGCGCCAGCTCCGGGCGGGGCGGCAGGGCCGTGCCCTGCTGCGCCAGCTGCTGCTCGATGCGCACCAGGCGCGAACGCACCTCGTTGTTGGTGATGGGCTCGGAATTGACCACCGCCACGATGTAGTCGGCCGCCCGCGGCGAGCTGTCGGCACTCGCCGGGGCGCTGCCGCCCATCTGGGGGCTGGGGCGCAGCTGGGCCCCGGCAGGCAGGGCCAGGCCGGCGGCGCAGGCAAGCAGGAGGGCGGGAACGCGTGCATTCATGGCGGTCTCAGTCGTAGTTGCTGAAGCGGCTGGGCGGGCTGACCTGTTCGCGCAGGAACTGGTAGCGGGGGATATTCTCCCGCAGCGCGCCCAGCGCATTGGAGCCCAGCCGGGTGAAGCCGATGAACTCCAGCTGGAACAGGATGCGCTTGTTCGAGCTGGTGGTGCCGCTTTGCAGGCGCTCCAGCACCACCCGGCCGATCCAGCAGCAGGCGTCGTACTCCAGGCCGACGATGGTGTCCACCACCCGGCGGTCCTTCAGGCTGATGTTGACCCGCCCCACGCTGTAGAGGCGCCCGCCGCCCTGGCCTCGACCGGGGCCCAGGTCGCGGCCGCGGTCGCCCCAGAGGTCGTTCAGCGGCCACTGCCAGCCGATGTCCAGCTGCTCGCTGGCGCCGCGTTGCAGGCGGTAGGCCGCGCTCACCACGCGGTAGGGGCCCGGGTTGTAGCGCCCTCCCACGGTGGACCGGATGGACCGGCTGGTCTTGGGGTTGTACTGCACCGTCGAGTCGAAGGCCCAGTGCGGGTCCCAGTTGATGGAGGCGCCGAGCAGCACGTCGGACAGGCGCTCGCTCACCGGTGCGCCGCCGGGCAGCGTCACGCGCTGGTCCTTGAAGCGGAAACGCTGCGCCACGCCGAAACGCGCCGCCTCGGCGCCGGTGTCCGCATCGAACAGCCGGGTGGTCGCGCCCAGCGTCAGCAGGTTGTTGTCGGAGATCCGGTCATGGCCGCCGAAGGCGTTCTCGGTGTAGATGGTCCCGAAGCTGAAGTCGTGGTACGCCGAGTCGTAGTTCGGCAGGAAGTTCTGCTCGCGGTAGGGCGTGTAGACGTAGAAGGCGCGCGGCTCCAGCGTCTGGCGGAAGCTGCGGCCGAAGTAGCCGGCATCGCGCTCGAAGACGAGGCCGCTGTCCAGGCTGAAGGTGGGCACCGTCACGCCGGCGCTGCGCCGCCCGGCGGGCAGCGCCGCGTCGAATTCGTAGTGCCGGCTGTGCAGCTGCAGCTTGGGCGTGACGAACCACCCCGGCGCCTGCCAGGGCCGGCTGAGCTGCGCCATCGTGAAGCCGCGCCTGGCGTTGGGCTGGCCGGTGAGCACGCGGTCCGATTCGAAACGGGTGTAGTCCGCCTCCACGTAGGCTTCCAGCCCGGCGGGCAGCGCGTTGCGCGTGTAGCGGCCCACCAGCTGCGGCAGCCGGTCGTACGGCGGCACGATGGGCGAGTTGACGTCCTGCAGGGTCTGCCACTTGAGCGCCCGCGCCGTGAAGGAGAAGTCGCCCCGGCCCCAGGACAGGATGCCGTCGCTGGTGAGCAGGCGCTGCGTCAGCGAGGTGCTGGCGCGCGAGAAGTCGCGCCAGTAGTTGTCGTCGCTGACCCGGTTGAGGTTCAGGTTCAGGCCCAGCGCGCCCACGCCCGCCACCGGCGTGTGCAGCACGCCGTCGTGCTTGAGGTGGTAGGACCAGCGCTCGCGGTCGCGCAGTGAGTCGGTGGGCATCAGGCTGGCGCGCAGCTGGCCCTGGTAGTCGCGCTCGAGGTAGCGGAACTCGCCCCCCAGGTCCACGCCGCGCTTGGTCATCACCGTGGGATAGAAGGTGGCGTCGCGGTTGGGGGCGATGTTCCAGTAGTACGGCTGCGTGACCTCCAGGCCGTTGAGGTTGTCCAGGCCGATGGTGGGTGGCAGCAGGCCGGACTTGCGCTTTTCGGTCAGCGGGAAGCTGATGCCGGGCACCGGCAGCACCGGCACGCCGAAGAAGCGCAGCACGGCGCCCTCGGCGCGGCCGGTCTCTTCCTCGTTGTCGATGTGGATGCGGTCGGCCGTGAGGATCCAGGCCGGCTGCCAGCTGGCCTCGTCGGTGCGCTGGCAGGTGGTGTAGGTCGCGTCGCTGATCAGCGCCCGCTTGTCGTCGATGAAGTCGATGCGGCTGGCCTGGCCGTAGGCGTCGTTGCGCAGGAAGCGGTAGCGCGGCTCGGTGAAGAAGCCCTCGTACGAGTCGACCTTGAGCTCCAGCAGCGGACCTTCGAAGATGTTGCCTGCGCGGTTGATGCGCACGTTGCCGCGCGCGCGGGCCAGGTCGTCGGGCTGCCAGTACTCCAGCCGGTCGGCGCGGATCACGGTATCGCCGCGCCGCAGCACCGCGCCGCCCTCGATCACCGTGTCGAGGTCGGTGCGGCCGAACACGCGCTCGCCCTCGATGAAGGTGGGCAGCTGGCCACGGGCCTCCGAAGGGATGTCCTCGCGCAGCTGGGGCGTGGCCTGCAGCGGCAGCGGCGCTTCCGGCGCCTGGGCACGCAGGATGCCCCCGTGCATCAGGGCGCCCGCCACGAGCGCCACGGGAGTCAAGCGGAAACGGGCTCGGGAGGGCATTTGTAGAATGGATTATCCATGAGCGACCCCACGGATTCCCCTGCAGTCACATGGCCGAGCGCCCAGCGCGAAGCCGCATTTCACCAATGGCTGGGGCGCGTCGCGGCAACGCATGAGCTGCGTGCCGCGACCCTGCGTCCCGCTTCCGCCGATGCCAGTTTCCGCCGCTACCTGCGGGTGGATGGCCGCGCCGGCAGCCTCATCGTCATGGACGCACCGCCCGACAAGGAGGACTGCAAGCCCTTCGTGAAGGTGGCGGGGCTGATGGCCGATGCGGGGCTGAACGTCCCGCGGGTGCTGGACTGGGACGAGGCCCAGGGCTTCATGCTGCTCGACGACCTGGGCCGCCAGACCATGATCGAGGTGGTGGACCGCGAGAACCCGGCCGCCAACCAGGCGCTGTACCTGCGCGCGGTCGACGCGCTGGTGGCCTGGCAGCAGGCCTCGCGCCCCGGCGTGCTGCCCCCGTACGACGAAGCGCTGCTGGCGCGCGAGCTGGCCCTGTTCCCCGACTGGTACCTGGCGCGCCACCGCGGTGTCGCGGTCGAAGGGACCGTGCGCGAGACGCTGGATGCGACCTTCAAGCTGGTGATCGCCCGCAACCTGGCCTCGCCCGCGGTGTACGTGCACCGCGACTTCATGCCGCGCAACCTGATGATGCCGGCCGACCCGGCGGAACCGCGCCTGGGCGTGCTGGATTTCCAGGACGCGGTGCACGGTCCCATCACCTACGACATCGCCAGCCTGATGCGCGACGCCTTCCTCAGCTGGGACGAGGAGTTCGTGATCGACATCACCGTGCGCTACTGGGAAAAGGCGCGCAAGGCCGGCCTGCCGGTGGACGCCGACTTCGGCGAGTTCTACCGTGCGGTGGAATGGATGGGGCTGCAGCGGCACCTCAAGGTCGCCGGCATCTTCGCCCGGCTGACGCTGCGCGACGGCAAGCCCAGGTACCTGGCCGACGCGCCGCGGTTCATCGCCTACATCCGCGCCACCGCCACGCGGTACCGCGAGCTGGCGCCGCTGCTGCGCCTGCTGGACGAGGTCGAAGGCACGGACACCACCGAAGCCTTCTCGTTCGGCCGCCTCTGAGCCCATGCCGCGCTTCCATTGCCCCGCCCCCCTGAGCGCGGGCGCCTCGCTCGCGCTGCCGCCCGGCGCGGCGCGCCACGTGCAGGTGCTCAGGCTGCAGCCCGGCGCCGTGATCACCCTGTTCAACGGCGAAGGCGGCGAGTGGGAGGCCGTGGTGGAGCGCATGGGACGCAGCGACGTGCAGGTGCGCGTGCAGTCCCACCACGCGATCGAACGCGAGCCCGCGCGCGAGATTCACCTGGCCGTGGGCATCCCGGCCAACGACCGCATGGACTGGCTGGTGGAAAAGGCCACCGAGCTGGGCGCCGCCTCGCTCCAGCCGCTGCTCACGGCGCACGGCGTGCTGCGGCCCACGGGCGAGCGGGCCGCGAAGAAGCAGGCGCACTGGCAGGCCATCGCCGCCGCGGCGTGCGAGCAGTGCGGCCGCAACCGCGTGCCGCCGGTCCATGCGCTGCGCGAACTGGCGGACTGGTCGCCGCCACCTGTCGGCCGGCGCCTGCTGCTGTCGTTGCGCGAGGATGCGCAACCCCTGGCCAGCGTGGCGGGCGAGGACAGCGTGCTGGTGCTCTCCGGCCCCGAGGGTGGCCTGAACGCGGCCGAGGAACAGGCGGCGCTGGCGCAGGGTTTCGTGCCGGTCACGCTGGGCGGCCGCGTGCTGCGCGCCGAGACTGCGCCTCTGGCGGTGGTGGCGGCACTTACACTGGGACGATGAACCGCCAGCTCTGGCTCCTGGCTGCGTGCCAGGGCCTGTACCTCACCAACAACGTCACCTTCATCGCCATCAACGGGCTGGTGGGCCTGGCCCTGGCGCCGCTGGGCTGGATGGCGACCCTACCGGTGATGGGCTATGTGGTGGGCGGCGCGCTCTCCACCGGCGTGGTCGCCCGCACCCAGCAGCGCTGGGGGCGCAACGCCTCGTTCCAGGCCGGCCTGGCCGTGGCGCTGTTCTCCGCGCTGCTGTGCGCCTGGGCCACGGCCAGCCGCAACTTCTGGCTGCTGTGCCTGGCCACCGTGATCGCCGGCTACTACAACGCCAATGCCGGCCTGTACCGTTTCGCTGCCGCCGAACTGGCGCTGCCCGCCGCACGCGAGCGCGCCGTCTCGCTGGTGATGGCGGGTGGCCTGCTGGGCGCGGTGCTGGGGCCCAACCTGGCAGCGCGCACGCGCGACCTGACGGCCGTGCCGTTTGCGGGTGCCTACCTGGCCCTGGCAGGGGTGGCGCTGCTGGCCATGGTGCTGATGGCCTTCCTGCGCTTCCCGCCCGCGCCGCCGCGCAGCGCAGCCGCCCCCGGCCGGCCGCTCACCGAAATCATGCGGCAGCCCACCTTCGTGGTGGCGGCCGCCTGCGGCGCGCTGGGCTTCGGCGTCATGAACCTGCTGATGGCCGCCACCCCGATCGCCATGCAGCAGTGCGGCCTTCCGTTCTCCGACGCGGCCCTGGTGCTGGAGTGGCATGTGATCGGCATGTTCGCGCCGGGCTTCTTCACCGGCCACCTGATCAAGCGCTTCGGCGCGCTGTCCATCATGGGCGTGGGCGTCGCGCTGAACCTTGGCTGCATTGCGATCGCGCTTTCGGGCGTGGACCTCCACCAGTTCCTGGCGGCGCTGTTCCTGCTGGGGGTGGGGTGGAACTTCCTGTTCACCGGCAGCACCACGCTGTCGCTGTCGACCTACCGGCCCGAGGAGCGGGACAAGGCGCAGGCCGCGCTCAACTTTTTCGTGATGGCCACGCTGGCCATCAGCTCGCTGGCCTCGGGCGTGCTGGTCACCACGCAGGGCTGGGCGCTGCTGAACTACGGCTCGCTGGTCCCCGTGGGTGTCACCGCTGCGGCGCTGCTGTGGCTGGCGCTCTCGAAGCGAACCTCGCGTCCAGCCAGCGCCTGAGGCAGTCGAAGACCGGCTGCGCGTCCTGCTCGTTGAAGATCTCGTGGAACAGCTCGTCGAAGCACTTCACCGTCACCAGGGATGAGGGCGCCGCGGCCGCGAAATCGCGGCTGCCCTGCGGGTTGACCAGCCGGTCCTGGCCCGCGTACATCAGCAGGGTGGGCACCTTCCAGCGGGTCGCGCGGGCGATCACGCGCGGGCCGGCATCGGCAATGAAGCGGGCCAGCCGCGCCGAGATGCGGTCATGCACCCGCGGGTCGGCCCGGTAGGCGGCCACCACGTCGGGGTCGTGCGAAAGGAAGTCCGGGTCCAGCCCATTGCCCACGCGCAGGTTGGGCGCCAGGCGCGGCAGGGTGGCCAGCAGGAATTTCTGGAAGGCGTTCAGCCCTGGGTCGAGCGCGGGCGAGGACATCACCAGGGCATCCACCTGCCCCGGACGCAGCGAGGCGAAGTAGCCGGCCACCAGCCCGCCCAGGCTGTGCCCCAGCAGGATTACAGGCACGCCGTCGGGCGTGCGCGCCCGGGTGCTCTCCACCATGTCGCCCAGGTCGTCCACCAGCCGGCCGGCATAGGGAATGGCGCCGCGTTCGCCGTCCGAATCGCCATGGCCGCACTGGTCGTAGCCGCGCACCGCGAAGCCCCAGGCGTTGAGTTGCCGCGCCACGTGCTCGTAGCGCCCGGCGTGCTCGCCCAGGCCATGCACCAGCACCACCACGCCGCGCAGGGCGACGCCCTCGGGCAGGGGCCAGTCCTGAACGGCGATGTTCTCGCCGTCACTGGCCGTGAAGGTGGAAAGCGTGGAATGGCTGGCGTAGTCGCTCATGCTGGGGGCGCATCTTCGCGCCGAGCCACCCCCGGCGCAAGGCCGCGCCGGACCAGCGGCACCCCGGCACCGACCGGCGCACCGGTTCAGGGCATGCGCGCGATCACTTCGGCCACCGCCGCCGTGAGCTTCTTGGCGTAGGGCACGTGCAGGAACTCGTTGGGCCCGTGGGCATTGCTGCGGGGGCCCAGCACCCCGCAGACCATCATCTGCGAGGTGGGGAAGCCCTGGCTCAGCATGCTCATCAGGGGAATGGTCCCGCCCTGGCCGATGTAGCCGCAGGGCGCACCGAAGTGGGCCTGGGACGCGGCGTTGAGCGCCTGCTCGAACCAGGGCGCCGTGTCGGGCGCGTTCCAGCCGGTGGCCCCGCCGTTGGACTCGAAGGTGACCTTGGCCTGGTAGGGCGCGTTGTCTTCCAGCAGGGTCTTGAGCTCCTGCACGGCCTGCGCCGCATCCACCAGGGGCGGCAGCCGCAGGGACAGCTTGAACGCGGTGTAGGGCCGCAGCACGTTGCCGGCGTCCTGCAGCGAAGGGAAGCCCTCCGCGCCGGTCACCGACAGCGTAGGGGTCCAGGTGCGGTTGATCAGCGCCTGCACCGGGTCGGTGGTGGTGGGCAGCGCGAAGGCGGTGGAGCCGCCGCAGTCGTAGTGCGCCCAGGGGAAGCGCTTGTAGACCTCGTCGCCCAGGATGGCGGCGGTGGCCTTCGCCTGCGCCAGCCGCTCGGCCGGCACCTCGCAGTGGAAGCTTTGCGGCAGCAGGCG
>CAZZAW010000065.1:0-11563 GCA_964652405.1 uncultured Ramlibacter sp.
CTGCCGGCCCGACCCCGGCGCAGCGGCAGCGCATGCTCGATGCCGCCCAAGGCGACCCGGAGCAGCTGGAGCGGCGCAAGCGCTTCCTGGAAGCCCTGGACCGCGGCGACCCGCAGGCCCTGGAGCGCTGGCAGCAGATGCAGCAGCGGCGCGCGCAGCAGCAGGGCGGGGCGCAGCAATAGGCATGTCTCCTTCCCGCCCCTTCATCCTGAGGCCGGTGGCGACCTCGCTGCTCATGCTGGCCATCGTGCTGGCGGGGCTGGTGGGCCTGCGCCTGCTGCCGCTGTCGGCGCTGCCGCAGGTGGACTACCCCACCATCCAGGTGCAGACCCTGTACCCCGGCGCCAGCCCCGAGGTGATGGCGCAGACCGTCACGGCGCCGCTGGAACGCCAGTTCGGCCAGATGCCGGGCCTGTCGCGCATGAGCTCCACCAGCGCGGCCGGTGTGTCCATCGTCACCCTGCAGTTCGGCCTGGGGCTGGCGCTGGACGTGGCCGAGCAGCAGGTGCAGGCCGCGATCAATGCGGGCAGTTCGCTGCTGCCGGCCGACCTGCCGGCCCCGCCGGTCTACGCCAAGGTCAACCCGGCCGACGCGCCGGTGCTCACGCTGGCCATCACCTCCGACCAGCTGCCGCTGACCGAGGTGCAGAACCTGGTCAACACCCGGCTGGCCCTGAAGATCAGCCAGGTCAGCGGCGTGGGCCTGGTCACGCTGTCGGGCGGGCAGCGGCCGGCGGTGCGCATCCAGGCCGACACCCGCGCGCTGGCTTCCTACGGCCTGACGCTGGACAGCGTGCGCACCGCCATCAACGCGGCCAACGCCAACAGCGCCAAGGGCAGCATCGACGGGCCCACGCGCTCCTGGACCATCAACTCCAACGACGCGCTGCTGGCCGCCAAGGACTACGCCAACCTGGTGGTGGCCTTCCGCAACGGCGCCCCGGTGCGCTTGGCCGAGGTGGCCAAAGTGGTGGAGAGCGCCGAGAACGTGAAGCTGGGCGCCTGGTCGGCGCTGGGCGGCGAGCTCAAGCCGTCCATCATCCTCAACGTCCAGCGCCAGCCCGGCGCCAACGTGATCGCCACCGTGGATGCCATCAAGAAGCGCCTGCCGGAGCTCACGGCGGGCATGCCGGCCGCGGTGCGCGTGGACGTGCTGTCCGACCGCACCACGGGCATCCGCGCCTCGGTGCACCACGTGCAGATCGAGCTGGTGCTGGCCGTGGTGCTGGTAGTGCTGGTGATCTTCGCCTTCCTGCACAGCCTGCGCGCCACGGTGATCGCCAGCCTGGCCGTGCCGATCTCGCTCATCGGCACCTGCGGCGCCATGTACCTGCTGGGCTACAGCCTGAACAACCTGTCGCTGATGGCGCTGACCATCGCCACCGGCTTCGTGGTGGACGACGCGATCGTGATGATCGAGAACATCCAGCGCCACATCGAGATGCGCAAGCCGCCGCTGCAGGCCGCCATGGAAGGCGCCAGCGAGATCGGCTTCACCATCATCTCGCTGACGGTATCGCTGATCGCGGTGCTGATCCCGTTGCTCTTCATGGGCGACGTGGTGGGGCGCTTGTTCCGCGAGTTCGCGGTCACGCTGGCCATCACCATCCTGATCTCGGCCGTGGTGTCGCTCACGCTGGTGCCCATGATGTCGGCCCGCTGGTTGAAGGAGGAGGGGCCGGCCGACCGGAAGCACGGCTGGAGCGACCGCATCATCCGCCGCTACGACACGGCCCTGGTCTGGGTGCTGGCCCGCCAGCGCCTGACGCTGCTGGTGGCGCTGGGCACGCTGGCGCTCACGGTGCTGCTGTACGTGCTGATTCCCAAGGGCCTGTTCCCCACCCAGAACACCGGCCAGCTGCAGGCCCGGGTGCAGGCGGCGGAATCGGTTTCTTACCCGCGCATGGCCCAGCTGCAGCAGGAGGTGGCGCGGCGCCTGATGGAGGACCCCGAGGTCGCGTCCCTGGCGAGCTTCGTCGGCGTGGACGCCGCCAACAACACCATGCTGCACACCGGTCGCCTGCTGATCAACCTGAAAGGCTCGCGCGGCAGCCAGGACGAGCTGATGGAGCGGCTGCGGGCGCGTGCGCAGCAGGTGGCCGGCGTCACGCTCTACCTGCAGCCGGTGCAGGACCTCACCATCGACGCCGAGTCCGGGCCCACGCAGTTCCGCCTGTCGCTGGAAGGCGCGGACACGGCCCTGGTGAACCAGTGGGCCGGGCGGCTGGTGGACAGGCTCCAGTCCGTGCCCCAGGTGCGCAACCCGGTGACGGATGCCAACGCCACCGGCTCGGCCGTGTTCGTGGACATCGACCGCGACACCGCGGCGCGCCTGAACATCACGGCCTCGGCCATCGACGAGGCGCTCTACAGCGGCTTCGGCCAGCGCATCGTCTCCACCATCTTCACCGAGACCAACCAGTACCGCGTGATCCTGGAAGCCCGCCCGGACGGCGCGGCCTCGCCGGCGGCGCTGGGCATGGTGCAGCTGCGTACCGCCTCGGGCGAGCCGACGCCGCTGTCGGCCATCGCCCGCATCACCGAGCGGCAGGCGCCGCTGCAGGTGACGCACGTGGCGCAGTACCCGGCCACCACCGTGGGCTTCGACACCGCGCCCGGCGTGGCGCTGGGCCGGGCGGTGGACGCGATCCGCGAGGCCGCGAAGGAGATCGGCCTGCCCGCCAGCGTGACCATGACCTTCCTGGGCGCCTCGGGCGCGTACGAGGCGTCCCTGTCCAACCAGCTCTGGCTGATCCTGGCGGCGGTGGTCTGCGTCTACATCGTGCTGGGCGTGCTGTACGAGAGCTACGTCCACCCGCTGACCATCCTGTCCACGCTGCCGTCGGCCGGCGTGGGCGCGCTGCTGGCGCTCATGCTGACCGGCAACGACCTGGGCGTGATCGGGATCATCGGCATCATCCTGCTGATCGGCATCGTGAAGAAGAACGCGATCATGATGATCGACTTCGCGATCGACGCCGAGCGCAACGAGGGCAAGCCGCCGCAGGAGGCGATCCACCAGGCCGCGCTGCTGCGCTTCCGCCCCATCCTCATGACCACGCTGGCCGCGCTGTTCGCCGCCGTGCCGCTGATGCTGGGCTGGGGCGAGGGCGCCGAGCTGCGCCGCCCGCTGGGCCTGGCGATCTTCGGCGGGCTGATCGTCAGCCAGCTGCTGACGCTGTTCACCACGCCGGTGATCTACCTGGCGTTCGACCGGCTGGGGCGGCGCTGGGGCCGCCGCCCCGCGGTGGAGGGGGCCGCGTGAACCTCTCCGCCCCCTTCGTGCGCCGCCCGGTCGCCACGGTCCTGCTGACGCTGTGGATCGCGCTGGCCGGCATCGCGGCCTTCTTCAACCTGCCGGTGGCCTCGCTGCCGCAGGTGGACTACCCGGTGATCTCGGTCAGCGCCAGCCTGCCGGGCGCCAGCCCGGAGACCATGGCCACCAGCGTGGCCACGCCGCTGGAGCGGCGGCTGGGTGTGATCGCGGGCGTGAACGAGATGACCTCCAGCAGCGGCACGGGGTCCTCGCGCATCAACCTGCAGTTCGACCTCAACCGCAACATCGACGCCGCGGCGCGCGAGGTGCAGGCGGCGATCAACGCCGCGCGGGCCGACCTGCCGTCCACGCTGCGCAGCAATCCCACCTACCGCAAGGCCAATCCCTCCGCCGCGCCGGTGATGATCCTGGCGCTGACTTCGCCCACCCGCTCGCCGGGGCAGATTTACGAGGCGGTGTCCAACATCGTCCAGCAGAAGGTGGCCCAGGTGCAGGGCGTGGGCGACGTGGAGCTGGGTGGCGGCTCGCAGCCGGCGGTGCGGGTGGACCTGCTGCCGTTCGCGCTCAGCCGCTACGGCATCAGCACCGAGGACGTGCGGGCGGCCCTGCAGTCCAACACCCTGAACCGCCCCAAGGGCGAGGTCGAGGTGGCCGGGCAGCGGCTGCAGATCTACACGGGGCAGGGCGGCCGTCGCACCGCGGCCGACTACCAGGGCCTGGTGGTGGCCTGGCGCGACGGCGCGGCGGTGCGGCTGCAGGACATCGCCACCGTCACCGACAGCGTGGAGAACATCAACACCCTGGGCCTGTTCAACGGGGAGCCGGCGGTGATCGTGCCCATCACGCTGCAGCCCGGCGCCAACGTGATCGCCACCGTGGACGCGGTGCGCGAGCTGCTGCCCGAGTTGCAGGCGCAGCTGCCCTCGGACATCCGGCTCACGGTGGCGTCGGACCGCACCAACTCCATCCGCGCCTCGCTGCACGAGGTGGAGATCACGCTGCTGATCGCCATCGCCCTGGTGGTGCTGGTGGTCAGCGTGTTCCTGCGCAGCGTGCGCGCCACCATCATCCCGGCCGTGGCCACCGTGGTCTCGCTGCTGGGCACCTTCGGGGTGATGTGGTTCCTGGGCTTCTCGCTCAACAACCTGAGCCTGATGGCGCTGACCGTGGCCACCGGGTTCGTGGTCGACGACGCCATCGTGGTGCTGGAGAACACGGCCCGCCACATCGAGGCCGGCATGGACCGGTTCAAGGCCGCGCTGCTGGGCGCGCGCGAGGTGGGCTTCACCGTGCTGTCGATCAGCCTGTCGCTGGTGGCGGTGTTCATCCCGCTGCTGTTCATGGGCGGGCAGGTGGGCCGGCTGTTCCGCGAGTTCGCGGTCACGCTGTCGGCGGCGGTGATGATCTCGCTGCTGATCTCGCTGACCACCACGCCCATGATGTGCGCCTGGCTGCTCAAGCCGGGGCACGCCAGCAAGCCCCCGGGCCGGCTGGCGCGCGGGCTGGAGAAGGGCTTCGGCGTGCTGCACCGCGCCTACGAGCACAGCCTGGACTGGGCGCTGCACGCCCGCTGGCTGGTGCTGGCCATCCTGGGCGGGGTGGTGGCGCTCAACGCCTTCCTGTTCGTCAAGATCCCCAAGGGCTTCTTCCCGCAGCAGGACACCGGGCAGATCAGCGGCGGCCTGCGCGCCGACCAGAGCATCTCGTTCCAGGCCATGCAGGAGAAGCTGCGCCAGCTGGTCAACATCATCCGGGCCGACCCGGCGGTGGACACCGTCGTGGGCTTCACCGGCGGCAGCCGGGCGGGCGGGGGCTTCATGTTCATCAACCTCAAGCCGGCGTCGCAGCGGCCGGCCGGCGAGCGGGGCCAGGCCGTGATCGCCCGGCTGCGCCCGCAGCTGGCGCAAGTGACGGGCGTGAGCCTGTTCCTCAACCCCGTGCAGGACCTGCGCATGGGCGGCCGCCAGAGCAACTCCACCTACCAGTACACGCTCAAGAGCGACAACGTGGCCGACCTCAAGCTCTGGGCGACGCGCCTGGCCGACGCCATGAAGCGCCAGCCGGCGCTGGTGGACGTGGACACCGACCAGCAGCAGAACGGCGTGGAAACCTATGTGGAGGTGGACAAGGACACGGCCGCGCGCCTGGGCATCAGCTCGCGCGACGTGGACAACGCCCTGTACAACGGCTTCGGCCAGCGCCAGGTGGCCACCATCTACGACGAACTGAATCAGTACCGGGTGATCATGGGCGTGGCGCCGCGCTACACCCGCAGCCCCGAGTCGCTCAAGGACATCTACGTGCCGGCGCGGGCCTCGCCCAGCACGGCCAGCACCGCCACCAACACCGTGGCGCGCACGGTCACCAACCCGGCGCTGCGCGACCAGGCGACCGGGCAGGCGGTGAGCACCGCCGCGACGACCATGGTGCCGCTGTCGGCCATCGCGCGGTTCTCCGAGCGGCCGACGGCCACGTCCATCAGCCACCAGGACGCCGAGCTGGCCACCACGATCTCGTACAACCTGGCCGAAGGCTCCACGCTGGCCGACGGCCAGGCCGCGGTGCGCGCCGCCGAAGCCGAGATCGCGATGCCCAACAACGTGCGCGGCAGCTTCCAGGGCACGGCCCGGGCCGCGCAGGAATCGCAGGGCCAGCAGCCGCTCCTGATCCTGGCCGCCATCGTGGTGATCTACATCGTGCTGGGCGTGCTGTACGAGAGCCTGGTGCACCCGGTCACCGTGCTGTCCACGCTGCCGTCGGCCGGCGTGGGCGCGGTGCTGGCGCTGCTGATGTTCAAGCTGGACTTTTCCATCATGGCGCTGATCGGGGTGTTCCTCTTGATCGGCATCGTCAAGAAGAACGCGATCCTGATCATCGACTTCGCGCTGGACGCCGAGCGCTCGCGCGGCCTGTCGCCCTACGAGGCGGTGCGCGAGGCCTGCCTGCTGCGCTTCCGTCCCATCCTCATGACCACCCTGGCCGCCATCCTGGGAGCGCTGCCGCTGGCGATCGGCTTCGGCGAAGGCGCCGAGCTGCGCCGCCCGCTGGGCATCGCCATCATCGGCGGGCTGGTCGCCAGCCAGGTGATCACCCTGCTGACCACGCCGGTGGTGTACCTGCTGCTGGACAAGCTGCGCCGGCGCAGCCCGCTGGAGCGGCAGCTGGGAAGGCACAACGAACCCCTGCCTGCATGATGAACATGAGAAACGCCATCACGAAAGCCCTGGCCAGTTGGTTGGTGGCCTCCCTCACCGCCTGCGCCGTCGGCCCCCAATACGAAGGCCCGCCGCCCGTGGACACGCCGGCCGCCTTCAAGCAGGGGCAGGGCGAGTGGATACGCGCGGTGCCGGCCGACACGCTGGATCGCGGCCCGTGGTGGCAGCTGTTCAACGACCCGGTGCTCAATGACCTGGCGCAGCGGGTCGAGGTCTCGAACAACAACATCGCGGCCGCCGTCGCCGCGTACAACCAGGCCCGGGCGCTGGTGGCGGAGCAGCGCTCCTCCCTGTTCCCCAGCGTGGCCCTGGACGCGGGCGCCAACCGCAGCGGCGCCCGCAACGGGCCCGAGCGCACCAGCCTGCAGGTAAACATCGGCGCCAGCTGGGAGCCGGACCTGTGGGGGCGCCTGCGCCGCACGGTGGAAAGCGCGCGGGCCGGCGAACAGGCCTCGGCCGCCGACCTGGCCGCGGCCCGGCTCTCGGTGCAGGGCGAGCTGGCGGCCAGCTACTTCGGCCTGCGCGAGCTCGACGCGCAGCTGGCGCTGCTCTCGCAGACGCTGGCCGGCTACGAGCGCACGCTGCAGATCGCCACCAACCGCTACAACGCCGGCGTGGCGGCCCGCACCGACGTGCTGCAGGCCGAGACGCAGCTGGCCAACACGCGCGCCGAGCTGCTGAGCCTGCAGCGGCAGCGCGCGCAGCTGGAACATGCCATCGCGGTGCTGGTGGGCCAGGCGCCCGCCAGCTTCAGCCTGAAGGCGGAGCCCCGGTGGCCGGTCACGGTGCCGGACGTCCCGCTGGAGGTGCCCTCCACGGTGCTGCGCCGCCGTCCCGACATCGCCGCGGCCGAGCGCCGGGTGGCGCAGGCCAACGAGCAGATCGGCATCGCGCAATCCGCCTGGTACCCCAGCCTGCGGCTGTCGGGTTCGGCAGGCCTGGGCGCGGCGGCGGTGGGCGACCTGTTCAGCGCCTCGGCGCTGGTGTGGGCGCTGGGGTCCTCGCTGGCCCAGACCATCTTCGATGCCGGCGCCATCGGCGCCCGCGTGGACCGCACGCGCGCCGGCCTGGAGCAGGCTGCGGCGCAGTACCGGCAGACCGTGCTCGGCGCCTTCCAGGACGTCGAGGACCAGCTGGTCGCCTCGCGCATCCTGGGGCAGCAGGTGGCGCTGCGCGAACAGGCCACCCGCGCCGCCGACCAGGTGGAGCAGCAGGTGCTCAACCGCTACCAGGCGGGGCAGGTGAGCTTCACCGAGGTGGTGAATGCCCAGGTCACGGCGCAGCAGGCGCGCCGCAACCTGGTGCAGCTGCAGGCCGACCGGCAGGCGGCGGCGGTGGCGCTGATCCAGTCGCTGGGCGGGGGCTGGCGGGGGCTGTAGATGTTCAATTATTGTTGAACAAATTCGAGGTTTTGTCCTAGAATACTTGCATGCCGCAAGTGTCGCCCGCCGTCCATTCCCTGCCTGCCGCCGCGTCGGCCGCCCTGGCACGGCTCGGCGCCGACCTCGCAACCGCCCGCAAGCGGCGCAAGCAGTCGCTGCGCGCCTGGGCCGCGCGGCTGCAGGTGTCGGTGCCGACCCTGATGAACCTGGAGAAAGGCGACCCCACCGTGTCGGCCGGCGTCTACGCCACGGCGCTGTGGATGATCCAGCGCCACGAGGCCCTGGCCGCCGCCGCCGACCCCAAGGAGGACCTGGCCGCCCTGGAGGCCGAGATCCAGCGCGCCGCGCGCCAGGGCCGCCGCCCCGCAAGCCATGGATGACGAAGCCCGCCCCGCCTACGAGCCGCGCGACCTGCTGTGGCTGTGGTGGCTGGCGGACCCGCAGGACCCCCGGCTGATCGGCGAGCTCAGCCTCTTGGCGGCGGTGCGGGGCGCGGGCCTGCGTTACGCCCCCGGCTGGCTCGCCACGGGCTTCGCGCTCAGCGAGGACCTGCCCCTGCGCGAGGGGCTGTTCGTCCCCCGCGAGAAGGACAGTGCCGCCGGCGCGGTGGACGACGCACGCCCCGACCGCTGGGGTGAGCGGGTGATCCGCAAGTTCGAGCGCTCCCCGCGGCTGTCGATCCTGGAGTACCTGTACTTCTGCGGCGACGATCGCCACGGCGCCCTGGGCGTCAGCGTGAGCGCGGACGAGTACCGGCCCTGGCCGTCCTCGCCGGTGCCGGGACTGGGCAGCCTGGACGACATGCAAGGCGTGGTGCGCAAGGTGCTCGCCAACGAGCCGGTGCCCGAGCTGCAGAAGCGCCTGCTGCGCCCCGGCATCAGCCTCGGGGGGGCGCGTCCCAAGTCGCTGGTGATGATCGACGGCGAGGCCTGGATCGTGAAGTTCTCGGAGGGCGACGACCTCGACGTCGAGCTGATCGAGCACGCCGCCATGACGCTGGCGGGCCGCTGCGGCATCCGGGTGGCGCCGACCCGGGCGCTGCCCGTCGGGCGGGGCCATGCGGTGGCGGTGCGCCGGTATGACCGCCAGGGCGGCACACGGCTGCACGCGATCTCCGCGAAGGTGGCCCTGGGCGCCGTGGGCGAGGCGCTGGGCTATCCGCAGCTGGGCCAGCTGCTGCGCCGCGTCGTGCGCTCCGACTGGATCCGCCCGCAGCAGGAGGAGCTGTTCCGCCGCCTCGTCTTCAACATCCTCGTGGACAACACCGACGACCACGAGAAGAACCACGCGCTGCTGCGCGATCCGCAGGGCTCGTGGTGGCTGTCACCGGCCTACGACATCGTGCCGTCCGCCCAGGGGCTGGGCGTGCAGGCGATGGAGGTCGGCCCGCACGGCTCGGGGTCCAGCGTCGACGGCGCCATCGCCGCGGCGCCGTCCTTCGGCCTGAAGCGGGACGCCGCCCGCGCCATCGCGGCCGAGGTGGCGGCCGTGGTGGACGGATGGCACGCCCACTTCCGGGCGCTGGGCGTGCGCGCCGCCGACCTCGAGGTGCTGGACCAGTACATCGACGGCGCCAACCTGCGGGACCAACGGCGCGCCTTGCTGGCCTGACGCGCCGGCAGCAACCCTCAGCGCGCCTCGCTGAAGCGCGCCACGTCGTACGCCGCCACGGCGGCCAGGTCGGGCTCGGCGCCCAGCCCCGCGCCCTGCGGCACGGCGTAGCCGCCGCGGGCCAGTGCCGGGAAGGGCTGCGCCAGCGGCAGGCGCAGCGGGTTCTCGTTGGGGTCCACCTCCACCAGCGAGCCGGCCACACCCCAGGCCGCTACCAGGTGCAGGCAGGCCATCCAGCCCAGGCCGCTGCCGATGTAGTGGGGGCAGAACACCTGCCCGGCGTCGCGGGCCAGCCGCGCGATCCGCGAGACGCCCGTGATGCCGCCCCACTTGACCGGGTCGGGCTGGATGTAGCGCACGTGCCCGTGCTCCACCAGTTCGCGGAAGGCCTGCTCGGTGTACAGGTTCTCGCCGGCCGCCAGGTCGATGCCGCTGGACTCGCGCAGGGCCTTCCAGGCGGAAGCGGGCGCGTCCGCGCGCAGCGGCTCCTCCAGCCACAGCGGCGCCTCGGGGGCCAGCGCCTCGGCCATCTCGATGGCCTGTCCCAGCGTCCACGCCTGGTTGGCGTCCACCGCCACCAGCGCATCGCCCACCGTCTCGCGCGCCACCTGCATGGCGCGCAGGTCGGTGCTGCGGCCGAAGCCGGCCTTGAGCTTGAAGGCCTGGTGGCCCAGGGCCTGTTCGGCCCGCAACGCCTCCTGCAGGCCTTCGGGGCTGAGGCCGGTGGCATAGGCGCGCACGCGGCCGGCCGGCGCCGGCGCGAGCAGCGACGACAACGGCCGGCCGGCGCGGCGCGCCACCAGGTCCCACAGCGCGATGTCGATCGCGGCGATGCACTGCGCGATGGGACCCAGCTCGCCGGTCTGGTGCGCCAGCACCGCGGTGCGGCGGGTGAGGCGGTCGAAAGCTGCCTCGGGCGATTCCACCGGCTGCTCCAGCAGCGGGGGCACGAACAGGGTGCGCAGCAGGGCCAGCCGGTGCTCGCCGCCGTGCGGCGGGAAGTTGCAATAGGCCTCGCCCCAGCCGTTGCAGCCGTCCGCGTCGGTCAGGCGCAGCAGCAGCACGGTGCGCTCGGCCAGCCGCGCGAACGAGGTCACCATGGGGCGCACCACCGGCGCGCGCAACAGCCAGGCGTCGACCTGGCGGACCCGGACCGAGCCGTCGATGCCTGCAGGGATCATTCGGCCTTCAGACCGGCTTCCCTCACCAGCTTGCCCCAGGACTGGATCTCGGACAGCACGAAGCGGGCGAACGCCGGCTGGTCCAGGGTGCCGGCCTGGATGCCCATGGCCTCGAAGCGCGCCTTCATCTCGGGCGAGGCCAGCGCCTTCTGCGTTTCCGCATGCAGGCGCTGCACGATGGGAGCGGGCGTGCCCGCGGGCACGAAGAGGCCGAACCAGGCGCCCACGGCGAAATCCGGCATGCCGGCCTCGGCCATGGTGGGCACGTCGGGCAGCAGGGGCGAGCGCCGCGCGCCGGTGATCGCCAGCGGCTTGAGCTTGCCGCTGCGGATGTGGGGCAGCACCACGTCGATGTTGTTGAACATCATGGGCAGCTGGCCCGCCATCACGTCGGTCATGGCGGGGGCCGAACCCTTGTACGGCACCGTCACGATGAACACCTTGGCCTTCTGCTTGAGCAGCTCCATGGCCAGGTGGTTGGAGGTCCCGGCGCCCGGCGAAGCGTAGTCCAGCCGGCCGGGACGGGCCCGGGCTTCCGTGAGCAGCTGCTGCAGGGTGTTGGCCTTGAAGGACGGGTGGACCACCAGCACGTTCGGCGACACGGCGGTCATGGCCACCGGGATGAAATCGCGTGCCGGGTCGTACCTGGGCGGCGGCGTGAACGCGGCGCTCACGGCGTTGGGCCCTATGCCTCCCATCAGCACCGTGTAGCCGTCGGCGGGCGCCCGCGCCACTTCCGCCGTGCCCAGGTTGCCGTTGGCACCGGGCCGGTTCTCGACGACCACGTTCTGGCCCAGCGACTTCTGCAGCTCCTGCGCCAGCAGCCGTGCCTGCACGTCGGTGGAGCCCCCGGGGGCGAAGGGCACGACCAGCCGCACGGGCTTGGTGGGCCAGGCC
>CAZZAW010000066.1:0-661 GCA_964652405.1 uncultured Ramlibacter sp.
GACATGTGCAGACCACGTTGCCATACCGCTGTCGGGCGGCGAGCAGCAGCTGCTGGACTTGGGGTTCCTCCCAGCCGCCGCGCAGCTGCGACTGCAGGACACGCTCGCCCCCAGCGATGACGCTGAGGGCGAGGTGACCAACCGGAGGAGAAACAGTCATGGGAACGTGTGGCAGCCGGCCACGGCGGTGTTGTTGGAGACTTCAGTGTGTGGCGGTCGGCTTGTCGTCTATCGGTGCTCAACGCATGGTTGGACCGCTTTTGAACGACTCTTTTCGGCCTCAACGCCGTTTTTTCCCGTTCGCCGCCAGATCGAAGACCGATGCGATACCAGGCGTCGCCACCGCCTTGATCCGCTCAGCGCGGCGTGCCGGGCCTTCCGGATCGACCGTGCTGATGTTCTCCACCCAGAAGGGGTCGTTTGCTTTGCCGGCGTCCTCTTCTTCCACCATGTTCTGGTGCACGAGGCGAATGTTGGCTTCGCTGGCGAGTCGTGCTCGGGCGGCCCAGGCACGGCGCAACCAGACCATTCCGGTCCACGTGAGGCTGATGAGGCTGTTCTTCCCGATCACGTCATCTTGCGCGTCTGTGTCGGACGCCGCATCGCCGGCAAAGTTGACGACGCTGATCAACAGGAGCTTTTCAAGGCCGCGAAGGCTTGC